>NZ_JACHIA010000005.1:0-300000 GCF_014202995.1 Longimicrobium terrae
CACACGCGGGGTGAATCGGAGGAGCAACCAGGCCTGCGCAGACAAGATACGGCTCAGGCGCGCATCCACATAATCATACGAGGCTGGACATCTACCATCCGCCGAGCCAACGTCGCGGGACACACGTCCGTTCTCGCGGGGAAAGCAGATCCTTCGCCGGCACCAAAGTTTGGCGGGTCGCCGCATCGTCCGGCGTCCCTGTTCCGATCGCGATCCACCACGACCCGCTTTCCCCAATTTCCGGATTGACCACGATCCGCGGCGGGGCGCGACCGGGGCGCAAGCACTGCGCGGTCCAACGTGAGATCCGGCGGGCCGGCAACTCCGTTCACGTTTCGTCATCAATCCCCAACTCCTTGCCGCGGGGCGCTTTGTAGAGACACCCGCCTCCCCGCGCGCCGCCGTTCGCGCTCCCGCGCACCCGAATCCGGCGAATCACGGCAGAAGCGCCTGTGCGGAAGTTCGCGGTTTTCGTATCGTTTCCCTTGACACGGAGGCGCAGGAAAACGGAGATTCCCACGGGAAAACTGCGTTGGATGGTGCATGCCTCACGTGGAGGTCGGATGGCACGCCACAACCGCGAGGGCGAGGGAGAAGACCAGCACGGCCGCCGGTACATCATCGGCTACCAGCCAGACTGGCTTCAGCAGGTAAAGGTGGCGCGCGGGCTCGACAACGGGCGCCAGAGCACCAAGATCCTCATCCGCAACTCCGAGGTGCCCCTGGGCGACCCCGGGCCGCGGGTGCGCACCCACATCGCCGCCCCGGAACTGGGGATCGACGTGGAGGTCACGCTGCGCGACGAGGGCGGCGTGGTGCGGCGCATCATCGTGGAAACCGTGGTGCCCGAGGGCGAGGAGCGCGGAGAAACGGTGTCGTTCATCGTTTCGCGCATTCCCGAAGCGCGCCGCGACGGCCGTGGACTCTGAAGGGCGGGGCCGCCCGGCCCCGCCGCGTCGCACGTTCCCCCGCCCGCGCACTCTCGCATGATGCTGGTCATGGCGGTGCAGTCCGCCATTCCGCCCGACAACCGCCTGTTGTTCGTGGTGAGCGTGGTGGTGGTGGCCAGCGTGGTGCTGTTCACCGCCGGCGTCATCGTCACCCTGCTGCGCCGCTCCGACCGCCGCCGCGCGGAGGAAGAGAAGCTGGCCGCCATGGGCACGGCCACCGCGCGCATCCTGCACCAGATCAAGAACCCCCTGCAGACCATCGTTCTGCACGCAGACCTGCTGCAGAACGACCGCATCGTCAGCGACGCCGAGCAGCGCCGCGAGGTGGCCGACGCCATCATCGGCGAGTCGCAGCGGCTGGTGGACATGCTGGAGGAACTGTCCGTCTACGCGTCCGGCGCGCAGCGCTCCATGAACCGCCAGCCGGTGGCGCTGGACGAACTGGTGAAGCACGTGGCCGCCCACGAGGCCCGCGACGCGGGCGACAGCGGGCTGCTGGTGGACACCTCGCGGATGGATCGCGCGGTGGTGCTGGCCGATGCCTACTATCTGCGCCAGGCCATCGACAACCTGGTGCGCAACGCGCGCGAGGCCATGGCGGAGCAGGAGGGCGCGCGGCTGGCTGTTTCGGTGGAGCGCGATCCGGCCGGGGCCGTCGTCCGCGTGGCCGACAACGGGCCCGGGATTGCCGCGGACAAGCTGGAGCGCATCTTTGAGCCGTTCGTGTCCACCAAGGGCAAGGGCATGGGGCTGGGACTGGCCATCTGCCGCGAGATCGCCGAGGCCCACGCCGGGCGGCTGGACGTGGACAGCACGGTGGGGCAGGGAACGACATTCACGCTGCGGCTGCCGCTGCACGGCGACGGGGTAACGACGGGCGCGCTGCCCGGGCTGGCGCCGGAACCACGAGGGATGGGAACATCATGGAACTGAACGGCGTTTTCGCCCCGGCCACCACGCCGTTCGATCCGGTGACGGGCGAGGTGGACGTGATCGGGATGCGCGCCAACGTGCGCCGCTGGCTGCGCGCGCCGCTGGCCGGCGTGGTGCTCTTTGGCTCCACCGGCGAGGGCGTGCTGCTGGACGAGGACGAAAAGGTGCGGCTGACCGCCGCCACCCGCGACCTGCTGGACAGCGGGCAGCTGCTGCTGGCCGGCACCGGCGCGGAAAGCACGCGCGCCGCCATCCGGCAGACGCGCGCCGTGGCTGAGGCCGGCGCCGACGCCGTGCTGGTGCAGCCGCCGTCGTTCTACAAGCCGCTCATGACCCCCGCGGCGCTGCGCGACCACTACCGCGCCGTGGCGGACGCGTCGCCGGTGCCCGTAATCCTGTACCAGGTGCCGCCGCGCTTCAGCGGGGTGGAGTTGGAGCCCGGGCTGGTGCACGAACTGGCGCGGCACCCCAACATCACCGGCATCAAGGATTCGTCGGGCGACCAGCGCACGCTGGGCAACCTGGTGGATGCCTGCCGCGGCGGCTGCGACGTGCTGGCCGGCAGCGGCGCTATCCTGTACGCGGCGCTGGAGATGGGCGCGGTGGGCGGCATCCTCGCCGTCGCGCTGCTGATGCCGGAGGAGTGCGCGGAGCTGTGCCGTGCCTTTGCCGAAGAGCGCTTCGCGGACGCCGGGCGGCTGCAGGAGCGGATTGCGCCGCTGCACAAGGTGGTGGTGGGCGAGCTGGGGATTCCGGGGATGAAGGCGGCGCTGGACGCGCTGGGAATGCAGGGCGGCGAGCCGCGGTCGCCCATTCAGGCGCTGCGCAACCGCGACGGGGGCAAGCTGGCCGACGCACTCGCCATCGCCGGCATCCTGCCCAACCCCATCGCCGCCCCGGCTGCCTGAGTCGAGAAGGCGGCCGGCGCGCCTCGCCGGGGATGACGGGCGTTCGGCGCTGGGCGGATCGGGGTTCCGCGTATCATCCCCCCGGCGGCAGTTGATCAACACAAACAGCGTGGGGCCGCGATGAACGCGGCCCCACGCTGTTTTTCATCCACCGAAGCCGGAACTACCTGCGCGGATCCAGGCCGTTGGTGGGCGCGAAGCCGCCGCGGTTGTAGCCGGCGTACCCGCGCTCGTTGGGCCGCTGCTGCCCTGCCTGCGGGATGTAGCGACCCTCACCGCGCGCGCCGGGCGCATGGCCGTAGCCGCGGTCGTACTCGCTGCCGTAGCGCAGGCCCACGCTGTTGCGGTTGTACTGGCCCAGGAAGCGGCTGTCGCCGTGCACGCCGCCGTTTTCCACGTGCCGGTACTGCGCGTCGTACCGCCCGCCGCGCGGCATGCCCTGGGTGCGGGGGCGCTGCACGCGGCCGTGGTGCATGGGGTGATGGTAGATGCCGCCGGCGTCGTAGCTGCCCGGGCCTTCGTCGTAGATGCCGTCGAAGCCGCCGCTGGACTGCAGGTCGCGCTCATGCGCCTGGCGGTACCAGCCGTACGCGCCGTGGCGGTTGTCGGGCGTCATCCGCTGGCCGTGGTACTCGCCGTCGGCCCAGTTGGGGTCCATGGGGTGCGGCTGGCCCCACTGCGGTCCCATGGGATAGCCGCGGTAGTACGGATCGTCATAGTGCCTCATCAGGCCCTCCTCTGGTTCATGCCGTGCGTGATCTTGCCGGCGGTCACCAGCGCAAGAAGCCTTCCCGCTGGCGATCCAGCACGGAGTTGGGGTTGATTCGTATGGGTCCCTTGGATTCGTGCGGGCCTCAGGCCGTGAGGGCCCCTCCCCCGGCCCCTCCCCGTGCAAACTGCGCACGGAGAAGGGAGAACGACAACTCAACCCGATCCGGATGGTGCCGCTCGGCGGAGAGGGCCCCCCTCTCCCCGGCCCCCTCCCCCGCTCCGCGGGAGAAAGGCAGACCTCAGCGTGGGGGCTGAGGGCGATGCGGGTCGGCGGGTGTCGCCCGGCGGTTGAAACCGCGCCTCGAAAGACAGGAAGTCCGCCTCCGCGGACTGCGCCCGCAACCAACATGCTCGTACCCCACGCAGTTGAAGCCCCGAACCGGACGCGCCAGCGGCCGGTGTCGGGGCTTTGCGCTTGTGGAGCGGCGGATTCATCCGCTCAACAGGTGCCCGGCGGCGCAGATCTCGGGACCGCATGCCGAACCCTCCGCCCCGACAACCCTCCCCCAGTCTTTTTTGGGGGAGGGTGGGCGAGTAGTACGAGCCCGGGTGGGGACCGCCCGCGATCTCCCGGTTTTGCACCGCACATCATCCCCGCCTACATTCCCGCCCTTCGCCTCCGCAGCCCCGATCCGCGCGCCGTTCATGCCGCTCAAGCTCGTTCAGGTCGATGCGTTCGCCGACCGCATGTTCTCGGGAAACCCCGCCGCCGTCTGCCTGCTGGACGCGCCCCGCGACGCCGCGTGGATGCAGTCCGTCGCCATCGAGATGAACCTGTCGGAAACGGCGTTCCTGGAGCCGCGCGGCGACGAATGGGGGCTGCGCTGGTTCACCCCCGCCGTCGAAGTGGACCTTTGCGGACACGCCACGCTCGCCAGCGCGCACGTGCTCTGGCAGGACGGCCATCTCCCGGAATCCGCCACCGCGCGCTTCCACACCCGCAGCGGCCTGCTGACCGCGCAACGCGACGGCGAGTGGATCTCCATGGACTTTCCCGCCAAACCCTCGCAGCCCTCGCCCGCCCCGGACGGGCTCGCCGAGGCGCTGGGCGCGGAGCCGGTCGCCATCGTGCGCAGCCACTTCGACTTCGTGGTGGAACTCGAATCGGAGGCCGTGGTGCGCGGCCTGCGGCCGGACCAGGCGCGGCTCGCGGGCGTGGAGGCGCGCGGCGTGATCGTCACCGCGCGGGGGGAGAACGGCGAGTACGACTTCGTATCGCGCTTCTTTGCGCCGCGCGTGGGCGTGCCCGAGGACCCGGTCACCGGCTCCGCGCACTGCGCCCTCGCGCCGTACTGGGCCGCCAGGCTGGGCCGCGAGCGGATGACCGGCTATCAGGCGTCCGCGCGCGGCGGCGTGGTGCGCGTGCGGGTGGAGGGCGACCGCGTGCACCTGGGCGGTCAGGCGATCACCGTGATGCGCGGCGCCCTGGTGGACTGAACGAGGAGGATCGGACGATGAACGACATTTCCAGCCACACAGGCCCTCCGCTCGCCGCCGCCGACGGGACGCGCGACGTGCCGCTTCCCGCCATGACCGTCCGCGAGGTGGCGGGACGGACGCAGGTGTCCAGCGGCGGGCCGTGGGAGGAATCCGTCGGCTACGTGCGCGCGGTGCGCACCGGCCCGCACATCCACGTCGCGGGGACGACGGCGACGGATCCCGAGGGCGAAATCGTCGGGGCGGGCGATGCGTACGGGCAGGCCCGGTACACCTTTCTGAAGATCCGGGCCGCGCTGGAGCTGCTGGGCGCGGGGATGACGGACGTGGTGCGCACGCGCATGTTCGTCACCGACATCGGGCGATGGGAGGAGTTCGGCCGCGCGCACGGGGAGTTCTTTGCGGGCGGCGGCGCCCGGCCCGTGGCGACGATGGTGGAAGTGGCCAGGCTGATCGACCCCGCCATGCTGATTGAAATCGAAGTGGAAGCGTATGTCGTTGCGCAATAACGACATGGGTCATTGCGGCGACTTCATCTGATTCCGTAGCAGGTGTAAGACTCTGGCGTGAGGCGGCGCCTCGTATTATCATGCCCCCCACGCAACTGAACGCCGTGTACGCGCCGCCCCCGTGCCTGCGGGAAGCCGTCGCGCGTTCGTATCCGCAACATGCACCCGGAGCGTCAGTTACACCCGCCGCAGTTCGCAGGCACGTCAGGCAGTTTCCGTTCGATTTCCCGGCCGCATCCGCATCCGGGGACCTCACCGAAAACGGCAAACCCGTCGAAAGCCGGGGACGCAAAGCCACGAGGCTACCGCGCGCGCTCCACGCGCCGCTACGCCAGTCGGGCCGCCGACGAGATCACGCAATGAAATCCTCGCTCTTCCCCGCCGTGCGCGTCGCCGCCACGGCACTGGCCCTCGTTGTCCTCGCGCTTCCCGCGAAGGCACAGGCGCCCACCGCCTCCATGTTTTCCGCCAGCGCCGGCCTCCTGAGCCCCCGGGGCCGCACCGCCGAGGCCGGACGCATGATGGTGCCCGTGCAGGGCATCACCCGCGAGCAGCTTCACGACACGTACACGCAGTCGCGCTCGCAGGGCCGCACCCATCACGCCATCGACATCCATGCGCCGCGCGGCACGCCGGTGATGGCCGTGGCCGAGGGCACCATCCGCAAGCTGCACATCAGCGGGCTGGGCGGCACCACCATCTACCTGATGGACGACGACGGCCGCACCCGCTACTACTACGCGCACCTGGACAGCTACGCGCAGGGGCTTCACGAGGGGCAGCGCGTGCAGCGCGGCGAGGTGATCGGGTACGTGGGCGATACGGGGAACGCGCAGCCGGGCGACTGCCACCTGCACTTTTCCGTGGCCATTCTGCAGAACCCGTCGCGCTGGTGGGACGGCGAGAACCTGAATCCGTACGACCTGCTCAAGCCCGTCGGCCGCTGAGCGTTGCCGGTTGATGAAAGCGCCCCGCCCGCATTGCCGGGCGGGGCGCTCGTGCGTCGTGGATGAACGGCGGCCCGCCGCGTGCAAAAGGTCCGCACAACCCTGGAGCGAGGAGACGCATGCGGCGGCTGGTGCTGTTCGACATCGATGGAACCCTGCTGAACGCCGGCGGTGCCGGCAAGCGCGCCGTGACGCGCGCGCTGCGCGAGGTGTACGGCGAAACGGGGCAGGTGGAGCGCTACAACATGGCCGGGCGCACCGATCCGCAGATCCTGCGCGAGGTGCTGGGGCAGGCCGGGCTGGACCGCGCGCGCATCGACGCGGGGATGGACGCGTTCTGGGACGTGTACATCCGCGTGCTGCGCGATACGCTGGATCCCGCCACCGTGCATGCGCTTCCCGGCGCGGCGGCGCTGGTGGACCGCGTGGAGTCGGAGAACGACACCGTGCTCGGCCTGCTGACGGGAAACGTGCTGGAAGGCGCGCGCATCAAGGTGGACGCGGCGGGGCTGGGCTTTGACCGCTTTCAGGTGGGCGCGTACGGATCGGACCACGGCGACCGCGCGGAGCTCCCCGCCGTCGCCGTCCGCCGGGCCAGGGATCGCACGGGCGTGGAGTTCTCGCGCAAGCAGATCGTCATCATCGGCGACACGCCGTTCGACATCAGCTGCGGCGAGGCGCTGGGCGTGCGGACCATCGCCACGGCCACGGGAACGTACAGCCGGGATGAGCTCGCCGAATGCCATCCGGATCATCTGTTCGCGGATCTGGCGGATACGGAGGCGGTGTGGAGGGCGATCGTGGATTGAGGGAAGTACGAAAGTGCGGAGGTACGAAAGTACGGAAGTACGAGAGTGCCCAGTGCTCAGGGTCTGGGGCCAGTGATGCACGTCGGGGTGCAAGCCCGAACCGCGTGAGCGACTGACGTTGCCGCTACAACGCGGGTGAAGCCTCCACGATACTGCTGTGAGCTTCACCCGCATTGAATCCGGAAAAGAAAGCCGGAGTCTGCGCTCGCGCTGAGGTCTCCCTTTCTCCCGCGGAGCGGGGGAGAGGGCCGGGGAGAGGGGGCTCTCTCCGACCGCGCGGCACCGTCCGGGACCAAGCTGAGTTGCAGTCCTCCCCTCTCCGTGCGGCAGTTTGCACGGGGAGGGGCCGGGGGAGGGGCCTCCCGGCCCGGCGCCGGGCGAGCATCCGTGACCGCGAGTGGTGGCTTCCGGGTCCTCGCGGTGTCGAACCGGATCGCGCAGATTGCACGGGCGGCTCCGGTCCGGTGCAGACGCGAAGGGCGCGCATTACTTTCCTCGCTCCAACCCCGCTCCATCCATCCAATCCATCCCTGGATCACCCGTGAAACCTCGCTTCACACTCCTGGCCGCCGCGCTTGCCGCGGGGTCGCTTTCCGCCTGCGCCGTGGCGCGTGGTGCGCCGGCGGACAATCCCCGCCTGGCGCAGCTGTACGAGCAGGACCAGGCGGACCGCACGGGTACGACGGTGCTGGGCCCCGAGGTGGACCGCCGTGACGCCGAGCGGCGGCGGGAAGCGCGCGCCCTGCTGGATTCGTCGAGGGTGCGCACCGCGGCGGACCACTACCACGCCGCCATGGTCTTTCAGCACGGGTCCGATTCCACAGACTTCCGCCTGGCGCACGAGCTTGCCAAGCGCGGTGAGGAGATGGGAAACGACCGGGCGCGGTGGCTGGCCGCCGCCTCGCTGGACCGCTGGCTGCTCAGCACTGGCCAGCCGCAGCGCTACGGCACGCAGTACCTGGAGCAGGGCGGCAGAACGTACCTGCAGCCCATCGACAGCACGGCGGTGACGGATGAGGAACGGCGCCGCGCCGGGGTGGAGACGCTGGACGGCATCCGCGCCCGGCTCGCGCGGGTGAACGGGACGGCGGAAGGCTCACTCGCCCCGCCCCCCGCCCGCGCGGAAGCGGATGAAGGCCCGCGCGTGGAACTGGTGGGGACGGTGGCGGATCTCGCCCGGCAGGTGCGCTACCCGGAGGCGGCGCGCGCGGCGGGAATCACCGGCCGCGTCCGCGTGCAGCTTACCGTGCAGCCGGACGGCACGGTGGGCGAGATCTTTGTCGTGGACGGGCTGGGGCACGGGGTGGACGAGGAGGTTCTGCGCGTGATGCGCGCCGCCCGCTTCACCAACCTCACCGGCGAGCCCCATGAGATCCGCATGGTCATCCCCGTGGCGCCCTGACCTGATCGAGATCAGCCGGGCGCTGGCGCAAAACGAACGAGAGGGCTCCCGCGCGGATTGCACGGGAGCCCTCTTTCATCGGTCAGGCGCGGGGCCGGCGGTCATTCCTCGCCGTCGTCCTCTTCCTCGTCGCCCGCTTCGTCTTCGTCGCCGTCATCCACCTCCGCGGCGAAGTCGCCCGGGCCGCCGGCGACCGCCAGCACCCAGGACGGCGGCGTGCGGCCGTGGCGCACGAACAGGCCGCGGAACAGCTCGGCGGCTTCGCGCACGGCCTGCTTGCGCCCGTCGTCCAGGCCCCAGAGCAGCAGTTCCAGCACGGCGGCCGCCTCCGCGGGCGGGAGCGCGTCGTCCGGGCGGCCGGCCAGCCCCTCGCGCAGGTCGCGGGCGTAGAAGCGCTTCCAGAGCCGCAGATTGCGCTCGTACGGAACCGAGCCGTCCACGAACTTCTTGGTCGCGCCCACCTTGGCACCGGCGCGCGCGGCCACTTTGCGCAGCGACGTACGCGCCACCTGCGCGCGCACGTGGTCACGGATCCGGTCGATGGACGGATCGGGTACGCGGTCGCTCATGCGGTCCTCCGGGGCCGGAGAACCGAGGCGCTGCGTGCACTTTGTTTAACTTGGTTTGGATTACACTCTACAGATTAGTGCCGCTTTTTGGGACAGGCAAGACGCGGAAGTGCCAAGTTCTGAACTTATACAGAATAGACACCCCGCCGTCCCCCCTGCCGCCGTCCCGCGCGTGGCCGATCCGGAGCGCCCGCGGTGGAAGAAAATGAGTGGATTAGCCACCTGTGGCGGATTCTGGATGCCTCGCGCCCGTCAGAGCAGGGTGAGCGCCGCCGTCAGCGCCGAAAGGAGCGCCGCCGCCGCCGCGAGGCCCAGCGCCAGCGCCGACCGCCGCTCGGCCGCGGCGCCGGTGGTGCGCGCGGACTCCGCGGCCGTGGCGCCCGCCGCTTCCACGGTGCCGCGCAGCTGGTCGATGCGGGTGAGCGCGTCGGCCTGGGCGCGCTGCACGCGCCGCAGTTCCTCCGTCATCGACGTCACCGCGTCCTCCACCTCCACCAGGCGCGAGGCGAGCGCCGACAGCTCTTCGTCCAGCTCCGGCCCGGGGCGCGCGGCGGCCAGCGCCGCCATGGACGCCGCGTCGCCGAACAGCGTCTGGTCCATCACCCGCTTGGCGCCCAGCACTTCTTCCATGCTGGATTCAAAGTGCCGCTGCCAGATGCGCTTTTCCGCGTCGTCGCCCGGCTCGGCGATGGCCATCTGCGCGGCCTTGAGCACGGCGTTCTTGATGTCGCCGCCGGTGCCGGGGTAGCGCGCCGCCAGCGCGCGGAAGTCCACGTCGTCGCCCAGCGGCGTCTTGCGGGCGTGGATCTGCACGCGCCAGATCATTTCCCGTTCGTCCGGGCCCGGCTGCTCGAACAGGATGTGCGTGCGGATGCGCCGCTCGAACGCCGGGTCGAAGTTGGCGGCCAGGTTGGTCGCAAAGATGACGACCCCGCTGAACTCCTCCAGTTCGCGCAGGAGGACGTTGACCACAGCGTTGGCCTCGCGCTGGTAGCCCTGCTCCACGTTGCTGAAGCGGCGCCCGGCGATGGCGTCGGCCTCGTCAAAGAAGAGCACGGCGTCCTGCTCGGCCGCGGAGGCGAATACGGCGGCCACGTTCTTGGCCGTGGCGCCCGCCCACTGGCTTTCCAGTTCGTTGTAGCGCACCACCAGGAGCCGCTTGCCCAGCGCGTGGGCGATGGCCTCGGCGCAGACGGTTTTGCCCGTTCCCGGCGGCCCGGCGAAGTTGAAGGCCAGCCCCAGCCCGCTTTCGTGCCGCTCGCCCAGTCCCCACTGGTTGAAGATCACGTCGTGCTTGCGGATCTGCACCAGCGCGTTGTCCAGCGAGCGGCGCGTGGCCGGCGGCAGGACGACGTCGGCGAACGTGCGGCGCGGCAGGTGCGCGGTGGCCAGGTCACGGCGGTCCTGCCCAAAGAGCAGGTCGCGCAGGGAGTTGCCCATGCAGGTGCTTCGGGAATCGGGTACGGCCGCCCTCGCGCGTGTCCGGAACGGGCATCGCGGGGCGGCTCAGCGCGGGTGGATTGCAAGAGCTTCGCCGGGGGTTGGTTTCCGGTGCTGCTCGTGCGGATGGATGCATGGAGAGCGGGGAACTGCAGAGCCGTGCGTTCCGGATGGTGTAGCGCGGCGGCTGGCAGCCCTCACCCCCCGGCCCCCTCTCCCGCAAGCGGGAGAGGGGGAGACCTCAGCGCCGGGGTGGGTTCGGCGCCGGGCGGCGGGCGCGCGTCCGGCGGCTGAAACCGCGCCTTGAAACGCGCGGCGTCCGCCTGCGCGGACTGCGGGTGTCGGTGCGATGTGGTTGAAGCCCCGATCGTGGACGCGTCAGCGGCCACGAGTCGGGGCTTTCCGCTGTTTGAGCGGCGGATTTATTCGCTCAACAGACTCGGCTTACGCGCCGGCCTCCGCTCCCGCGCACCAATCTCCGCTCCCGCGCGGGGATCTCCGCTCATGCGATGACCCCCGCTTCCGTACTGATCTTTGTCACGCGACGGCCTCCCGCCGCCCGCACCGAACTCTCCGCCCCAACAACCCTCCCCCAGTCTTTTTTGGGGGAGGGTGGGCGAGTAGTACGAGCCCGGGTGGGGGCCCGCCGTTGCGCCCCTACCCCTGCCGCACGCTCTCGCCCGCCATGATGTCCGCGGTCACGCGCTCCGTGAGCTCCTCCTCCGGCTCGGCAAGCCGCTTCCGCTTCCAGTCACCGCGCGCATATACGGCCAGCGTCACCAGCACGGTGATCGTGTACGTGATGGGGAACGCCCACCAGATCCCGCGCGACCCCATCGCCGTGTGCTTGCTCAGCACGTACGACAGCGGAAACTGCAGCACCCACTGCGACATCAGCGTCAGCATCATGGTCATCACCATGTTGCCCGACGCGCGCAGCACGCCCGTCATGCACAGCTGCGCGCCCAGAAAGCCCCATGACAGCGCGATGGTGCGCAGAAACACCGTTCCCGCCGCGATCACGTCCTGGTCGCCGGGCACGAAGAAGCCCACCAGCTGCGGCGCCAGCGCGAACACGATTACCCCGAACGCGGTCAGGATCCCGAAGCCCAGCCACGCCCCCAGCCGCCCGATTTGCGCCGCCCGCTCGATGTTGCCCGCGCCGATGTTCTGCCCCACCAGCGTGGAAACCGCCATCGACAGCCCCATCGCCGGAATCATCACCACCTGCAGGATCGTGCTTCCCACACCGTATGCCGCCACCGTCAGCGTGCCGAAGCTGGTGATCAGAAAGGTCAGCACCGTCAGCCCCAGCGCGCGCGCCGACTGCTCCACCGAAGCGGGCAATCCCAGAAAGAAGGCGCGCTTGATGTACGCCAGGTCCGGCCGGAAGTCGCGCCACGCCAGGTGCACACCGTGCCGTCCGCGCAGCAGCACGATCAGCGCGATCACCGCGGCCAGGCTCTGCGTGCCCACCGTGGCGACCGCGGCGCCCATCACGCCCATGGCGGGAACGGGGCCCCATCCAAAGATGAACAGCGGGTTCAGCGCAAAGTTCAGAATCACCGTCCCCAGCACGATCAGCACGGGAAAGCGCGCCTCGCCCACGCCGCGCATGATCGACTGGAACATGAAGAAGAAGAAGTTGAACACCAGGCCGATGAACGACATGCGCATGAAGCCCAGCGCGCCGACGTACACTTCCGGCGCCACGCCCATCAGCTTCAGCAGCGAGGGCGCGGCGATGTAGCCCGCCGTCCCCAGCACCGCGGACACGATCACCACCATCAGCAGCGTCTGCGCGGCGATGTGGTTCACCATCTCCTGGTTGCGCGCGCCATAGTACTGCGCGATCAGCGTGGAGCCCGCGATCGCCAGCCCGGCGCCCACCGCGATCGTCAGGAACACCACCGGCGTGGTGACGGACACGGCCGCCACCGCCGCGCCGCCGAGCCGTCCCACCCAGAACGCGTCGTTCAGCTGATACGCCGCCTGAAGGATGTTGGCGGCGGCGATGGGGATTGCCAGCGTGAGAAGAGAGCCCAGGATGGGCCCTTCCAGCAGATTGCGAGACTGTACCTGTGCCATGCCCGGCTACCGATGCGGGAAGGCGGAACGCGTGCCGCGCGCCGCCGGAATTCCGGATTCTCCGTCCCGCGGCGGGCAATACTCCTGCCACTCAGGGCGCGCGCCGTCCGCGGCGGTGGGCGGCGGGAAGCACGCTTCCTGCTCCGCGGCGTTACCTGTTTTCATCGCGACTTCCGGCCCGGACTCATGACTTCCGTTCCCGACACAGCCGCGCCGGCCCGGCGCTTCCGCGTGCCGCCGTCCGCGCTCGTCGTCCTCGTCTCCATGGCGGCGTTCATGGGGCCGTTCACGCAGACGGTGTACACGCCCATCCTTCCGGACCTGGGCCGCCGCTTTCACACCTCCGTCTTCGTGGTCAACCTCACGATCTCGCTCTTTACCGTCGTACTGGCGGTCATGCAGATCGTCTACGGGCCGCTGACGGACCGGCGCGGGCGGCGCGCGGTGCTCGTGCCCGGGCTGGTGCTGTACGCGGTCGCGTCCGTCGCTTGCGCGTTTTCGCCCAGCGCGCCGGCGCTGCTGGCCAGCCGCGCGCTCCAGGCCGTGGGCATCGCCGCCGGCTCCGTCGTGGCCACCACCGTCATCGCCGACCTGTTCACCGGCGCCGCGCGCGGCCGGGCGATGGGGACGTTTCAGATGCTGGTGGCCATGGGGTCGGTGATCGGGCCCGTAGTCGGCGGGGCCGTGGCGGTGCACTTTGGCTTTCGCGGCATCTTTCTCCTCTTGGCGGCCATTGGCGTCGTGCTCGCGCTGGCGCAGATGGCGCTCCTTCCCGAGACGCGCCCCGACGGCATGGGCGAGCCGCGGCGCATGCGGCTGGCCGATTTCGCGCGCATCCTCGGTGACGCGCGCGGGTCGGCGGTCATCCTGCTCGGCATCGTGCAGTACTACGCCTACTACTGCTTTCTCGTCTTTCTCCCCGAAATCCTCCGCGAGCGCTACCGGCTTACGGCGGACCGGACCGGGCTCGCGTTTCTTCCGCTGTCGCTCGGCGTGGTCATCGGCAGCTTTGCGGGCGGACGGCTGCAGGCGCGATTCAACGGGCCGCGCATGCTGGTCGTCACTTCGCTGCTCAACGCGGCGTCGCTGCTGCTCTTCATCTTCCTTTCCGGATGGTCGCTCCCGGCGCTGCTGGTCGGCGGCGGGGTGTTCGGGCTGCTGCTCGGCCTGTCGCTCCCGGTGCAGACCACCATCCTGGCCGACGCCTTTGTCCGCGACCGCGCGACGGCCATTGGCGTGTACAACTTCGGCCGCTATCTCGGCATGGCCGCCGGGCCCATGCTCGGCGCAGTCCTCTTTCACCGCGGGGGCGTGCCGCTGCTCTTCGGGTTCGGTGGATTGGTATTCGCCGCCTCCGCCTGGATCGCCAGTCGCCGCATGGCCTTGGCCCCGACCGCCTGATCGCGTTCCGTAGAAGCTCGCCCTCTGCGCGGGCTCGCCGTGCCGCGCGTGGGCTGAGTCCATGAACAGACGCGCAGCAGACAGGTGTGCCGGCGGGCCTCGTCGCCGACGCGCCGCCTTCCGTGCGTCGGATGGCGTGTTCTGAGGATGAGGATGGATGATGAACAGCCGCGCGCACCGCGATCCATCATCCGGGAAACCGAAAGGTGTCCTCTCCCAAAATGCGGATGAACTCAGCGCGGTCGCCTGCCCGCGGCCCCGCCCGCGCAGTGCCGCGCGGCATTCCTGGCGCATGGTGCGGGATTGGCGGATGATGTTCATCGCCGAACACGAACCTGCCGCCTGACGAGAGCGTGCAAGCAACGGCGAATTCCTTCGCTCCTGGAGCGGACTCGCCGCCGATCACCATGCTCACTCCGCGACGGGCACCGGCTGACGAGCTCTGACGAACAGATGGCCAACGCACGGCTGTCGAACGCACATCATCAACAACACGAAAGAGATACGGATGCTGCTGAACGGAAAGGTCGCGCTGGTTACCGGCGCGTCGCGGGGAATCGGGGCCGCCATCGCGCGGGAACTGGCTGCGCAGGGCGCGGCGGTGGGCGTCAACTATTTCAGCAGCCAGGCCGCGGCGGATGATGTCGTCGCGTCGATCCGCTCAGCCGGCGGGCGGGCAGTCGCGCTCGCCGCCGACGTGCGCGACGCCAGCGCCGTCCGCGTGATGGCCGATCGTGTAGCAGAGGAGTTCGGCGGCGTGGACATCCTGGTCAACAACGCGCTCCACAACTACCGCTTCGACCCCATCGCCAACGTCCCCTTCGCGCGGATGGAGTGGAGCGGCTTTCAGGACCAGATCGACGGAACCGTTCACGCCGCCGTGAACACCTGCCAGGCCGTGCTCCCGCACTTTCGCGCGCGCGGCGGCGGGCGGATCATCAACATCCTCACCAACCTGATCACCAATCCCGTGGTGCAGTACCACGCCTACACCACGGCCAAGAGCGCCATGCTCGGCTTCAGCCGCAACCTGGCGGCGGAACTGGGGCCGGAGAACGTCACCGTCAACATGGTCGCGGGCGGGCTCATCATGACCACCGCCGCGTCGGAGCCCACCACGCCGGAAGTGCAGGAGATCGTGCGCGGCTCCACCCCGCTGCGCCGGCTGGGCCAGCCCGACGACATCGCGCGCGCCGTCGCCGCCCTCGCCTCGGACCTGATGGGCTTCGCCACCGGCCAGTACATCGCCGTCGACGGCGGCCTCACCATGCCGTGAACCGCCGCCGCATGCACCCGTGGCGGGTGCGCGGTATCGTCGATGACAGACGGGCCTCTGAGGCTTCCACCAGATCGTGTGGCGGTGCCGCTGGCCGGCGCCCGTGCTGAGTTCATCCGCATTTTTGGGAGGGGACGCCTTTCGGTTTTCGGGCGGGGATCCGGGGCGTGCGCGGCTGGTCATCATCATCCATCCCACACCCGACGCGCCATCCGCCACACGATGGGCGGCGTGACGCGCGGGAGCCTGCCGACACACTACCTGCCGCGCGTCTGTTAGCGGATTATGGGTGCGCGGGCAGTGTGGGATGCGCGCCGGACCGATCCGGGCGGCTGATCGAGCGGTGGCGGATGCGGGATGATCAGCGCGGGAATGACGATCGGCCCGGCACCCTGAGCGGGGGCCGGGCCGATCGTCATCCATCCACAAACGACGAACTGCCTATGCGGCTTCGTCGGGGAGCGAGGCGCGGCGGGCGGGGGTGCGGCGCAGCGAGTCGAGCTGGGCCATGTCATCCTCCCACACGGACTTGAGGATAGGATGCCGCTCCATGTACTCGCGCAGCCCGCCGACCAGCGCATCCAGGTTTACCCCCTCGAAGTCCTCCGCGAAGCTGGCGGTGATCGCCTGCCCGTCATCGGCGAGCGCGTCGGTGGTGCTCTGCGCATCGCCCAGCCACACCACGCGCCCGTCCTGAAACTGAATGCCCACGCGCGTGCCGTCGGTGGCGTAGCGCAGCGCGCCCTCCCAGGGCATCACGTCGTGGATTTCGCGCCCGGCCGCATCGGTGCGGGGGAGGTAGAAGCGGTCGGGAAGGCGGATTTCGCGGGTTGCAGACATCTGGACGGCGGGGTGAGTCGGGTTGGTGCGTGAGGGCCGGTCCCCATACGAAAACGGGGCGCCCGCGGGCGCCCCGGACCGTCAGGCGAGGGAAGAAGACGTTTCGGGGCGCGTGGGGGACGCGGGGTCCCGGGGCGCCGCGTTGAACGATTCCGGCTGAATGCGCTCCAGCTGCGCGCGCACCTCCACAAAGCGCTGCGCCTGCGCCACCAGCCCGCGCCGCTCCAGAAACGCGTTCAGGTGCTGCATGACCGAGCAGAGCGAATCCATGCGTTCCTCCACCCGCCGCAGCCGCCGGATCTCGCGCACAAGCCGAAGCCCCGCATCGGGATGCATGGCGGCGATGTAGCGCTGGTCCGCCTCGGAGATGTCGACCTCGCGCTCCACCACGTACCGGAACTCGCTGTCGGATTCGGGGGCGTGCACCACCACGCGCGCGCTTTCGCCCGTCACGTAGTCCAGCACCACCTGCGGCTCCCAGGGGCCGGGGGTGGCGTCGCAGGCCAGCGCCTCGATCTCGTACAGTTCCTGGTCGGACGGCGGAATGTGCTTGGCCATGGGCGGGAGTGCGTGGCCGGGGCGCTGGGCGCGGCGGCCGGTGGGACTGAGGAGCGGTGCGGGAGCGGACGCGTGGGCGGCCGGACCGCCAAGCTTGCGGAAAGCGGGCGGGGTACGCAAGGGTTTCGGGCGCGCTTCGGGCGATGGTGGTGCGTGCGGTGGCGGATTCCGGGTAGATGAGGATGGATGCGCGCGGCGTGGTACGACGGATGCGGAACCGCCCCGATCCGAGGACTGAAATCATCCAAACGATTCTGCCCGAAAGGTGCCGATGTTCAGGCTGCGCTCCCTGTCCGCCCTGGTTCTGACCGCCGGTTTCGCGCTGGCCGCCTGCGATGGTTCCGGCGGGCACCAGGTGCCCGATGAAGAGAACCAGGCCACCAGCCGCCCCGATTCCATGTCGGCGGGCACCAACATTCCGCCGGTGCTGCCGCCGGCGGGCACGGTGAACCCCAACGCCCCGTCCGGCCCCGGCACCGATCCCAATGCCGACAGCACCGTGCAGACGCAGGGGGCCACGGGCGGTCCGGTGCAGAGCGGCGCGACGGGCCCCGTGGGGAACGCGACCGGGCAGACGACGGCGGATTCGGCGAAGCAGTAGCCGACGCGGCGGCCTCACGCGGACTGGCACGACCGCCGACCCCCTCACCGGAACAGACCGGGAGCGCCGGAGCGTGGCGGAAGGCGTGAGGCGTTTCGGAAGGACCTGTCGCGCCCAGGCATTCTGGAGCGAATAAATCCGCCGCTCCAACAGCGGGAAGCCCCGACACGACGCCCACAGGCGCCGTTCGGGGCTTCAACTGCATACAGCGGGTTTTGGGACGAACGCCACGGTCTGGACCCCGTACCCGGTGCTCCCCCTCCCCCGCTTGCGGGGCGAGGGGGGAGCCCGCCGCCACGCCAAACCATCCGATCCGCACGATACTGGTGTGTGCTCCCTCTCCCACATCGGTTCGTGGGAGAGGGTCGTCGTGCGCAGCACGCGGGGTGAGGGCCCCCCGCGGTGGTTATTTCGGCGGGGTGACGCCGATGCCGGCCAGGGCGCGGCCGTAGAGCGCCGCCAGATCGCGCAGCAGGTTGGCGGGATCCCACGTGCCCCCGCGCTGAATGAGCGTGAGCGAGGCGAACAGCGCCGCGTCGTACACGCTGGAGCGGTCCACCGTGAACTCCACCTCCAGGTTGCGCGCCGTCTGGACCGCGCGGAACACCACGCCCGTGGGCCGGGCCTCGCCGAGCGCCGCCAGCGTGGGCGCGCGCAGCCCCGCCATCGCCGATTCCACCGTGCCGTCCAGCACCAGGTGATGCGCGGAAAAGGTGAGTTGGTGCTTCTCGAAGGCGGCAGACGGGGCGGCGGTCTTCAGCCAGTTGCGGCCCAGCGCCAGCGGCTTGACGATGGTGGCCGGATCGCGCAGGTCGGGGTCCAGCGTGGTCCACTGCACCCCGTCAAAGGTGAAGCGGTACACGCCGCCGGGCCCCAGTTCCGCCACGATGGCCGACGCCAGCGAACCGGACGGATCGTCGTCCACGTGCACGTCGGCGAGCGCCAGGCCCAGCGGAGCGAGCGCGGTGAACAGCCCCGCCGCCAGCGCGTCCCGCTGCGGAAGCAGCGCAGCCGCGGGGGTGGTGAGGGTGCCTTGGTACTCCAGGGTGCTTTCGGCGATTTCGGTCTGCGGCATCGGGATCGGCGCGGGGGTGATGGATCGAGCGCGCATCCTACCCGTTGCGCGCGCCGATCACAAGCGGGAGCGCCGGCATCCGGGGTGCGGGATGCCGTCGAGGAACGGGATGATGATGATGCGAGGACAGCGGAGGCTCGTGCGGCCGCCGGCGGGGGCCCTCACCCCGCGTGCTGCGCACGACGACCCTCTCCCACGAACAAATGTGGGAGAGGGAGCACACACCAGTGTCGTGCGGAGTGGATGGTGCGGCGCGGGGGGAGAGAGGCCCTATCTCCGACCTTTCCCCATAAACCAGGGGAAGGAGACCGCAGCGCCGGGGCTGGTTCGGCCCGGGGCGGCGATACCCGCCCGGCGGTTGAAACCGCGCCTCGAATAACACGATGTCCGCCTCCGCGGACCGGGTTCGATCAACGATGTCTATGCCGCAATGCAGTTGAAGCCCCGAACGTGGACGCGACAGCGGCCATGTGTCGGGGCTTACCGCTGTTTGAGCGGCGGATTCATCCGCTCTCGCACGGGTGGGGGCCGCCGTGGAGCCTGTCGCGATCGCATCACGGGTGGCGGAATGCGTGTTTTCTCATCCTCTCCGTCCAGTATCTCCCGAACGGATGGCGAAGATGTTGCAAGCGCAAGGATGTGGACGAAATACACGCGTTGCAGGAACCTTCGCCCGAAGTGCTCATGACCGCATCCGTCCTCACCCGCCCCTCGCGCACGCTCCCGGCCGGCGCGCGGCTGATCGCGCTGGCGCCCGGTGCGGCGTACGCGGTGCGCGTGCTGGCCTCCGCCGCGGCGGGGGCCGCGCTGGGCACGCTGGCGTCCGACGGCGTTGATCCATCGCAGCGCATCGTGAGCGGCGCGGCGGCGCTGGCGGACGGCATCGTGGCGCACGCACTGGATGCGCCCGGCGCGCCGTCCGGCGACGCGCTGCGCACATCGGCACAGGAAGTGGCGCGGCTGCTGGATTCCATGCGCATCCGCCTTCCGCACAGCGCGGCGGAAATGATGCCCTCCACCGACGATCCCCCGCTGGCGCTGGCCCAGGAGTGGCTGCAGGAAGCCGCGCTGGAGCGGCACGCGCACGCGCTCATGCTCCTCATCCACCCCCGCTACGCCATCGTGCTGGGCGTGCGCGCGCTGCACCCGGCTGAGGCGCTGGGGCGCGCGGCAGAGCGCGTTCTGGCCGCCGCCGAGGCGTGGGCCGCGCACGACGAGCTTCTGGAGATGGAAACGGAGGCGGCGTACTGGCTGGGCGAGCGCTGGAGCCAGGCCGCGGACGACGAAAGCGAGCGCGCGGCGCGGTCCATCACCCGGCGGATGGAATGGGCGTTCGCGGAGCGGCCCACGCTGGCGGCCGGGCAACCCATCCTGCGGCTGCTGCTGGATGCGCCCGAGTCCGCGCACTGGCCCGCGTCCCGGCGCGCCGCGGCGGAGGCGCTGGTGGCGTCCATCCCCGGCGCGTGGCGCGTCGTGCGGCGCACGGGGGACGAGACGGCGGACGTGGTTTCGCTGCTCGATGGGCGGGAACTGGTCATCCGCGATCCGTACGGCGAGGCGCTGCCCGGCCGCGTGCTGATGGGGCGCGCGCTTCCGTCCGCTGGCGGGGAATACGTGTTCGCGCTGTCGACGGAGCTGGTGGCGGAGTGCTCGCCCGGGGACCTGCGCGGGCTTACGGCGGACGTGCGGGCGTTCGCGGGGACGGCGCACCTGCCGACCGCGCTTGCGGTGGAGGCGACCATCGCGGATGGATTGTTCGGCGCGCGCATCCCGCGCCCGGTGCCGCCTGCGGAGGATGCGGACGACGCCCTGGCCCGCATCGACGAAGCGGGCGACCTGCTGCTGCGGCGCGGCGTGGCGCAGCGGCTGGACGCGTCCGCGTCTGACGCGTCTCCGGGAACGACGCTGGATCTGCTCGCGATCCCGGACGATCCCGCCGTGGGGGCATGGATGCGCGCGCTGGCGGACGCTGCCCACGCGGTGAGCCGGCATCGCTGAACCGCCGTTTCACACGGAGGTCACGGAGGATGCACGGAGGTCACGGAGGGGCGGATGATCATCATCTGCTCCTTCGATGCACTGCGTGGATGGCGGTGGATGGTGTATCTTGGGATCGATCCCCATTGTGAACCCCGATCGGAGTCCGTTCGTGAACGTCAGCCAGCTGGTTCTTCGCCATCGCATTCCCACGCTCCCGGACGACGCGGAGCAGATCGCGGCCCACCTGACGGAGGCGGGATATGAGGGTGTGCGCATCGTCCCGCTCGCCGAACTGCTGAAGCCGATCGTGGTGGCCCGGGTGGAAGAGGTGACGCAGCACCCCAACGCCGACCGCCTGCGCATCTGCGTGGTGAACGATGGCGGCGAGCAGCCGCTGCAGATCGTGACGGGCGCGCCCAATGTGCGGGCCGGCGCGTACTATCCCGTGGTGCGCACGGGGGTTACGCTGCCCAACGGGACGAAGATCAAGCGAGGCAAGCTGCGCGGCGAGGAGTCGCAGGGAATGCTGGGCTCGGCGGATGAGCTGGAGCTGGGCACCGACCACGCGGGGCTGATGGAACTGCAGGGCGAGCCCGCGCCCGGCACGCCGATCGTGGAGGTGATTCCCACGCCCGGTGTCGTATTCGTGATGGATGGCAAGGACACGCTGGACGACGTGATCCGCAAGCTGGGCGGCGAAGTCCCCGACCCGCCCGCCGCCGCGGAGTAACCCGCCCCATCCCGACGAGAAACGCCCGCCGCGATCCCATGGTCGCGGCGGGCGTTCTTCATCTATTCCCAGGCGTCAGCTGGCGCAGAGTACCCGTACGTCGCGCGCGAAGCGCCATGCGGCGGAGCGTGTCTTGTGCGTTCTCACGCGCCTGAGCGCCACCTCGAAAGTGACTCGCGCGTCGTGACGCCGGAGCGCACCGCAGGACGGTGTCTCGCTCGTCCCCGCCGCCGCGACTCCGTGGAGAGCGCATGCTGTGGCCGCAATAACGCCCAATGGCGTCATCCTGAGCGAGCGTGCGCGGAGCTTTCCCCGGGGCCGAGTCCTGCGCGAGCGAAGGATCTACCATCCGCCAAGCCAACGTCGCGCCACGCGAGCCCGTTCTCGCGCGGAACGTAAACTTTCGTCAGCGCGTGGATTCGGCGCCGTGGAAAGAGCCCTCGGTGCCTCCAGGATGGCACCCGGCGCCGCCATCCGCCGTACCTATTCCCTATTCCCTATTCCCTATTCCCTATTCCCTGCCGTTCGTCGCCCATCCCCCCGGTACCGCTCCACCCCGATCCCCAGCACGTACCGCGTATACCCGTTCTCCGGATCGCGGCCGCGGCGCAGGTCGCGGTCCACGGCGCCCTCGCCGCGGTTGTACGCCAGCAGCGCCAGGTTCAGGTTCTGGTACTTGTCGATCAGCCGCCGCAGGTAGCCGAACCCCGCGCGCAGGTTGGGCTCCGGCTCCATGATGGCCTCGCGCGATGTCATCCGCCGGTCCAGCCAGCGCGCGGTGGATGGCATCAGCTGCGTCAGCCCCAGCGCGCCGGCGTGGCTGCGCGCCCGCGGGTTGAACCCGCTTTCCGCGCGCACCAGCCGGAAGCCGAGCTCCGGATCCAGCCCCTCGGTTTCCGCCGCGCGGTGGATGGTGCGCGCCAGCTGCGGCGAGATGCCGTACCGCATGGGCGAGGTGAACATCCCGCCGCGCCCCAGCTCCGTAAAGCGGTGCGCCTCGTCGCGCAGCCACCGCCAGAACTGCTGCCCCGCCGTCTCGTTCGCGGGGGCGGCCGGCGCGGGCGCGGCTTGCTGCGCGCACAGCACCGGGGTCCAGGCGCACAGCGCCACGAGGGCCAGCAGCACGGGGGTGCGCCGGCCCGCGCGGGCCGGCGTACGGGTTGCCGTGGAACTCACGTCGTCGTCTCCCTGTTCCGGGTTCCGCCTTCAAGGAAGCCGCACAACGTGGCCGCCGCGCCGAGCCCCGTCAAGCAAACGCGCGTTCGAACGCGGGTAGTGCAAAGCCTACGGGATAGAGCTAAGTGCTTTAACGGCACTGCCAGCCGCGGTTGCCTAGCCCCACTCCACCCGTGCCTGTGGGGCAGCGGTTTGGCAGGCAAACAGGCCGGTGCCCATCGTGTGGTGGATCAGGTATCGCAGAGGGCGGCCCCGGCATCCCGCGCCTTAGTTGGGGTGTGGTCGGACCTGCACGGAGCTCAAGCGGCTAGGTCGAAAGGAAGGTCGCTGATGTCACGCAGACGTTGGCTGGTTACCAAGGTTTCGACTTCTTCGGCCGGATAGTCGAATCTTGAATGTGAGCTCAGAGCTGCACGCAACTCGCGGAGAGCAAAATGGTACGTGCAATCCACATCTCCAGTCCCAAGTGCGATTGAGGTGATTCGCGCCGGCAAGGGCTCTGCGGTAACAACGATGATACGCGGTGTAGTTCCCTTCCGGTTCCGAACCAAGTTCAACGCCTCTGTACGTGTATTCTGGGCTCGGTCACTCCGGATAGTCCATTTGCACGAAATGCTTGCGTGCAGAAAAGCCAGCTTTTGGTTTGCCGAACGAAACGGGGTCAACGTAGCGAGCCCGGCCCCGGGCTCGACAAGCATCTGGTGCTGGTTGATTTCCGAGTCGTCAACAGGTTCACGCGCCACGGTGATGTCAGGCGTAATAAAATAGTCCTGCCCGAGTATGTCCCGGATCTCGGGGTGGGCGCTAGCTAGTCGGCTCAGCTTCGACAAGTGGGCATATTGTTCAAAAGCTGCGATTCCTAGCTTCGCTTGGCTTGTCGAAAACTTCCACTTGCCCGGCCGAAGGTGAGCGAGAAGCGGGAATGATTTGCTAAGAAACTCGCAAGTGCGCTTCCCGAACTCTGAACCTGCGCGTTGGGCAGTAGGAGGGTGAAGACAGAAGGGAGCCCCGATCTGCTGCGCTAGCGCATCCGCGATAGCGATACTCATTTTGGAACTCGAATCCGCGTTGGTGTAGCCTTTTGAGGTACCGCCACGCAGTCCGAGGATCTCGCTGCAGATACCCCGGTGATATTCCTTCCGCAGATCCTCGATCAGCATCGCTCACCCTGGGTGGATTCGGCCAGCACTAAGGACGGTTATTCTATTCTCATTCAGTGGCTGGGAAAAGGTGCCATCCCGGCAGACCACAATCCGCCACTGCACGAACAAGATCGTGTAAGGCTAAGTTCTTGCGCATCTTCCGATTGCGGTCTTGAAAATCGGCCTCTCTGCACCCATCTTTCCCCCGTTCACCCCCAGTCCTCCTGAGTACCGGATAGCCAGATGCTGACGTCTCTAGAGATTTGCGCTGGCGCTGGAGGCCAGGCGTTGGGGATCGAGCAAGCTGGTTTCAACCACGTGGCCTGCGTTGAGGTTGATCCGTTCGCCGCAGCTACGCTAAGAAAAAACCGCCCGGGCTGGAATCCGCTTGAGATGGATGTGCGTGATCTGCGGGCCCGGGACTACCGCGGCGTCGACCTGTTCGCGGGGGGAGTGCCTTGTCCCCCATTCTCGATTGCTGGGAAGCAACTCGGGGCTGAGGATGAGCGCGATCTTTTCCCGACGGCGCTCCGGCTGATTGAAAAAGCAAGGCCGAAAGCAGTCATGTTGGAGAATGTGAAAGGCCTTTCCGGTTCGCGTTTTTCGGATTACAGACGGGATGTAGTCGCTAGGTTAGAGCGGATGGGCTACCGGGTGGATTGGAGAGTGCTAAACGCTTGCAACTACGGCGTACCCCAGCTCCGCCCACGGTTCATTCTCATCGCGCTGCGCCCCCGCGCGTTCGCCCGGTTCGCATGGCCGGAGCCGGTAGGAGTTCCCCCGACTGTGGGAAGCACGCTACGTTCCGCTATGGCGGCACGGGAGTGGGCGGGTGCAAACGCATGGGCGGAGGTAGCCTCAGGCATCGCCCCTACGCTCGTTGGCGGATCGAAAAAGCACGGCGGGCCAGATCTCGGGCCAACCCGGGCTAAAGCCGCGTGGCGTGCAATGAGGGTAGATGCTATGGGCCTCGCCGACTTACCTCCCGGGCCAGATTTCCCCATCGATGGTGCGCCGAAGCTCACCGTCTCTATGGCCGCTGAGATTCAAGGCTTTCCCCGTGAGTGGGAGTTCGCGGGACGGAAAACGGCCGCTTATAGACAGGTAGGGAACGCGTTCCCGCCGCCTGTTGCAGAGGCTGTCGCAACCTCTATCCGGGATGCGCTCACGGGAAAAGGCACGGCGCGAGCCCGGCCGCGCAAATCTGAAGTGCTCACGCTAGATGTGTGAGTATTACCGGGTTGGCATTGAGAACTTGGGGCTGCGCTATGAGTAGCTATCGCCCGAAGCCCCGCGATGAAATTGCCCGTAACATGAGCGCGATCCGATCCAAGGACAATCGGACTGAGGTCGCTTTACGCAAAATTTTGCATCGCAGGGGACTTCGCTACCGCACCTACTACACCGGTCTGCCCGGTAAGCCGGATATAGTCTTTCCCCGGCAGCGTCTCGCCGTCTTCATTGATGGAGATTACTGGCACGGCCGGCTGTTGAGAGAGAAAGGCCTCGATGCTGTGGTGGCAAAGATAAAATCACCAAACCGGGAATACTGGGTACGTAAGTTCCAGCGGAATGTAGCACGAGACGACTTCGTGACGTCTGAACTGCGGGCGAAAGGCTGGACTGTCTTGCGCTTCTGGGAAAGCGACACTAAGCGGGACATTGAAGGCGTGGCACAAGTTATCACAGCGGCCGTGCGTGGGACTCTCGCGAGTAACACCAACGGCCCGGCGACTGAATAGATCACGCGTTTGTAGCACGCTATGCTCGCTTCCTTTTCTTTCGTTCGGTTTCGATGTGGCTCACTGCCGCCCGGGGCCCTTCCGGCGGCCACGCGGCAAACCGCTCGAGCCGGTAGTAGGAGATCATGCGCTTCCCCACTCGTTTCTTGCTAACCTTGATTTCCCAACCTATCGAGCGGAGTTCGCGTAAGCGCCGGGTTGGATCTCCTTTGTTTTCCTCTCGTGCTACCAGGTTGACTACATCGACCGGAACATCACGGCCTTGTAGTGCCTTCAGGAGTTCGCCAATCCGCAGGTGTACTTCCCCGTGGTTGATTGCATCGCGGATCGCCGGACCATATTCGTCAAATGAAGCAAAGTGAGCCTGCTTTCCGTGATTGTGCTCACTACAGAGCGCTTGGAGGTTATCAATGTCGTCTGTGCCACCCCAGTCGACGGGGATTTTATGATCAATGACTAGCTTTACGCGATCCTCCTTTGGTGACCTGCCGCACATCGCACACCTGTATCCATATGCCTCAAAAACGGTGGCCTCAGTCTTCGCACTTAATTGCCGCCGCGCGCCTCCTTTAGCGGGCCGTCGGCCAACGAGCTTGTACGTCGCTTCCGCACGCTTCCCAGAGCCGCGGCGGTGAACGACTTCAATCAGGAAATGAGTTCGCAACTCTCGCGTGCGGCGGTCTATCTGCTCATGTGCTTCCCCCAAGGTGCGCTCTGCATGGGCACGAATCTCCGCCATTGTGGGTGGATGATCCTGCCGCGCATGCAGGAGCGTGTAGATGGCCCGGTGATCGTCTCGCGGTAGAAGAAGGGCCAGCTCACTAGAATCCGGCTCTGGTAGCGGGTATAAAGGGCCACTCGCCCCATCAGCAAGTACAACCACTTCATCTAACTGGTCGGGTACCACAATCCCGTCCCAGCGTTGGTCTAAAAAGTCATCCTTGTGGCTGTCTTTAGAAAGCGCATCCATCTGCAGGTTGAGAAACCCGGGACCAGGGAATGAGGCGTCGTTCATAGAAAGCTCGGTGTCCGCTAACGTGCGTGCTGAACCGACTAGAGTTCCAATATCATATACTTTCCGCCATCGAGAGGACAGAGCCTCTTGCTTGCGGTCTGAATGCATTGGTTTCTAGCCAGTTCATGGAGGATCCGCATGCTTCTGTTTGCATTGTCGTCCATGCTCGGCGGCATCTCTTGGATCTGCGGGCCAGTCTGCTGTTGCAATCGCGTGTATCGGGACGTTATTTGTGATCCAGCTGAGTGTCTGCCTCGAGTCACACAGCGGTTTACCGAGATCCGCTCCCACCTTTCAGCCCTGGGCCCACATGAACGCGAGACTCGCCTTTTTGTCGCTGTCCTGCTGCTCGCATCTACCGCGGCGTGCGACAATCCCGTGAGCCGGAGCACACCGCCCAGCGCAGCGCCCGATGCACCGAGCAGCGCGAGGTCTGCGGATGGCGTGGTGTACTCGTGTGAGTTGTTCGTCCGGAACGTGCACGGACGTGGGCAGTCGGCCGAGCACGGGCGGCGGATGAACGTTGTGTTCCCGCGGGCGGAGCTGGCGCCCGGCGGTGTCACGCGGGCGTTCACCTACCGAGGGTACGCGAATGGCGCCACCCTGGTGCGGAACGCCGAATGCACGGTCCCGGCAACGCGGGGTGCCATGGAGCGGATCACCCGCACCTTCATTCGTGAGGGCGCCCCGGGCGAGCCGACAATGCAGGTGATGGCAGACCCGTGGGTGGTTGTCGTGACCGCATGCCAGAACGGGGGAACGTACCCCAGCTGCGAAGATCAACCCACCGACATCCCGGTGATGGAGAACGACTGCGCCTTTTACGGCACCTGCAGTCCGACCTCGCCTTCCGGCGGCGGCGGTGGGGGCGGCGGGGGAAATCCTTCGATGTCCTGCGATCCGAATGTCGATCCGACGTGTAATCAGCTACTGTCCGACCACGACAAGCAACTGATCAAGAATGCAATTGCTGCCTTCGTGCGTCCAAAGGCTGAGATCAGCGATTCTGCCACTGCAGAGATGTGCGAGCAACTACTTAACACATTCAACAGCATGGTGACGAGCGGGGAGGTGTTCAAGGGAAAGTATGATACACCCAGCGGAACACGCGATCATTACGGCGCGTGGGATGAGGGAAGCGGAACCATCCATATCGAACCCAAGACGCTCGTTTTGGCCTTGTCAGGCGATTACTATGAGCTTGCCGCTACGGCCTTGCACGAGGCGGGGCATGAACTGGGCTACCGCCACCCTCTCGGTTCGCACCAAGTGGGAAATTATCTGATCTACATGGACTATCCTTTCGACCTGCTCAACCCCGGAGAGAACTCGTGCTTGAAAAGTCGCTGATCCTGTTCATCGTGGCATTGCTGGCAGGCCACAGCGGCTCTTTGAGCGGTCAGGGCCAAAGCGAATACCGCGCGGACAAGCTCGATGCAGTTTCAGCCAGCATGCGGGCGCGTCTGGACATGATGGATGATCCTGTTCCGTTCGACGCATGCACCGTCTACGAGCAGGGCGGCAGACCGGACAGTCTGATTTCGCGTCTTTCCCCGGGGCTTCGAGAGTTCCTGGACCGGCCAGTCAATCAACCGTGCGCGGTGCCCGCCCCCGTATCACGGCCCGGCAACTCGCGCAGCGTGGCGGTGGATTCTCTGGTGCTGGGCGATTCCACGGGTTCAGTGTACCTCACCGTCCAGCGCGGAGAATGGATGTATCGCGAGCGCCATGACCTCATGCTGACGGCGAATGGACGCCGCTGGGCGCTCCGCGGCGTGCAAGTGTATCCCGGCACGCGGATCACTCCGTCGCACTGATCTGCAGCCCGAGCGCCGGTTGCGGCCTGTGGAGATCATCCAAAATCAGATTGCCACCATGTCTCGAACGTCGGGCGTTCTCCTTATCCTGCTGCTCTTCGGAGCCGGCGCTGCTCCCATGCCCGCCAGCGCGCAGCACGCCGGATCCAGGCTGGAAGCGATCCGCACGGTGATGTCGGCAAGGGCGGGGCAGATGGGCGATCTGCTGCCCTTCGATGCATGCAGCGTGTACGAGCAGGCCGGCCGGCCCGTCGCGATGATCGACAGCATCCGGTTCATCGCTCGCGATCTGCTGGACCGCCCGGTGAACGACCCCTGCGCGCAGGAGCCCGCCCCGTCGCGGCCAGGGCGCAACCGCTTCGTTCGCGTGGAATCGGTGGTGGTGACGGATTCAGTAGCGTATGTGGACCTCGCGGTCATCCGCGGCGAGTGGAGCTACCGCGAGCGGCATACGCCTCCGGCGTTGCGCGGTGGCGGTGGTTGGGGCTGGCGTGAGGCGCGCGTATTTGCTGGACTGCAGGGTTTTCCCGGCACGCGCGCGCCGGACTGAACTCCATCGCACCTGCCGTTTCCTACCTGCGCCCTCCCCGCAACGGGAGGGCGCGCTGTGTTTCGGCGGATGGCGGCGGCCCGGTGCAGCTGGCCGGAACAGGCGTCGTCTGATCCGGTTCGCATCTTGCCACACGGTCCGGGGCTGGCCGGCCGGGAGCCGAGCGGCGCTAACTCGCGGATGCGGGGGCACATGGCGGGATTGGAAGGCCTGCTCACCGGCCACACGCTGGTGAAGCGCTACACCATCGAGCAGGTGATTGGCCGCGGCGGGTTCGCCGTGGTCTACCAGGCGCTGGACAAGCGGCTGAACCGGCCCGTGGCCGTAAAGGTCATTACGCTCACCGCGGTGGACGAGGGGCTGCGCGAGCAGATGCGCGAGCGCCTGCAGAAGGAGGCGCGCGCGGCCGCCAGCCTGCCGCACCATCCCAACCTGGTGACGGTGCACGACGTGGGCACCGATCCGCAGCTGGGGCTGGACTTTCTGGTGATGGAAATGCTCTGGGGCCAGAACCTGTCCCAGTACTTCACCCATCACGGCCGCCCCAACCTGCACGATGGCCTGCGCATCCTGCGCGACGCGGCGGAGGGCCTCGCCATCGGTCACCGCGCCGGCCTCATCCACCGCGACGTCAAGCCGGCCAACATCTTTCTGGCCGAGCCCGCCTCGGACGACGAGCCCACGCGCGTGTGCCTGCTGGACTACGGGATCGCGCAGGCCGTGGAAGACGACGCCACCGTAACGCGGGGCGCCAACACGCCGCTTTCCCCGGCCTACGCCAGCCCCGAGCAGCTGGCCGGCGCGCGCGACCTGACCGCCGCCACGGACGTGTTCAGCCTGGGCGTGGTGGGATACCAGCTGCTCACCAACGAGCGGCCGTTCGCCACCAAGGCCGGCGAGGCGCCCACCTCGTGGACGGTGCGCCGCCCCATCCGCGCCTTCAACTCGCGCGTCCCCGCCGCGGTGGAAGCGGTGCTGATGCGGGCAATGTCGGAGTCGCCGGCGGACCGGTATCCGGACGCCGCCGCCTTTGCCGAAGCGCTGGATGCGGCCCAGCGTCCGGATGACGTCACCGCCGTTGCGCCCGCGCCGGCCATCGTGGCGCCCGTGGCGGCTTCCGCGCCTCCAGTCGACATCCAGCCCGTGGCCGCGCCGCCGGCCGACGACGTGACTGCGCTGGCTCCCGCGCCGCCGCCCATCCGCGAGGAAGCCCCTCGCAGGCCGGTCCCCGCGGCCGTGTCGTCGCCGCGCGCCATGCCGCCGCTGCGTCCAGCCGCGCCCGCGCGTAAGGGCGGAAGCGGGTTGATCATCGGCATCGTGCTGGCGCTGCTGGTGGGTGCGGGCGCCATGTGGGCCATGTTCGGCCGGGGCGATGGGGATGAACAGCAGGCGGCGGATCGCCCCGCGCGCGACACCGCGGCGGTCACGCAGCCCGCCGATCCGTCGCCCACGGACGTGACGGGAACGATGACGGTGGATTCCGCCGCGGTGGACGTTCCGCCGGTCAGCACGGGCGAGCCGTCCGCCACGGAGACGGAGCCGGGGATCGCCACGGGCGTGAACCCCACCTTTCCCGCCGTGGAGCCGTCGCCGTCCGCGCCGCGGCCCAGCGCGCCCGTGAGCCGTCCCGCGCCCTCGCAGCCGGCCGCGACGCGTCCGCAGCCGGCGACGCCCGCGCAGCCCCAGCCGCGTCCCACGACCCCGGCGCCGCGTCCCACGACGCCCACGCAGCCGCGCCCGCGTCCTACGACGCCGGTGGAGCGCGAGCCGGAGCCCACGCCGCCGCCGGCCCAGCCGCAGCCCGAGCCGCCCGAGCCGCAGCCGCCGGTGCCGCAGCCGTCGCCGCCGGTGTACACGCCCATCCCGGCGCCCACGCCGCGAACCGAACCGGTGGACACCATCTTCTTTCCGTCCACTCCGCCAAACGGAACGCGCGGCAGGTAAGCGATCGGTTGATGGCGGATGATGGTTGATGGATGACGAGAAGCCCCACGTGATGCCTGATGGCTCGCGTGGGGCTTCGTCGTGTCCTCATCCACCGCCCGTTCCTTACCGCGCGTGGCGGATTCCGGATCGATGGTGGCGCCTGGTGTATCGCGCGTATGGAGATGATGATTGCGCGCAGGCACTCCTGAGCGAATGAATCCACCGCTCGGACAGCGGTAAGCCCCGACACCGGCTCCTGGCGCATCCGGTTCGGGGCTTCAACTGCATTCGGAATCCGCACGATGGTTTGGGCCCCAGTCCGCGAAGGCGGACTTCGTGCCTTTCCAGCGCGAATTCACTTGCTCCTGGACAGGCGGACGTGCCGCGGACCGCCACCCGCACCGATGCCGCCCCCACAGTCCGCGCAGGCGGACTTTGCGCCGTTGTTGCCGCGGCTTCAGCCGCCCGAGCTCTTTTCCGCCACGGGCAGCCGTTCCATCCGGATCGCATAATCCTGGAATCCCACGGATTTCCAGAAGTGATGCCCGCCCCCGTTGCTGGCCAGCACGTCCAGCGTCACCCGCGCGCTCGGCGGGATGATTTCCGCCATCAGCAGTGCAATCGCTCGCTTGCCCACGCCGCCGCCGCGGTGCTCGCGCAGCACAAAGAAGTGGCGGATGAACGCCGAGTCGTCCTCGTCATCCACGCTCACCAGCGAGTACGCCACCGTCTGTCCGTTTTCGATGAACAGGGTGGCCTGATAATCACCCTCTTCCAGCCAGCGGCGCATCCGTGCCTCCAGCCGCTCCATCGACATTCCGCCGCCGTCCCACTCGTCCTCGATCAGCTGCCGGTTGATGTCGGCCAGCAGCGGTACGTCTGCATCAACCGCCTTGCGATATTCCATCAGGTCTCGTTTCTGTCGAAAAAAGGACCGCGTTCCCCGCGAGACGATTCCCGTCCCGCCACAGAACGCGGTGCTGCAGCCATCAATCCTCGCGCGCATCGCTGACGTAAAATCTATCCCCGTCTGATACGCGGGCGGACAATCTAACGCATCCCGGCCAGGATCTCTTCGATGGCGCCGAGCGCGTGGTCCACCTGTGCATCCGTCATCACGAATGGCGGAGAAAGGGAGAGCACGTTGCCGTGAATTCCGCCGCCGAGCAGCAGCAGCCCGCGGCGCAGCCCTTCCACCATCAGCCGGCCGGACAGCTCCGGCGCGGGCGCGCGGGAGGTCCGGTCGCGCACCATCTCCACACCGATCATCATCCCCCGGCCGCGCACCTCTCCGATGTGCGGGTGGTCCGCGCCGATCTCCGCCAGCCGCGCCCGCATCCGCTCGCCGACTGCCGCGCTGCGTTCCACCAGGCCCTCGTCGCGCAGCACGGAGATGGCGGCAAGTGCGGCGGCGCATCCCACCGGGTGGCCCAGAAAGGTGGAGGTGTGGATGGCCTCTCCGCCTGACTTCGGCCACGCCTGCATCACCGCGTCCGTACCGGTGCAGGCGGCAAACGGAAATCCGCCCGTCAGCCCTTTTCCCACGAGCATCAGGTCCGGCACCACGCCCCAGTGCTCGCACGCGAACCACTTTCCCGTGCGCCCGAATCCGGTGTAGACCTCGTCCAAGATGAGCAGCAGCCCGCGCTCGTCGCAGATCTGGCGCAATCCGGGAAGGAACGCGTCCGGCGGAACGATGTCGCCGCCGCGCGCCTGAATCGGCTCCACCAGGATTGCGCCGATCCCCTCGTGCGCGGTCCCCGGCGTGTCCAGCACGTGGCGGATGTACCGCAGCGTCTGCTCTCCGATCGCGTCCGCATCCCCATCAAACGGCGAGCGGTAAGCATACGGGTACGGCACGAACACCGTCCCCGAGCCCAGCTGTGCCTGAAAAGGTGCGCGGAAATCTTCCCGCCCGCTTACCGACAGCGCGCGGTACGTCAGCCCGTGGTAGCTGCCGTGAAAAGCCAGCACGCGCGGCTTTCCCGTGGCCATCACGGCCGTCTTGAGCGCCGCTTCCACCGCTTCCGCGCCGGAGTTGGCGAGAATGCTCCGGTTCAGCCCGCCGGGCGCCACCTCGGCCAGCGCGCGCAGCAGATCCACCTTGATGGCCGGCGGATGCACGTCGCCCATCCCGTGCAGCAGCCTTCCCGCCTGCGTCTGGATGGCGGAAACTACGCGTGGATGCCCGTGCCCGATTCCCGTCACCGCGAACGCGGAGGTGAGGTCGAGGAACACGTTTCCATCCACGTCGCGCACATTGGAGCCGCGTGCTTCATCCCAGAAAACCGGGAAGTCGTCGGCCAGGTACGTGACGTTGGGCGATTCCCATCGCGCCAGCTCCGCCGCAAGCTCGCGCGAACGCGGCCCCGGCGGCGGCACGGGAACGGAGGGCAGGGCGGTTCCGGACAGCGTTTCGATCACGTGCGTGGGGGTCAGGTCAGAAGCTTCAATACATATCGCGATCGTGATACACAATGATAACTGACTTAGCCACGCCGCGCAGTGCAGTGTGATCTCTGAATCCCGTGCTGCTGACGATCAGTAAACTGCTATCACGCGGAGGACGCGGGGGTGGCGGAGGGGCGCGGGGGAACTGCGGGGGGATGTGCGACGCCCCGAACACCGGGCGGGCGTTCGAGGCGTCGGGGCGGATAAGAACGCGGGATCAGCGCTTGAGCATCACACGCGCGGCGTTGCGGCCGGAGGCACCAAAGACGCCACCACCGGGATGCGTGCTCGCGCCGGTCAGGTACAGGCCCGGAATGGGCGTGCGGTAGCCGGAAAGGGCAGGCGAGGGGCGAAAGGTGAACATCTGGTCCAGCGACATCTCCAGATGCATCACGTTGCCGTTGTACAGCCCCAGTTCGCGTTCCAGGTCTGGCGGGGACTGGATGTACACCTGCTCCAGGCACGCCGGTACGTTGGGCGCGAACCGTCCTACGGTCTTCAGGATGTCGGCGGCCGCGCGGCGGCGGGTTTCGTCATCCCATTTGCCGTCGCTGGCGAGCGCGTACGGATGATACTGTGCCCACGCGAACAGCAGGTGCTTACCGTCCGGTACAATGCTGCGGTCCACGGCGGACCAGGTCATCGCCACCACCGCGGGGTCGCGAGGAAGCTCGCCCCGCAGGTAGTCGGCGTACGCGTGATCCAGGAACGGCGCGGGGGGACAGAGCAGCTGCAGTCCCTGGTGCATCGGCCCGGGCGAGCCGTCCGCGGGGGCGCCGGCGTACGCGGGAAGCTCGGAGGTCACGCAGCGCAGGATCATCCCGAACCCGTTGCCGATGCGCAGGTTGGCCACCCGCTCCCGCAGCGGCGCGGCTTCCGGCGCGTCCGCCAGCAGCCGCCCGAACGTGGTCGCCACGTGGCAGCCGGCCAGCACCGAACGCGCTCGTACAACACGGCCCGGCCCGTTATCCGCCACCGGCGCGCCGAGCGGCAGTCCGTCTTCCGCCCGGTCGCCGATCTCCACGCCCGCCGCGCGTCCACTTTGCACGATGATCCGCCGCACCGGCGCGGATGTGTGCACCTCGCCACCGTGCGCGCGAATGTGCGCCACCAGCGCCTGCGTGAGCGCTCCAGACCCGCCAACCGCCCGTTTTACGCCGCTGTCGTGATACAGCGGCTGCCATCCGGCGAGCGGCGCACTCCCCAGTTCCGTCGGGGGCGGACCGCTCTGCGCGGCGATCCACTCGATGGCGGCGCGCACGGCGGGGTGCTCAAATGTCGTATTCAGAAGCTGCCGGTACGAGCCCAGAATATCCTGCAGCTTTTCCGCGCCGCCGCGCGCGAATCCACCGCCCGTCCCCATGGTCCACGCCAGCCGCCCGGCCGTGGGCGCGCCCAGGAACGCGCGCAGAACCGCCTCGCTGATGGGCCGCCAGTCATCCAGAAACCGCCGGTACGCGACCGCATCCCTCGGCGAAATGGCGGCAATGGAATCGCACGTACGCCCCACATCCTTGTGAAAGTAGATGGCGCGCCCGTCCTCCAGCGGATAGTACGCCCACGGATCGCAGTCCACATAGCGCAGCCCGTACCGCTCCAGTTCCAGTTCCTGCAGGATGGGCGTAAGGTGGATGAGGATGTGCGCCGACGAGCCCACGTCGATACGGTAGCCGTCAAAGATGTCATCGCGCGTCTGCACCGCGCCGCCGGGCCGCGGCGCTCGCTCAAAGACGGCGACGCTGCGCCCGGCCTGCGCCAGGTACGCGGCGGCGATGAGCGCGTTGTGCCCCGAACCGACGACGGCGACGTCCAGAATCGACAAGCGAGTGCGTGAGTACGGGGTACGTTCGTGCGTGAGTGTCGCGATCCGGGGGATTTACCGCGTGCGAAGTCGGCTGTCAAAGGATTGTGAAGACTATCACGCGGGCCTGCATCCCCGGCGTTACCGAAGTCTTTCTACAGGAAGGGTATCATGCTCGCCCGGACGCGCCGGGCTCTCAGATGCTTTGTAACATCCGCACCGACGCTCTCGTGGTGAAATGTAACACCGGGAGATGCCCGACCGGATTGTTCCCCAAGTTGTGGGTGTGCAACAGTTTGGAGTGCCGACAGTCCGTGGCCGTATCAGTCTGCGTGGCTGACCAGGAACTCTGTAACGCGGGTCTCGGCTGCGAATAGTTGATTGTAACGCCGCTTTGGTGAGCGTCCCCGCCCCGCTTTGTCACGGCGCACGGCCCGTTCCTGCCGATCAGCCGCCGCGGAGGGCCGCGTGCAGCGCATCTTCCATCGTGGGGTGAAGATAGCGGAAGCCGAGCTCCTTCAGCCGGCGCGGTTCGGCGTTCTGGCTGCCGAGGAGCGTCTCGTCGGCCATTTCGCCGAAGAGGGCGCGCAGTGCGAACGCGGGTGTCGGGATCAGAGCGGGCCGGTGGACGGCGCGCCCCAGGGCGCGGGTGAAATCCTGGTTCCGCACGCTGGCGGCAATCGCGTTGATGGGCCCCTTGTACCGCGGATCGCGCAGCGACACCACGATCATTTCCACGGCGTCGTCAAGCGACAGCCAGGGCATCCACTGGCGGCCGGTGCCCACGGGTCCGCCCACGCCCATGCGAAAGGGGAGCAGCAGTTGCTTCAGGGCACCGCCGCGCGCGCTCAGCACCACGCCGAAGCGCAGCTTCACCACGCGGATCCCCGCCTCTTCCGCCAGCGACGACGCACCTTCCCACGCGCGGCCCACGTCGGCCAGAAATCCCTTTCCCGGCGCGGATGACTCATTCAGCGCCTCGTCGCCGCGGGCGCCGTAGATGCCGGTGGCGGCGGCCTGCACAAAGACCCGCGGCTGGCGGGTCATGTGCGCCGCCGCGTGCGCGATCAGGCGCGTGCCCTTTACGCGGCTGTCCATGATGCGGCGCTTCTTTTCGTCGTTCCACCGCGTGCCGACGTTCTCGCCGGCCAGGTGGACGATGGCATCCACCCCTTCCAGCGCGGCGGAATCGATAGTCTCCGCCTCAGGATCCCACGCCACGTCGCCGGGCCCGGCCCGGCCCCGCACCACGCGCACGACCGTGTGCCCGTCGCGTGTGAGCCGGTCCACCAGCGCCGATCCAATCAGCCCCGTGGCGCCGGTGACCGCAACCCGCATGGTGCCCGCCGCGGCGGGAGAAGTATCGCTCATGATCCGCTTCCAGTCAGGAGAAACCCGCTCCGTCCATCGTACGCACAACTCGTACTCCGCCCCCGAGTGATGGCCGTATCACCGCGCCAGCCCTCGCGGCGCGACTCTTCCCGTTCCCATCCCGTCGACCAGGCCCTATTCCCCATTCCCGATTCCCTATTCCCCATTCCCTGCCGTTCTCCCTTGCTTCGGATTTTCTTCACCCGTAACCTGTGTGCGCGTTCGCCCGCTGACCTGAACCGTATCCCGTGAAGCCTCGCACGCCTGACCTAGAGTCCTACTCCAGTGCCGTCGCCGGCGGGTTTGCCGGGCGATGGGCGCAGGGCGTGGCGCGCCGGTCGGCGGAGGCGAGCGATGCGGAGGTGGCGGCTTCCGGATGGTTCGTGGATGCATTCGCGGGGGCAGACCTGCAACGTGCGGCGCTCAGCGGCCGGTCCGTGCAGCCCGCCGCCGTCGCCGCCGTGCGCGCGATGGCGGGTGAAGCGGCAATGATGCGCATCGCGTTGGTGGAGGAGGATCCTGGGCTGGTCGCGCGCTTGGCGGAGGCACTGGACGGCATCGGCGTCGGAAACCGGGTGCGCGTCCTCTCCGATCCCGCCACGATCGCGCCGGGGGAGATCGGCCTGCTGGAAGCCGCCTTTCCCGCTATCACCCCCGCCCTCGCCGCCGCTGTGGGTGACGATCCGCTGCTGATGCGCATGGCTCCGCTGGCGGCGCGCGCGCTTCCATGGCGAAGCGTGGAGCCGTTCGCCGCGCTGGCCTCCGCCGATCTGCTGCTTCGCGTTCCAGAGGAAGACTTTCGCAAGCAGGCTCGCTTTTCCGGACCGCTAGCGGACTATCCGCCCCACCTGCGGCGCGTGGTGGAAGGCTGCTCCGCGTTCATGGGCGATGACCGGAACGGGTGGCTGGTTGCGTGGCGCGCGGCGGAGCGTGCCGGCGGCGTGGATGCCGCGCTGGCCGCGATGGCGGAGCGTCTGCGCCTTCTGCTATCCGCCGCGGGCGAGGACGGGCGGATTGTGCGGACGCAGCTGCTGGAGGCGGGAAAGGAATCCGTCCACGTGCTGCTCGCCGCCTCCCGCCCCGAGCATCCGCTGGAACTGAACGGCGCGATCGGGGATGCGGGCGGAGAGGTGGCGCTCACCGTCGGCTTCCGCGCGGAGGCGGAAGAGGAGCCGGAATCTGCGCCGGAGCCGTCACCCGTCCTGGAACTCTTTCCCGTCGTGGCGCCCGCGCCGGAGCCCAAGCCGCGCGGCCCGGACCCGCAGGCGATCGCGGATGATCTGCACGCCCGGCACCGGGGTGAACTCGTCCTGTTTCGCGATCTGCTGGCGAGCCTTGCGGAGAGCGGCCTGACGACGGAGCAGGTGCGCGCCGCGCTTGCCCAGTTGCGGCGGGAAAGCCGCGTGCGCTACCGCGGCCTGGACGCGCCGGATGCCGAGGTGGACTTTCTGCTGGAGCCCGCGCTACCTACGCCGCGGGTGAAGAAGCCGCGCAAGGCGCTGCCGGGGGAACTGGGGCTGTTCGACGAGGGGTGAGGGAATAGGGAATGGGGAATAGGGAATAGGAACAGACATCGCAGACGGCTGCGACGAATCCATTTATCTACTCTTCCATCATCTTCTCTGCTGTCCCCGCGACCTCCGCGACCTCCGCGACCCCCGCGTGAGATGCAGTTAAGGATGCCTTGACGCGCACGTGGCTGGCCGATGACAGCTCGATCCAAAGCAATCTCCCCATCAGTTCCCCCGCGCACCTCCGCAACCTCCGCGTTCTCCGCGTGAGGGCAGTTATTCGGAATACGCCACCGCACGAACGCCGGAGAATCCCGCAACGGTGCAGCGAATCCCACGAGGTTCGCGGGATCGATGAACTGGCATTGTTCCTGCCTCCAGATGTTTCGTCCATCGGGCCTGGGCACCGGCCCCGACCGCTCGCACCACCGTACGATCCCGCATGCAACAGGACGTTCGCACCCCGGGCCGCCGCGCTTCTGCGTGGCGCGGCTTCGACGGCCGTTCCGCCGACCGCATCGACTCGCAGATGCGCGAAGGACGCCGGCCCTGCTGCCCGCTCTGCCGCGAGCTGCTCGAAGCCCGCCCCGTCACCCGCATGATCCGCCACCTGGTGCTGGACGCCTCCGGATACGACCTGGAGTGCCGCACCTGCCGCCGCTTCCGCTCCGTCATCAAACACACCGCCCGCTCGCTCCGCCTGGTGCGCATGCGCCGCCTGGCCGCCGCGGTGCGCGCCACCGGAAGCCGCGAGCCCGCGCTGGCGTAGACCGCCGGAAGTGGCACGCGCGTTGCTCCTTGCCGGGGATTCGGAAACGTACTGAAACCCTTCGCGCCGCCGGGCTCCGGCGGCGCGTCCATGATCCCGGGAAGCGCACGATGTCCCTGCACCTGTTCAGCACCCCGGTCCAGTGCACGCGGTGTGGCACCGTGGTGGAAGACCCCACCACCGACAAATGCCCCAAGTGCGGCAACCTCATGAAGGAGCGCCGCGCACCCCGCCGCCTGGCCGGCGTGGAAACGCGTTACAGCAGCCTTCGCCTGCTGCTGAACGCCATCCGCTTTCTGGCGGTGCTGCTGGTATTGCTGGGCGGGCTGATGTTCTTTTCCACCCTGGGCAACGACGGCCTGAGCGGCATCCAGGGCGGAATGGTGCTCATGGGCTCCATCGTGGTCGCCGTGGCCATGCTGGCCATCGCGGGCATGTTCGTGCTGATGATCGACATCGAAGAAAACACGCGGTCGTCGTTCCGGCTTCAGCAGCAGATTCTGGAAGAGATTGAACTGGCGCGCGGCGACCACCGCCCGGGTTCGGGCGCGTCCGCGGTTCCGGCCGCCGTGCCGGTGCAGCCCGCCGCCGCCCCCGTGCCGCCGGCCACCGGCGCACGCTGAAAGGAAAGCAGATGAAGTACCTTCATACCGCGGCGCTGGCGCTCACCCTGAGCGCCGCCGCCGCGGCGCTGGCCGCGCGCGGCGCGCAGACGCAGGCCTCCACGCCCGCCACCGGTCCGCTGCAGGCCCAGGCCGACGCCCTGGTGGGCAACAAGGGCGAGTGGACCATCCTGGCGTGGTCCATGGACCGCAACGAGCCGCTCTTTGCCATCAACGCCGACTCGGCGCGCGTTCCCGCGTCCAACAACAAGGTGTACAGCACCGTGTGGGCGATGGGCACGCTGGGCCCCGACTACCGCTTTCCCACCGACCTGCTGATCGCCGGGCCCGTGCAGAACGGCACCCTGCGCGGCAACGTCGTCATCCGCGGCTCGGGCGATCCGGCGTTCGGCTATCCGGACTGGGACAAGGACGTGATGGCCAGCCCGCGCAAGATGGCCGCGGCGCTGCAGCGCATCGGAGTGCGGGTGGTGGAGGGCGGCGTGGTGGCCGATCCCTCCATTCACGACCAGCAGAACTTCGGGCCGCAGTGGCCGCTGGATACGGGGAACGGCGCGTCGCGCTATGCCCCCACCGTCAGCGGGCTGCCGTTCAACCGCAACATGCTGTGGATCGAAATCCGCGGGGGCACGGCCTTTCAGCGGATTCCGGACGTGCCGGAGATCCCGGTGATCAACAACGTCCGCGCCGGCGGAGGTCGTGCCTTCGCGGTGCGCAAGCCGGATGAAGACACCATCCGCCTGCGCGGCGGGGTGGGCGGCCGCGGGCCGTACCGCTTCGGGGTGGGCGCGTACGAGCCGGCGTACCTGGCCGGCGGCGCCATCCGCCAGGCGCTGCGCGAAGCGGGCATCGAGGTGCGCGGCGCGGTGACGGTGGGCAAGACACCGGAAAACGCGGTGGTCGTCCATCGCCACTTCAGCATTCCGCTGCACGAGATCGTTCACGTCACCAACCGGCACTCGGACAACTTCTTTGCCGAGCACCTGTGGAAGGCGGCCGTGGCCAAGAGCACCGGGCACGGCACGTACGCGGGCGGCGGCTCGGCGTCGGCGGCGTTCTTTCACGACCGGGCGGGCGTGCCCTGGGGGCAGCTGTGGCAGGCGGACGGCTCCGGCCTTTCCGCGCAGAACCGCACCAGCGCCAACGCCATGGTCCGTACGCTCATGTACGCCCACAAGGCGCCATGGTCGGCCCAGTTCCACGAATCGCTGGCCATCGCCGGCGATCCGGAGGGGACCATGAAGAACATGTTCAACAACACGCCGGCCGCGGGAAACCTGCACGCCAAGACGGGGTTCATCCGCAGCGTGCGCTCGCTGTCGGGATTCGTAAAGACGGCGGGGGGCGAGACGGTGGCGTTCAGCTTCATCTACAACGGCCGCAACACGTCCGGCTCGCGCGGGGTGCAGCTCGCCCTGGGCAACCTGCTGGCGACCTACCGGCGCTGACCCGCGGCGGGGATGGATGTCCCGGGGAGATGAACAGCGGGGGACCGGCGGCGCCGGTCCCCCGCTTTCGTTTGTGGTGCTTGGCCCGTCCCGAACGTCGTGCGGATAAACTTCACCACCGCCGATGATCGTTCTTTACTTCGACGAGGGCGGAGATTAGTATCCGGCGGACGAGGGAGGGGACGTTCCATACCACCTGCCAGGAGCAGCGGCGATGACGATGACAGAGGCGGCGGATCCACGGTTTCCCGCGGGCAAGTTCCACTGGGAAGACGGCGCGGATGAGAATCACCGCGCGGAGTGGATCGCGGAGATCGCCGGCGCGCCGGCGCGGTTCCGCGACGCCCTCCGCGGCCTGAGCGACGAGCAGCTCGCTACGCCCTACCGCGACGGCGGATGGACGGTGCGGCAGCTGGCGCACCACATCCCCGACAGCCACATGAACGCCTACGTGCGTCTCAAGCTCGGGCTTACGGAAGACAATCCCGTCATCAAGCCGTACGAGGAGGCCGCGTGGGCGGAGCTGGGCGACACGCGCACCACGCCGGTGGAGGTGTCGCTGACGCTGCTGGAGGCGCTGCACGAGCGCTGGGTGAACACTCTTCGCGCCATGAGCGAGGCCGACTGGTCGCGCACCGTCCGCCACCCGGAGCGCGGCCTCATGCGGCTTGACCAGCTGCTGGCTCTATACGCGTGGCACAGCCGCCACCACATCGCCCACATCACCGCGCTCCGCGAGCGAATGGGCTGGTGATCCGGCAGCGACAGCTGGAATGAGGCGGGGCCCCGACCAGTGCTGGTCGGGGCCCCGCTTTGCGAATCCGAGAGGATCAGGCAACCGGTCAGGGCGTCGTCATGCCGAGAAGGCGCTCGATTCTCTCATTCAGCACCGCCTTCTTCGCCGCGAGTTCTTTCAGCTGCTGGCGAAGCAGTTCATCGCTCTCCCCGATGCGCGTAGCCAGTACTTTCGCACGGAGTGCTTCGATGCGAGCCGTCAGATCACTCTTGCTCTCGTCGCGCATCGTCGTCTCCCTCCATTCCATTGCTCTGCGAGCCAGCCGACTGGTCAACCACAGCTTGCGAAAGGATCGGGCGATCGATCCGCGCATTCAGTTCCGCAAGTACTCCAGACATCTCGCTGACTAATTCGGTTAAAGCATTGTGATTTCTCACCGTGGCGTCAAGCCTCTCGTTTACAGCCGCCAGTTCCGTATCTCTGACGCGATCGGTTTTCTGCTGATCCGATTGCGACTGCTTGAGGGTGAACACGCCCGCGACGCCGAGTTCGCTGATCTCGACGGGTGTCTTGCTCCATCCGCCCGATTTGATGAAGTGAAACAGCCGGTGCACCACCATCAGCCCGGCGCTCAGCAGAAGCATGGCCGCCACCACGATCGCCAGGACGATGAGCGTCTGCATCGAGAACCGGGCCGGCTGCCAGCCCGGAACCAGGTTGTCGATGATCGGCGTTGATGTCTCTGCCTTCTGCTTCTCCGGCTCGGGAGCGCGAACCGCCGGCGCGGCGGCCTGCACGGTGTCCCGCGTCCGTTTCGCGGAGTGATGGGAGGATTCGGCCGGGACCGCCACCGGCCGGGGTTCCGCTTTCTGCATCAGCGTGTCAGGCATGCTCGGCACCGGCTCGCTCCTCCTGTCCGGCTGGACCGCGGGGACCCATCGCGGCGGCGTGCATCGCCGCGAAAGAGGACGTACAGTACACGGGGCGGAACCGGGGATCAAGGCCCATGACGAGGCCGAATCAGGGCGGATGGGCGGCCGCGGTGCGATCCGTGCCGTGACCCGATTCGGAATCCGTCACGCGCCGCACACGCGGCCGCACCCATCAGCGATCCAGGCACGCATGGCCAGCGACCAGCCATCTTTTACGCGCCAGCTCTTCAGCGGCACCATCGACGACAGCATCCTGTTTCCGTTCCCCCGCATTTCGGAGGACGAGGAGCAGCGCGTCACCGCTTTTCTGGATGAACTGCGGGCGTACTGCGAAACCCACATCGACCGTGCATGGATCGACGAGCACGAGCAGATCCCGCAGAACGTCATCGACGACCTGAAGCGGATGGGGCTGTTCGGCATCTCGCTGCCGCGCGAGTACGGCGGAATGGGGTTGTCGCAGAGCGCGTACTGCCGCGTGTTCGAGTTCGTCACCGGCTACGATGTGGGGCTCGCCATCATGCTGGGCGTGCACCTGTCCATCGGCATCAAGGGGATTCAGCTGGCCGGGTCGAATGCGCAGAAGGCGCTCTATCTTCCCAAAGCCGCCACGGGTGAGTGGATGGCCTCGTTCGCGCTCACCGAGCCGGGCGCCGGGAGCGACGCGGCCGGCATCCGCACGCGCGCGGTGCCCGACGGCGAGGGCGGATGGATTCTGAGCGGCTCCAAGATCTGGATCGGCAACGGATCGTTTTCCGAAGTGATCGTCACCTTTGCGCAGACGCCGGTGGAGCGCGACGGCAAGACGACGGACCGGGTGACGGCCTTCATCCTGCGCCCCGACATGCCGGGGTACGAGCGCGGCCCGGCGTTGCGCAAGATGGGCGCGCGGGGGAGCAACCAGGCGGAGCTGTACTTCAAGGACGTCCGCGTCCCGGCGGAAAACGTGCTCGGCGAGGTGGGCGACGGCTTCAAGATCGCCATGCGCGTCCTCAACTCCGGGCGCCAGGGGCTGAGCGCCGGCGCGGGCGGCGGCGTGAAGCAGTGCCTGCGGATGGCGAGCGAGTTCAGCCGCACGCGCGAGCAGTTCGGCGAGCCGATCGCCAAGTACGAGCTGATTCAGGGCAAGATCGCGGCGATGGCGGCGGACGCGTACACGGCGGAGAGCGTCGCCTTCTTCACCACCGGGCTCAACGACCGCGGCGACGTGGATTACGCGCTGGAAAGCGCCGCCGCCAAGACGTGGAACTCCGAGGCACTGGACCGCGCCGTGGACGAGCTGGTGCAGATCGCCGGCGGGCGCGGGTACGTGAAGGACCATCCGTACGAGCGCCTGTACCGCGACGCGCGTATCACGCGGATCTTTGAGGGGACCAACGAGATCCTGCGGATCTTCGTGGGGCTTTCGGGGATGCAGGAGCCCGGCGCGCAGCTCAAGGAGGTGGCGGCGGCGCTGCGCGAGCCCATCCGGCAGATCGGCCTGCTGACGGACTTTGCGGCGGACCGGGTGCGGCTTGCCCTGGGCCGCGGCGAGCCGGAGCTGGCCAAGCAGATTCATCCGCGGCTGCAGAAGCACTTCGACTACCTGACCGAGCACACCCGCGATCTGCGCATCGCGGTGGACCGCGCCATTCGCCGGCACGGGCGCAAGATCGTGGAGCGGCAGTTCGTGGTCGCGCGCATCGCGGACATGGCGATCGAGCTGTACGTGCGCGCGGCCACGCTGTCGCGCACGCAGGCGCTGCTGGAGGCGCGCGACGCGGGCGAGACCATCGCGCCCACGCTGACGCCGACGCGGCAGTCGCTGGATGCGGAGTCGGTGGAGCAGATTCTTCGCGTCTGCGACCTGGCGTGCCAGCGCAGCGGGCTGCGGTTCCGCGCCGCGCGCGTGCAGCTGAACGGCGAGCGCGACGACCTGGTGCGCGCCGTTGCGCAGGACGCGCTGGGGATGGATGCGGGCCCCGGCTCCAGCACGACGCAGGAGACGGAGGCGCCGGAGTTCGGGAAGCGGTAGGAGCCGGTTCGGGGACCGCCGTTCGGTCGATGGGGTCGGTCGATGGAAACGGGTGCGGGTGGCGGGCTTCACGGGCGCCCCCCACCCGGGCTCGTACTACTCGCCCACCCTCCCCCCAAAAAGACTGGGGGAGGGTTGGGGCGGGCGGAGGGTTCGGTGTGGGACTCGAGGTTGGATGGGGCCCAGGCTGTCCTGAGCGAATGAATCCGCCGCTCCAAAAGCGGAAAGCCCCGACACGGCGCTATTCGCGCGCCGTTCGGGGCTTCAACTGCATTGGGCGTGGCGGGCAGAGTTGGCGACCCAGTCCGCGCAGGCGGACTTCGTGTATCTCGAGGCGCGGTTTCAACCGCCGGACGGAATCCCGCCGCCGCGCTCCGCCTATTTCCCCACGCCGATCTGGGGTGTGCTCCCTCTCCCACATCTGTTCGTGGGAGAGGGTCGTCGTGCGCAGCACGCGGGGTGAGGGCTCACCTCCGCTGCTCACGCGAAAACCCGGAGCCGGGTCGATCCGTTCTCCCGGACCCCCTACAATCCCATCCGCCGCTTCATCTCCTGAAGCCTCGCTTCCACATCGTCCGCGTTGGGAGCGGAGGGCGGAGGCGGCGAATCGTCCAGTTCCTCGAGCGCGTCGCCGTACGCGGCCTCGCTTTCGATGCGGCCGGCCATGCGGTCGAAGTCGTCCATCCCCACCTCGCCCGCCTCGCGCACCGACTGCTGCGCGCGCGCCTTGCGCACCGCGGCCAGCAGCCCGAAGCGGTTCAGGTCCGCCTCCTTGTAGCGGCGCATCATGTCCTGCACCTCGGCCGCGCGCAGCTCCTTTTCCGCCTGCGCCGCGCGCACTTTTTCCTCCAGCACGGCCACACGCCGGCGGTGGCGCTCCGCGAACTCGGCGGCGATGCGCACCGTTTCGGCGTCCTGAATGCGTTCGGCCAGCCCGCCGCGGCGGACGGCGTCTTCCAGCGCCTTGCGCTCGCGCGCCAGCTCGGCCTCGGCGGCGCGGACGCCTTCGTCGTACAGGGGAAGCGAGGCGCGCGCCTGCACCATCTCGCGGCGCATGCCGGTCAGCAGCTCGGCCACGTCGTCTTCGGGCCCGCGCCGCCCCGCCTCGGTCACGAAGGCGCTCCAGCTTTCCGAGAACAGCTTCTTGAGATCGTTCAGCATGGGGCAAAGGTACGCACGCGCGGCGCCGCCGGTCAACGCACACGGGGCCTGGAGCCGTGACGGGTCCGATTGTTGCTTTTCCCCGGCGCAACGATTCAACCACGGATTCGGTTCAAATGCCCAAGGTTCAGCCGGACGCACCCACGTTTCCCGGGTTCAACTACCTCACCAAGGAAGAGCGGAAGTCCGTCACCCACGGCGGATTCTGGATTCCCGAGGTTGAGCGCGAAGTGTACAAGGTGGCGCTCGCCGCGCTGAACGAGGCCAAGGTGCCGTACGTGGTGGCGGGCGCGTACGCCATCTACGAGCACACCGGCATCTATCGCCAGACCAAGGACCTGGACCTGTTCTGCACCCCCGAGGCGGTGCTGCAGGCCATGCAGGTGCTGCGCGATTCGGGCTTCATCACCCGGCTGGAGCAGCCGCACTGGATCGGCAAGGCCATCAGCAAGGCCAATCGCGACCACTTCATCGACATCATCTACGGGATGGGCAACGGCCTGGCCCTGATCGACGATGACTGGTTCAAGTACAGCACTCCCGCCGTGCTGGCCGCCACCGACGTGCACGTGGCCCCGGTCGAGGAGCTGATCTGGCACCGGCTGTTCATTCACGAACGCCACCGCCAGGACATGGCCGACGTGGCGCACCTGATCCTGTGCAAGGGCCATCTGATGGACTGGCGCCGCCTGATCACCAAGACGGGTGAGCACTGGCCGCTGCTGCTGTCGCAGGTATCCATGTTCCGCTACGTGTATCCCGGGTACCGCGACCAGGTGCCGGAGTGGGTGGTGCGCGAACTGGTGGGCCGCGCCGAAGAAGCCGCGCACCAGCGCTCGGACGAGGGCGACGAGCACAACATCACCCGCGGCACCATGATTTCGCGCTTTTCGTTCGCAATCGACGTGAACGAGTGGGGATTCCACGACCTGCGCGAAGACAGCATCTCGGCCATGCAGAAGCATCCCGCGGTGCTGGGCGTGGAGGCGAGCGACGTGTGGGACGAGCGGGCCAATTTCGAGGAAGAAACCTCCGGCGGCCACGGCGAAGAGGACGACGAGGAATGACGGACGGGCAGAACGTGGCGGACGAGAGCGGCGCGGCCGGCGCCTCCTTCGGGCGGCGGCGCGAGGACCGGGCGGCGCGCGTGGTGCGGGTGGCGGCCGTGGGCGACTTTCACTGCGGCGAAAAGGACGGCGGGCTGTACCGCGACCTGTTCGCCAAGGTGAACGAGGAGGCCGACGTGCTGCTGCTGGCGGGCGACCTTACCCGCCGCGGTATTCCCGCCGAGGTGGAGGTGGTGCTGGGCGAACTGGCCGACGTGCGGGTGCCCATTCTGGCGGTGCTGGGCAACCACGACCACGAATCCGGCAACGTGGAGCGGGTGAACGACATGCTGCGCGCGCGCGGCGTTCATCTGCTGGACGAGGCCCCGTTCGAGCTGAACGAGCACGTGGGATTCGCCGGGGTCAAGGGCTACATGGGCGGTTTTGGCCGCTACACGCTCACGGCGTTTGGCGAGCAGGACACCAAGCAGTTCGTGTCGACCACGCTGGACGAGGTGCAGAAGCTGGAGTACGCGCTGCGCCGGCTGAGCACGCCGGTGCGGGTGGTTCTGCTGCACTACGCGCCCATCATGGAAACGGTGATGGGCGAGCCGGAGCAGATCTTTCCGTTCCTGGGCAACGACCGCCTGGTGGAGCCCATCGACCGCTTCAAGGCGGCGGTGGCGTTCCACGGCCATGCGCATCATGGCACCTTCAGCGGCACCACGCCGGGCGGCGTGCCGGTGTTCAACGTGTCGATGGTGCGGGTGCGGGAAGATGCGGGGCTGCCGATGTACTACGTGCATGAGATTCCGCTTCCCGTGGACGCGCCTGCGGAGCACGCCACCGAGCCCGGTGTGGAACAGCCCGCCGGCGCCGCCCGCTAGCCCCGGCGGCACCCGCCCGCGGGATGTCTCGAAAGACAACGGCCTTCACCGATGCGTGGAGGGCCGTTTTCTTTTGCGGGTGATCGGGGAGGTGCGGGCGCCGGGCCGTAGTCCCTGACCGATGCACCCGGCCCGCGGACAGGCGGAACGGCAACACCGTTTCACGCGGAGGACGCGGGGGTGGCGGAGGGGCGCGGGGGAACTGCGGGGGGGACCCGCGCGGGTCCGGAGCGGGGCAGAGGAGTAGGGGAGGGGGGGATATGGGTGGATGCCGCAGCCAGACCAGGGCGGGTGCCGAGAGCTGTTCCCGTACTTTCGTACTCTCGTACTCTCGTACCGCCCGGACGCAGAATGCCCGGCACCGGAAATCCGGTGCCGGGCATCCCTCAGCCGAGCGTGAAGCTTACAGCGTCGACTTGAACAGCAGGCGGTTCGGCGTGCCCGTGGGGTTGCCGGTGATCACGTTCAGCGTCGCGTTGTTCTTGAGCCACGCGTCGATGGTGGCCTGCGAGGCGTTGCCGTACACGCCCTTGTACAGCGCCGCCACGCCGGCCACGTGCGGGCTGGCCATCGAGGTGCCGCTGATGCTGTTGGTGCCGCCGTTGCTCCAGGTGCTGGTGATGCTGCTGCCCGGGGCGTACAGGTCCACGCAGCTGCCGTAGTTGCTGTACGAAGCGCGCGCGTCGGTGCTGGTGCTGGCCGCAACCGTGGTGACCGCCGAAGCGTTGGCCGGCGACACGTTGCAGGCGTTCTGGTTCTCGTTGCCCGCCGCCACGGCGACGAACACGCCCGAGTTGGCCAGGTTGGTGACCGCGGTGTTCAGGCTGGCCGAGTTGCCCCCGCCCAGCGACAGGTTGGCCACGGCCGGGTTGGTGCGGTTCAGGCGAACCCAGTCCACACCCGCGATGATGCCGCTGATGCTGCCGCTGCCGGAGCAGTCAAGCACGCGCACGGCGCGCAGGCGCACGCCCTTGGCCACGCCGTAGGTGGAGCTGCCGACGGTTCCGGCCACGTGCGTGCCGTGCCCGTTGCAGTCCTGGCCGTTGCCGCCCAGCGCGTCGTACGCCACCGCCGCGCGGCCGCCGAAGTTGCTGTGGGCGGTGTAGATGCCCGTGTCGATGATGTACGCGTACACCGAGCTGCCGGTGTTGGTGTAGTTGTAGGTGCCGCTCAGCGGGCGCGCACGCTGGTCGATGCGGTCGATGCCCCAGGTGGCGCCGCTCTGCGTGGTGGCCGCTTCGGCAACCGCGTCTTCTTCCACGTACGCCACGTTCTGGTTGTGCAGCAGGGCGTTCAGCTGGCCCTGGTTGAGCGACGCCGAGAAGCCGTTGAGGGCCGTGGTGTACACGTGGCTCGGCGTCACGCCGACGATCGCCGCGACGGAGTTGGCGTTGGCGCCTTCCTTGAGCACGACCATGTAGTCGCCTTCAATGGCGTTCACGCCGGCGCTGAGCAGCGGAGCCGCCTCGGGGGCGCGGATTCCGGTGACGCCTTCGCTGTCGGAGCAGGCGGCGAGCGCGAGCACGCCGGCCAGGGTGAGGGTAGTGCGGCTGAGCTTCATGACATCCTCCGTACGTGGGGTGGTACGACTGCGCGCGGCCGTTCGGCCGCCGCGCGGGGGACTGCACCTGCCGGATGGACCACCAGATCACCGTATTCCGAATACAGCGGGATTTCCGCAAATCGCGTAACTCCTCTCCGAGCGGCCTGGCGCCTCGTGCCGGGGGGCACGGGACAGGGCTGCGTCGGCACTGCATTCGTTGTGATTCGGCGGGTTGCATCAAGGCACGGCGCGCGCCATTCGCCCGCACAGCGCTAAACCCTTTCCGTGCAACAAAGTCAACGCTCCGTACACAGATTGTGTCCGACCAAGAATGGTGCACCTCACACCATTATGCATCGGCGATCCGTGCAAAACGGGACGACGCAAAATGATCGTGTGTTGGACCGGCTGATCCGGACCCCTGAATTAGGCCCAAGTTCTACCAAATGCGCAGCGATCCAGCTTCGTTTTTATGTCTGTCAATATGGTCGTAATAGGTGAGTTGCTGGCCGTCGGGAATGCCTGACGCGGAACGCGGGCGCGGCTATGGATCGCGCACGGGAGGTCCGAAGAAAGGAATCGGCGCGGAGGTCCGCGTGGCGGGCTGGAGACGTCCGTCTGCCCGCTGCACCGTCTTCTGCTCCTCTGCTGCTCTGCTGCTCTGCGTGAGGTTCCCCTGCTGTTCCCCCGCGCCCCTCGCCGTACAACCCCCGCGTCCTCCGCGTCAGAGCAGTGGGTGTAGAAGCTCGCCCTCACACCGGACCCGGCACCACAAAAGAGAACCGCCCGGCGCGAGATCGCGCCGGGCGGTTGTGACTGCCAGTTCCGCGGGTGCGGATCAGGGCTTGGTGGTCACCAGCGTGTAGGTGCCGGCGCCGCTGTACGAGTACACGCGCCAGCGGTAGGTGCCCGCGGTGCCGCTGTACGTCACGCTCTCGGCGGAGGTGGCGCCCAGGCTGGAGGCGACGGTGCTCCAGGTGCTGCCGCTCAGCTTCTGCAGGTACAGGTCGAAGTCCGCGCCCGTGCCGCTCAGCGTGGCCGAGTGCGTGCCCGAAACGCTGCTGACGTAGCCGGCGCTGGGCTGGTACGAGTTGGCGCCGGTGCCGCTCAGCGAGCCGGTGAAGGTCACCGAGGTGCCGCCCGTGGGAGGCGTGCCCGTCTCAACCGTCAGCAGCGAGTACAGCAGCTTGTTGGGCGAGCCCGTGCCGGCCGACGTCACCTTGTTGCTGGTGGTGGTGCCGATGACGGCGCTGGCCACGGCCGAGGGAATCGCGCCGGTGTTGCCCTGCAGGTACAGCGCGGCCACGCCGGCCACGTGCGGCGACGCCATTGAGGTGCCGCTGATGGTGCTGGTGGCGGTGGTGCTGGAGTACCAGGACGAGGTGATGTTGGTGCCCGGGGCGAACAGGTCCACGCAGCTGCCGTAGTTGCTGTACGAAGCGCGCGCGTCCGTGTTGGTGGTGGCGCCCACGGTGATGGCGGCCGGCACGCGCGAAGGCGACACGTTGCAGGCGTTCTGGTTTTCGTTGCCCGCGGCCACGACGACGGTCACGCCGGCGGCGATCATGCGGTTCACGGCGTCGTCCACGGCGGTGCTGGCGCCGCCGCCCAGGCTCATGTTGGCCACGGCCGGAAGCACGCGGTTGGCCGTCACCCAGTCCATGCCCGCGATCACGCCGGCGTTGGTGCCGCTGCCGGAGCAGTCAAGCACGCGCACGGCGATCAGGCTCACGCCCTTGGCCACGCCGTACGTGCTGCCGCCCACGGTGCCGGCCACGTGCGTTCCGTGCCCGTTGCAGTCGGTGGCGCCGCGGCCGTCGCTGATGGCCGAGTAGCCCGCCGACGCGCGGCCGCCGAACTGGCTGTGCGTGGTGAGGATGCCCGTGTCGATGATGTACGCCCGCACGCCCGCGCCGGTGGGCGTGTAGTTGTAGCCGCCGTCCAGCGGCAGGTTGCGCTGGTCCACGCGGTCAAGGCCCCAGGTGGCGCCGGACTGCAGCGTGCTGGCGCTCACCACGGCGTTCTCTTCCACGTACGCCACGTGCGGGTTGCTGCGGATGGCGTTCAGCTGGCCGGCGTTCAGGTTGGCCGAGAAGCCGTTCACCGTGGCCGAGTACACGTGCGACGGCGTGGCGCCGGCGTCCGACGACACGTCGCCCGCGTCGCCGTCGTTGAGCACCACGATGTAGCTGCCCTGCACGGCGCGGCCCGCGGGGGCGGACAGCAGCGGGGCGATGCGGCCCGGAGCGGCGGCGGTGGGCGAGTTGCTCTGGTCGCCGCAGGCGGCCGCGGCGGCCAGCACGAGCACGGCGAAGGGAGTGAGGGTACGCTTGTTCACGAGCTCCTCCAGCATGATAAGGGTGGGCAGGACGGGTGTGCCGTGCCCGGGGGAAGGCGGCCCGGGGAGGCCGCCAATTCACCGGGACGCGGACGGAGTCGCGCTGACCTGATCCGCCGCATCCCATGGTTGAGTGCGGATGGATAAGGCACGGGGCGGACCACAAATGGCACAATCGCAAGTGGCCATCCCGCAACGACTTGGCAAAAATGCCCACCGTGGATGCGCGCCCGCGCTGGGGCACGGGATGGTGCAGGTGCACCGTTTCGGTTCACCGGCGCCATCCGTTTGATGCGGGCGGAGAGGATCGCGGACACTGTCGGATAGTGTCTGCCCGGCGTGCGGCGGGAAGCCGTCGCGCACGTGCGGAGTCGAACAGGCTGCGGGATTGAAGGCAGCTGCCGATCGGGATCGGGTGTGCTTACGAAGGCGATCGGCGAACCTGATGGCCTGGAGGGAGCGGATATTCGCGGGGGGCGCGGCGGATTGGCGGAAATCCGCGACGAATGGCGGATCACGCACGTCATCCACATGCAACGGCCGCACCGGGATGGTGCACGGGGCCGGCGGATCGGCGTGCGCGGCGGGGTGGGCGGGTGCACGGTTGACACGCGCGCGCACGGGGGGCAGTGTACCCCCTCGCACCTGATCCAATCCGCACGAGGCAGCAGACGATGTCAGATCGCAGGCAGGACGCGCTCGACTACCACAGCCAGGGCCGCCGGGGCAAGATCGCCGTGGTTCCCACCAAGCCCGCCAGCACGCAGCGAGACCTGTCGCTGGCGTACTCGCCCGGGGTGGCGGAGCCGTGCCGCGAGATCGCCGCCAACCCGGAAGAGGTGTTCCGCTACACGGCGCGCGGCAACCTGGTGGCGGTGGTCAGCAACGGCACCGCGGTGCTGGGGCTGGGCGACATCGGCCCGCTGGCCGCCAAGCCGGTGATGGAGGGCAAGGCCGTGCTCTTCAAGCGCTTCGCCGACATCGACGTGTTCGACCTGGAGGTGGCCAGCAAGAACGCGGACGACGTCATCCGCTTCTGCGAACTGCTGGAGCCCACGGTGGGCGGCATCAACCTGGAGGACATCGGCGCGCCAGAGTGCTTCTACATCGAAGAAACGCTCAAGGAGCGGCTGGACATCCCCGTCTTTCACGATGACCAGCACGGCACGGCGGTCATCAGCGGGGCGGCGCTGCTGAACGCCATGGAGATCAGCGGCAAGAAGATCGACGAGATCACGGTCGTCTTTTCCGGCGCCGGCGCGGCCGCCATCGCCACCGCGGAGCACTACGTCTCCCTGGGCGTGCGGCGCGAAAACATCAGCATGACGGACAGCAAGGGCGTCATCCGCGCGGACCGCGGCAACCTGGACCGCTACAAGGGCCGCTTCGCCACCACGCGCGATCTGCACACGCTGGAAGAGGCGCTGCGCGGCGCCGACATGTTCGTCGGCCTGTCCATCGCGGGCGCGGTCACAAAGGAGATGGTGGCGGGGATGGCGGATCACCCCATCGTCTTCGCCCTCGCCAATCCGGATCCGGAGATCCTGCCGGAAGACGTGCTCGCCGTGCGGCCGGACGCCATGGTGGCCACCGGGCGGACGGACTATCCCAACCAGATCAACAACGTCCTCGGCTTCCCCTTCATCTTCCGGGGCGCGCTGGACGTGCGGGCGCGCGCCATCAACGACGAGATGAAGATGGCCGCCACCCGCGCGCTGGCGGAACTGGCGCGGCGCGATGTGCCCGAGTCGGTGGAAAAGGCGTACGGCGGCGAGCGATTCCGCTTTGGCCCGGAGTACCTGATCCCCAAGCCGTTCGACCCCCGCATCATGCTGTGGGTGGCGCCCGCGGTGGCGCAGGCGGCGATGGAAACGGGCGTGGCGCGCGTGCAGATTGACTTGGACCAGTACCGCGCGGAGCTGGACGCGCGCCTGGGCCGCGGCCGCGAGGTGATGCGCGACCTGATGCGCCGCGCCCGCAAGGACCCGCGCCGCATCGTGTATCCGGAAGGAGAGAACGACGCCATCATCCGCGCGTGCGCGCTCGTGCTGGCGGAAGAGGTGGCTCGCCCCATCCTCCTCGGCCGGCCGGACGTGATCCGGCGGCGCGCGGCGGAGCTGGGCGTATCCATCGAAGGCGCCGAGCTGGTGGACCAGTGGAGCGAGGAAGCGCGCGAACGGTACGCGCGCGACTTCTTTCAGCGGCGGCAGCGCAAGGGCGTGACGATGGTGCAGGCGCGCGCGCGGATGCACGAGCCCGTCTTCTTCGGCTGCATGATGGTGCTGGCGGGCGACGCGGACGGGCTGCTGGCGGGCGAGGATCTCTATTATCCGGAGACGATCCGCCCCGCGCTGGAAACGATCGGCACGGCGCCGGGTGTGCGCCGCGTGGCGGGATTGTACATGATGGTGCTGCAGCAGGAAGTCGTCTTCTTCGCCGACACCACGGTGAACCCGGACCCCGATGCGGCGACGCTGGCGGACATCGCCCTGCTGTCCGCGGACTTCGTGCGGCGGCTGGGGATTGAGCCGCGGGTGGCGATGCTGTCGTACAGCAGCTTCGGCTCGGCGCGGGGGCCGGCGTCCGACAAGGTGGCCCGCGCCACGGCGATCGTAAAGGAGCGCGCGCCGGGGCTGGAGGTGGATGGCGAGATGCAGGCGGACACGGCGCTGCTGGACGATTTCCGGATGGAGAACTACCCGTTCACGTCGCTGCGGAACCGGCCCAACGTGCTCGTGTTCCCCAACCTGGACGCGGCCAACATCGCCTACAAGCTGATGTGGAGGATGGGCGGCGCGGAGGCGTTCGGCCCGATTCTGCTCGGCATGGCGCACCCCATTCACGTGCTGCAGCGCGGCAGCGAGGCGGCGGACGTGCTGAACCTGACCGCGCTGGCCGTGGTGGATGCGCAGGAGCACGCCGGCCGCCGTGGCTGAGCCGTCTTACGCCGCGGGGGAGACGATCGAGATCCACTACCTGCGCCCGCCGGACCGCGTGACGGTGTTCCGGCAGCGCGTGGTGGATGACAACGAGACCGTGGTCGTCACGTATCTGCCGTCGGCGGAGCTGCGGAAGCCGGTGATGGCGGGCGGGCGCGTGGTGCTGGAGCCGGGCGCGCCGGTGGTGTGGTTCAGCTACCGCGGCGAGACCTGGCACGACGTCGGCCGCTTTCACCTGGCGGACGGCACGTTCACCGGCATCTACGCCAACGTGCTGACGCCGGTGCGGATGCGCGGTGCGCGGTGGGACACGACGGACCTGTTTCTGGACGTGTGGATGGGCGCGGACGGCCGCGTGGAGCTGCTGGACCGCGACGAGTTCGACGCGGCCGTGGCAAAAGGCGTGGTTTCCGCCGCGGACGCGGAACGCGCGTTCACCGAGGCGGAGCGGCTGATCCAGGGCGCGCGGCAGGGCGCCTGGCCGCCCGCGCACGTGGCCGAGTGGACGCTGGAGCGCGTGCGCGAGGTCGCCGGGGCGGCGGGATGATCGGGGAGTGATGGGTTCGGGTGATGGAAATCGGCGGATGGCGGGCTTTGCGGGCGGCCCCCACCCGGGCCGGCACCACCGGCCCACCCTCCCCCGAAAAGACCGGGGGAGGGTTGGGAGGCGGCAGGGTCCGGCGCGGAAAGCGGAGATTTGCCCGCGCCGAAGCGTGTTGAGCGAATGAATCCGCCGCTCGAACAGCGGGAAGCCCCGACACGACGCCCACAGGCGCCGTTCGGGGCTTCAACTGCATTCGGGACCCGATGCATCGTTTCGGCCGCAGTCCGCGGAGGCGGACATCGTGTATTTCGAGGCGCGGTTTCAACCGCCGGGCCGAAAGCCGCCGACACGCGCCGCGCTTTACCCTCGCGCTCAGGTCTCCCCCTCCCCCGCGGAGCGGGTGGAGGGGGCCGGGGGGAGGGGGCCTCTCCGACAAGCGGCACCATCCGGGACGAACCGAGTTGCAGGTCTCCCCTCTCCGTGCGGCAGTTTGCACGGGGAGGGGCCGGGGGAGGGGCCCGCGAGGCGTCGGACGCGAGCAACCTTTCCGATCCGCACGGCACTGATGTGTGCTCCCTCTCCCACATCCGTTCGTGGGAGAGGGTCGTCGTGCGCAGCACGCGGGGTGAGGGCCCCGCCCGATTGACCCGCCGGACGGCGCGCGGCTATCTTCCGGCCGATCTTGTACGCGCGGAAGGGGCGCCCGAGCCGACCTCGCGCGCCCCTTCCGCGTTCTCCTCACCGCACCCATGATCCGTATCCGCACGCCGCAGCCGCGGCACCTTCGCTCGCTGGCGAGCGCCGCCGCGCTGCTCCTGGCGTCCGTGCTGGCCACCTCCGCCTGCGCGCAGCCGGGCTCCACCTCCCAGGCAAACGGCGCCGCCTCGGCCGTGAACGTCGACTCCGTCGTGGCGCGCGCCGACCGCGGCCGGATGAAGGGGCAGGAAAACGCCCCCATCACCATCATCGAGGTGTCGGACTTCCAGTGCCCGTTCTGCCGGGACTTCGCCACCACCACGTACGCGCGGCTGGACAGCGCCTACCTGCGCACCGGCCGGGTGAAGATGCTGTACATCAACCTGCCGCTCACCAGCCACAGGCAGGCCTTTGCCGCCGCCGAAGCCGCCATGTGCGCCGGCGCGCAGGACAAGTTCTACGCCATGCACGACCGCCTGTTCGCCACCCAGCGCGAATGGTCCGGCCAGGCCGACGCCACCACGCGCTTCGAGGGCTTTGCGCAGCAGCTGGGGCTGAACATGGCGGAGTTCCGCGACTGCACGCAGAACGACCGCACCGCGTCGCTCATCGTGAACGATGCCATGCAGGCGGCCGGCGCGGGGATCCAGGGCACGCCCATGTTCATTCTGAACGGCGGCAACGGGCAGCAGACCTCGCTGAACGGCGCCGTGCCGTTCGAGCAGTTCGTGCAGGCCATCGACTCGCTTTCCGCCGGACGCGGCACTCCGGCCCCGCAGCCCGGCGCGGCGCCCCCCGCCTCCTGATCCGCGAAGTCGTCGCGCGAAAACGGCGTCATCCCAACAAGAAACCGGCCCTCCCCGCGACTGCGGAGAGGGCCGGTTTTTCATCACGGTGCGCAAACCGTCAGGATTCGGACTCGACCACGGCCGCGGACACCAGCCGGTTCATGTCCACGAACAGCTGCCGGGTCACCGACTCTTCCTCGCGCAGCAGGTCCACCAGACGCTCGTACCGCCCCAGCAGGTCCATGGGCACGTTCACCGTTTCGGCGTGAAACGTTCCCTGGTCCGCGAACACGAGGCGCACCAGCACCGTCTGTCCCGGTGTATGTGACATCGTACGGACTTCCTTTGCAGATCGGTCCAGAATGATTGCCGCGCCTACCGGGCCTGCCGCAGCCCCGGAATGGACAGCAGAAAGATGAGTGTGATCAGGATCGCCGAAACTACGCACCACTGGCACCACGCGTGGATCACCGCGGCCTCCAGGTACGTCAGGTACGCCGAGAACAGCACGCCCACCAGCGACATGGCGAAGATGGAAAGCGCCACCCACCGCTCGCGCGCAAAGCGCGGCTGCGTGCCCATCATCGCCAGCGCGAAGATGATGATGTACGCGCCCACGCCCCATACCGCCACCGGCTGCCCCAGGAAGAAGGCGTACCGTGATGCCTGCACCTTTTCGCAGCTCCCGAACTGGCACTGGATGATGCCCAGGTAGCCGAGCTTGTACATGGACAGGTACACGGCCACCAGCAGCCCCACCAGCGCCAGGACGGCGATGGCCATCCGCGCCAGGGGTGGACGGTCTTCCAGTTCGCCGGCCAGGTGCTCCGCGGCGGTGCTCATCCCGCCGCGCTGTCGGTGGCGGCCGGAACCGCGCCCGCCGCGGGAGCCGCGGCCGGAGCCGCACCCGCCGCCGGGGCGGCCGCGGGAGCCGCCGCGCCGCCGCGCTCCTGCTCAATCAGCTGCTGCCACTCGGCGCGCGTGCTGGGGATGTTCGTGACCTTCTTGCCGTTCACGAACAGCGTGGGCGTGCCGCCCACCCCCAGGGTTTCGCCAAAGGCCGACGACTCCGACACTTCCTTGAGGTACTTGTCGGAGCCCAGGCAGCCGGCGAACGCGCCGCGGTCGATGTTCACCGCTTCGGCGTAGCCGGCGAACAGGTCCGCCGCGTCGTTGGACTCCGACCACTCCGCCTGGCGGGCAAAGATGTGGTCGTGGAACTCCCAGAAGCGGTTCTGCTCGTTGGCGCAGCGGCCCGCGCGCGCGGCCAGCACGGCGTTCTTGTGCAGCTGCGGCAGGGGGAAGTCGTACCACACGTAGCGAACCGTGCCGTCCTTGATCCAGTCCTGCATCAGCGGCTCGCTGAACGTGGCGAACTGGCCGCAGCCGGGGCACTGGAAGTCGGCGAACTCCAGCATCACCACGGGCGCGTTGGGGCTCCCCTTGCTGATGCCCGCCACGGACTGCATCTGCTCCGGGGTCAGCGCCACCTTTTCCAGCGTGGTGGCCGGCGCGCCGCCTCCGCCGCTTGCCTGGCGAAAGAGGAAGAAGGCGCCGCCGAGCGCGACGAGCCCCAGGATGATGTAGAAGGGCAGCATTGACGACGAGCGCCGGGCGCTGGGCGCGTTGCGGGGCACGGGTCTTTCTCCGGATGGTGGGTGCGGAGGCGGGCGGCGGGGGCCGCGGGACGCCCCGGTGCGGGACCGCAAACAATAACCGCCGCGCCGCGCGCCCGGCAAGCACGCACCGGAACACTCCTTGCGCATCCCGGCCGTGTTAACCCGTTTCTCATCCAGGCGAAACCAATGGATATCAGGCTGGTGCGCGGACGCGAGTCGCGCGTGTGGCTGTGGACGGGGATGCTGGCCGGCCTGTCGCTGCTGGTGCTGGTGTCCGCGTACGTCTTTGGCGACCGGACCATGTCGGCCAAGAAGATGGTGGGCGCGGCGGCGGGCTTCGGCTCCGACCGCACGCCCGTGCTTCCCATGCAGACGGACGAGTTCGAGTCGCTTCTGCCGCTGGACACCCGCGAGCTGGGCCGCCTGGTGCACATGACGGCCACCACGCAGAGCGTGGTGCGCGGCAACTCGGTGTGGGTGCGCACGCCCAGCGGCCGGCGCATTCTGGTGCGGTTTGAGCCGGATCCGGATGCGAGTGCGTTCCGGGGGATGGGGCCGGGGTCGCGGCTGGATGTGAACGGCTACCTGCAGAAGCTGTCGCGCGCCGAGCTGGAGCTGTGGACCGACACGCTGGGCGTGGTGATTCCGCGCCCCACGCCGGGGGTCAAGTTCGGCGACCTGCCGGACAGCGGGTTCGCCAAGATCGATTCGCTGTTCATTAAGGACTTCTACCTGTCCGTGCGCCCCGAAGGGTTGCGGGCAGTGCGGTCCACCACGCAGCTGCGGCCCGACACCTCCGCCGGGGCGGCCGCGCCCATGCCGCTGCCCACGCTGACGGACAGCGCGGCGGCGGTGGGCGCCGCCCTGGGCGAAACGTCCAGCGTTCCCGCGGGCGCGCAGGGTGCCGCGCGGGACAGCGCCCGTCCGGAGCCGGTTCCCCAGGCGCCGCGGTGATCTGGACGCCCACCGCGCTCACCCGGCTGGAGCGCGCGATCGACGAGGGAATGCGGGTGCAGATCCGCCGGCGCGGCACCGACATCGTGCTGATTCCCTCGGAACTGCGCCACGCATACGGCGGAGAACTGCTCGTCGGCAGGCACCTGGGCACGGGGGACCGCGTGCAGGTGGCGCTGGATGAGGTGGAGTCGTTCGTGGTGCTGGGGTAGGGTGGATGGGCGGGATTGGTCGATCAGGGACGACGGATTGGACGTGGATGATGAAGAGGCGCACGGAGCATCGTGCGCCTTTTTTGTTGTGCGGCGGGCTCCAGGGCGGCCCCCACCCGGGCCGGCACCACCGGCCCACCCTCCCCCTCGAGAGCGGATGAATCCGCCGCTCAAACAGCGGTAAGCCCCGACTCACGGCCGCTGTCGCGTCCATGATCGGGGCTTCAACTACATGGGGACGCGAGCGGGGATGGCGTCCAGTCCGCGGAGGCGGACTTTGTGTGTTTCGAGGCGCGGTTTCAACCGCCGGCCGGGAGCCGCGGGGCGAACCGATGCGTGATCCTTCGTTCCCCGGCGTTTGTCCCTGCAACGCCGAGGAGTTGAGCGAGGAGGCGCGTCAGTCCCCGCCGATGGAGACAGCGGCGGCGGATTCGGCGGCGAACTCGCGGGCGGCCTGCACGAACGCCCAGAACAGCCGCCGGTCCGGGTCGCGCTCGTCCGCGTCCGGCCCGTGCGCCTCGCCGCGCTCCGGGTGCCACTGCACCCCGCACACCCATCCACCCTCCGTTCCCTCCACCCCCTCCACGACCCCGTCCTCCGCCCAGACGGTGGCGCGCAGGCCGGGTGCCACGTCGCGCACCGCCTGGTGGTGGAACGAGTTGATGCGCAGCTCGCTCGCGCCGAATACCTGCTCCAGCGTGCTCCCTGCCTCCACGCGCCCGGCGTGCGACCGCTCGCGCCAGTCGCTGGTCTGCTCGTGCAGCACGTCACCGCCCAGTTCGGAGGGAATGTCCTGGTACAGCGTTCCGCCCAGCGCCACGTTCAGCACCTGGATGCCGCGGCAGATGGCCAGAATGGGCAGTCCCAGCCGCCGCGCCTCGTGCACGGCGGCCAGTTCCGCGGCGTCACGGGCGGGATTGATTTCGCCCAGCTGCGGATGCGGCTCCGCGCCGTAGCGAACCGGGTCCACGTCCTCGCCGCCAGTGAGGAGCAGGCCATGGCAGAGCCCCAGCAGCCGCCGGATGGAATCCTCGCCGTGCGCGGGGGTCAGCAGCAGCGCGGTGGCGCCGGGCGACTCCAGCGCATCGATGTACTGCGCGTTCAGCTGCGTGCGCGGCAGGCCGAACGATCCCCCCGGCCAGAGCGTGGTGGTGACGGCGATGAGCGGACGGTCGGTCATACCCTGCGATCCCGGTTTCTCGGCGAAAAGAACGGCGCGGCGGGAGTCGCAGGTTCCACGCCGGGCGGGAGCTCAGGGAAGAGGGAATAGGGAATGGGGAATAGGGATTAGGGTAGAGCAAAGAAAAGAGGAGGGCGGCCCGGTGCGGGCCGCCCTCCTCTTTTTCCTCCGCGTTCCTCCGCCACCCCCGCGTCCTCCGCGATCAGGCAGTTGCCGGACTCCGCCAACGTGCCGATCTGGGCCGTGCGTGGCGGATTCCGGGTTGCGTCAGGCCGCGGCGGCGGTGGCGGACACGCAGATGCGGTTGCGCCCGCCTTCCTTGGCCTGGTACAGCGCCGTATCCGCCAGCGAAATCAGCTCATCCGCCGTGGCGGCATCCGCGTCGGGCCACGACACCACGCCGGCGCTGAGGGAGGCGCGGATCGTCACCTCGCCAAAGACAAAGGGGATGGAGGCGAAGTGCGCCCGGGCCCGCTCGGCAAACAGCTGCGCCGCCGCCGGCCCCACTCCCGGAAGAACGACCACGAACTCGTCGCCACCGTAGCGGCCGGCGCGCTCGTTGGCGCCCAGCCCGTCCGATTCCAGCCAGCTCCCCAGCGCGCGCAGGGCCGCGTCTCCCGCCAGGTGGCCGCAGGTGTCGTTGATCTCCTTGAACCGGTCCAGGTCCAGAAGCACCAAGCTGAGCGGCGCCCCCGTGCGGCGCGCGGCGTCAAACTGGCGCGTCAGGTATCCCACAATGGAACGGCGGGTGTCGCACCCCGTGAGTTCGTCCGTGTGCGCCAGGTCGTGCAGCTGCTTGCGCTGGTCCACCAGCTTCTGAAACAGCTGCACCCGCCCGCACGCCTGCACGATGGCCTCCACCACCCGCTCGGCCAGCTCCGCCGCCTCGTCGCCCAGCAGCGGCTCGTCCACCGTGGCGCGCTCCACGAAGAGGCCGGTGACGGTTTCGGTGATGGGGAAGGGAACCACGATCACGGAACGCAGCGGCGTCAGCATCCCCCGCCGTTCCCACTCTTCGCGCACGCCGTCGAACAGCGGAGACAGCGCCACATCGCGCACCACCACGGGGCGGCGCGTCTGCAGCGCTTCGCGCACCTCGGGGTAGAGGGAAAGGTCCAGTTCCAGCCCCTCCGTCAGCTCCTTTTCCGACGACGCGGCGACGCGCACCACCTGCTCGCCCTCGTGGACGACCAGCACGGAGCATCGCCCCACGCCCAGGATTTCGGAGGTGCGGGAGGTGACTAGGTGAAACATCTCCTCCGCCGTGACCACGCGGTTGAGTTCGCGGATCAGGTCGATGGCCTGCAGGCGCATGCGGGCCTGCTCGCGCGCCCGCTTGAGTTCCTGGTTGCGCACCACGTGGCGCTCCACGCGGGCCAGCAGTTCATCCAGCCGGAACGGCTTGGTCAGGAAGTCCACCGCGCCGTCGCGCAGGGCGGAGACGGGGAGTGCGCCGTCGTTGGTGGCGGTGATGAGCACCACGGGGATGTCTACCCAGCGCGGGTTCAGCCGCAGCGTGCGCAGCACCTCCAGCCCCGTCATTTCCGGCATCATCACGTCCAGCAGCAGCAGGTCCGGCACCTGGTCCGCCGCTTCTTCCAGCAGCTTCAGAACGCCGCGGCCGCTGGTGGCGGTGCGCACGTGGTACCCGGTCACCTTCAGCGCCCTGTCCAGGCCCTGCAGAATGGAGGGATTGTCGTCGGCGACAAAGACGGTGGCGCGATCGGTCATGGGTGCAGCGGCGATGCGTGTCCGGCGCGGCGGCCGGTTCGCGATGAAAGACTGCGGGCTGCGGCCCCCGTGGGAGGCGCGGCCGGAAGAACGAGCGGATGAAGGGACCCGCGGATGGACGTGCGCGCGCCATGCGCATGCGCGAACCCGGAAGGAGGCGGCAAGAGCCGGACCAGCCATGGACGGTCCGCCCGCGCGCGCGGCTGCGTGCGCCCGTCCACCGGCCCCGCGGAGCGGTGAGGCGGCGTTGACCCGGCATGCACCATGGCTGTCCCATGCGCGTCCCGGTCCGGAACCTGCCTCCCCATCCGCCAGCGCCTCGCGGGTGCGCGGGCGCAGCCGTCCGTGCCTGCGGGGCGCGCCCGCGCCGTGCAGGCACGCCCGGGCTAATCTCTTGACTCCTGCATTCGTTTGACCCGCATCCGCCCGTCCGCGTTGGCCGCCGCCCTGCTCGCCCTGTTGGCCGCGGGGTGCAGGCAGGCCGAAACCTCGCCCTGGTCCGAAGACCGGCTGGCGCGGATGGAACTGCGCGCGCGCGTGGCGCAGATGCTGGCGCCCGCCGTGTACGTGGGCGCGGACGCACGCGCCGTGGCCGACACCGCGCTCGCCCGCCGCTTTGCGCAGGCGGGCGTGGGCGGCGTGCGGCTGCTTCCCGGCACGCTCCCCGTGGCGGAGCGGCGGCTGGGCGCCATTCAGCGCGCCTCGCGGCTGCCGCTGCTGGTGATCGCCGACCTGGACCGCGGCGTGGGCGGGGCGCTCGCCGGCGCGTCGGAACTGCCGCCCCCGCTCTCGCTCGGAACGGCGGAAGGGGAGCGGGTGGACGCGGCCGCGGCGCAGGCGTCGGCGGAGGCGGGGCGGCTGGGGATCAACTTCGCGCTGCTGACGGCGCCCTCGTTTCCGTATCCCACGGCGCTCCCGGCACCGTGGGGCGCGGGGGCGGACAGCGCCTTTGTTCGCTACGCGCGGCAGCTTTCCGCGGGCGGAATGCTGGTGGGCGTCCGCGCGCTGTCCGCGGGGCCAGAGGCGCGCGACGGAGGGCCGCCCATTCTGGACTGGGACCGCGCCGCGGTGGACGGGCTGCAGCTTGGACTGATGCGCGGGCTGGTGGCGGCCGGCGTGGCGGGGATCAAGCCCGCGTCCATCGCCATCCCCTCGCTGACGCGCGACACCGTTCCCCTTCCCGACAATGCCGTGTTCACGCAGGGCGTGCTGCGGCGGGACCTGGGGTTTGACGGACTGATCCTGGAGGACCTGGCGCCCGTGACGCCGCTGGTGCGCCGCTACGGCGCGCAGGAAGCCGCGGTGCGCGCCGTGGCCGCCGGGGCGGACCTGCTGGTGGGGGTGGATGACGTGCCGGGGACGGTGGACGCCATCGTCCGCGCGGTGGAGACCGGGCGCATTTCGCCGTCGCGGGTGGAGGCGGCGGTGCGCCACGTCTTTGCCGCCAAGGAACGGCTGCGGCTGGGGATGGCGGACACCGCGTCCGCGCGGCCGGACTCGGCGCGGGCGCAGAACCCGCGCGCGGCGGCGGACTCGGCGTTCCGCGGCGCGGTGGCGGCGCACCGGGCGGCGCTGCTGGTGATGGGGCAGGTGCCCGCCACCACGCTGCGCGGCTGCCGGACGACGGTGCTGGTGACGGCGCCGGGGATCGCCGCGCGCCCGCTTTCCGTCGCCCTGGCCGGGCGCATCCGCGGGCTGACGCACCTGCAGACGCCCCGGCTTCCGCGCCGCGGTCCGCTGGTGCCGCGCGCCGTGGACTATGCCGGGCGGGACGCGGACTGCGTGATCGCTGCCGCTTTTCCCGGCGCGCGGCCGGCGGTGCTGGACCGGCTGGGATCGGCCGGGGCGTGGCCGGATTCCGCCGCGCGGGCCGCGCTTTCGCCGGACTCGCTCGCCCGGCTGGCGCGCGACACGGTGCCGCGGCGCATCGTGTGGATCGACTTCTTTCCCGGCGCGGAGGCCGCGGCGCCGGCCGCGCGCTCGCTGCTGGTGGTGCGCGGGGTGGGCCCGGCGGCGCAGCAGGCCGCGGCGGAGGCGGTGCTGTCGCCCTCCACCCGCGCCGGCGTGCCCTCGGGCGGCGCGTGGCCGGCGGCCCGGACGCTGCGGGTGGCGGCGCCGGACTCCGCGGAAATGAAGGCGGCCCGTCTGGCCTCCATCGACACCATTCTGCGCAACGGCATTCGCGACAGTGTGTTCAGCGCGGCGGCCGTGGTGGTGGCGCGGCGGGGGATGGTCGTCAAGATGAGCGGATACGGGCAGACCGGCGGCGAGCCGGTAGACCCGCGCGGCACCCTGTTCGACCTCGCGTCGCTCTCCAAGGTGGTTGGAACGACGCCCGCGGCCATGGTTATGGTGGATGACGGGGCGATTTCGCTCGGCGCGCCGGTGCGGAGGTACATCCCCGAGTTTCGCGGCGGGAACAAGGCCGACGTCACCGTGCGCCACCTGCTGACGCATACCTCCGGGCTGCCCGCGGGCGACTGGCTGTACAACCTGTCGTCCTCCACCACCGCGCTTAACCGCGTGATCCGCTCGGAGCTGGTGCGCGCGCCGGGGAGCGGGATGGAATACAGCGACTTCGGGATGATTCTGATGGCGGAGTCCATCCACCGCGTGTCGCGCGAGCCGCTGGACCGGCTGGTGGCGCGGCGGGTGTTCGGGCCGCTGGGGATGGTGAACACGCAGTACCTGCCGCCCAGCTACGACCAGGCGCGCACCGTGCCCACCGCGGTGAAGTCGGAGCGGCCGTACGTGGTGGACGGCGTGGTGCACGACGCCAACGCGTACCGGCTGGGCGGGGTGGCCGGGCACGCGGGGCTGTTTTCCACGGCGTGGGACGTGTCCATCTACGCGCAGACGCTGCTGAACGGCGGCGCGTACGGCACCCGGCGCGTGTTCCGCGAGCAGACGGTGCGCTCGTGGACGCGCAGGCAGCCCAATGCCGACACGCGCGGGCTGGGGTGGGACACGCCCGGCCCGCGCAGCTCCGCCGGAAGCTACATGACGGCGCGGGCGTACGGGCACACGGGCTTTACGGGCACGTCCATGTGGATGGATCCGGAGCTGGACCTGTTCGTGGTCCTGCTCACCAACCGCACCTACCGCGAGGGGAGCCAGGGCGCGCTGCTGCGGATTCGCGCGGCGGTGGCGGACGCGGCGGCGCTTTCCATCACCGACCGCCCGGTTCCGCCGCGCGCGGGGACGGCGGCAGCCATCGAGGCCGCGCGTCCCAAGGTGAAGCCCAGGCGTCCGGCCCCGCGCCGCCCCGCCCGCCGCCCGACGCGGCCCGCCCGCCGGCGCGGATAGCGCGAGGTCCGTTCGTCGTTCAGGATCAGCGCCGTCGGCCTGCCCTCCTGAGCGGATGAATCCGCCGCTCAAACAGCGGGAACCCTCGACACGTGGCGCTGACGCGCCCACGTTCGGGGCTTCAACCGCGTCTGGAAACAACACCGCCGGTCTGTAACGACGTGCGCCGTGCCCCAGCGTTTCCGGCCTCCAGCGGTTCTTGGGATAGCAATGCGGCCGCTCTCCGCCGGTGCCGGTCCATCCAGAGCACACGGCACTGGGGTGTGCTCCCTCTCCCACATCCGTTCGTGGGAGAGGGTCGTCGCGCGCAGCGCGCGGGGTGAGGGCCCACAGCCGGCGATCCTCCATCGAGCCCGCCGAACCGCTCAAAAGACGCTCGATCCAACCCAGGCCCATCAACCGATTCACCTCTCCCGCCACGGCCGTGTCTTTTCCCGGATGGCTCCGGACGACAGATTCCCCGTCGGAAAGGGCCTGACGCCGCCGTACGGAAACCGGCGGACGCGGGCGTTCGTAGGGCCGGCACGCACGCCGGCCGCGCATCCGCTACGGGAGATCTCGTGTGAAGAAGTTCTTCGCCGCCATACTGATCGTCATTTCCCTGTTCATGTTCCTGGGGTTTCTGAACGCGGGGGACAGGGCATCCACGGGTGCCAACATCGCCGGGCTCTGCCTTACCGTCCTCCTTCCGGCGGTGGGCGCCTTTCTGCTGCTGCGCGGCGAATCGCGGGAAAAGAGCCGCGTTTCCGGCCACAAGGCGGCGCTGCGGCAGAACTCGCTGGAATCGGAGATCCTGCGGCTGGCCACGCGCAACGAGGGCAAGCTGCTGGCCCTGGAGGCCGGAATGGCGCTGCACTTGTCCGAGCCCGCCGTGCGCGAGGTGCTGGACCGCATGGTGGCCGAGGGCCGCGCCGAACTGGAGGTGACGGACGGCGGGCACCTGGTGTACGCCTTTCCCGTTCTGAAGCAGTTGGCGGACAAACGCACGGCCAGGGGGATTCTGGATGAATGACGCGCTGATCCGGATGGAATGCCCCGCCTGCCTGGGCATTCCGCTGGAAAAGGTGGCCGTGGAGCCGGGGCTGGACATCGACCACTGCAACCGCTGTGGCGGAAACTGGATCCTGCAGGCGCACACGCCGCAACTCGCCGCCGTCCCCAGGGCGTTTGCGCGCGCGGCGCTCTCGCACCGCACGGAGGAGTTCCGCTTTCTGTGCCACGGCTGCCACGCGCCCATGGAGCGGAACTCGGCCCGCTGCGGCACGTGCGAATGGGGCAATCACCTGGACTGCCCCTCGTGCGGCCGGGCAATGGCGCACCGCAAGCACCAGCACATCACGCTGGATGCGTGCGCCCACTGCCGCGGCATCTGGCTGGACCACGCGGAGCTGTGGGCGCTGTGGACCGCCGCCGCCGCGGCCGTGGCGCACACCAGCGGCGGGCTGGCCAGCGACATCGGCTCCGGGCTGGACGCGGCCGACGCCATCTTCAACGTCCTGTACTACGGCCCCGAACTGGTCCGCGTCTCCGGCCACGCGCTTTCCGCCGGGGTGGAGGCCGCCGCCAACATCGCCGAGGGCACCGGCGGCGTTCTTTCGCTGCTGCACGGCGCAGGCGAGGTGGCGGGCGCCGTCTTTGGCGCAATCGGCGACGTGTTCAGCATCTTTGACGGGCTGTGACGGATTCCGTGCCCGTCGCCGCCGTCCGTGTGTGTACCAGCCGTACCCGGGGCGCGATCTGTTGCGCCCTCCTCTGTCCATCGAGTCGAAAATCGTGATCCGTACCCCTGGATGGGCGCGCGCCGCGGCGTGCGCCCTTTGTGCTGGCTGCTTCCTTTTCCGCCCCGCCGCCGCGCAGACTCCGCGCAAGCAGCAGCAGGCGGTGCGCGTGTCCGGCGCCGCCCCGCAGGTGGACGGCCGCCTGGACGACGCGGCGTGGGCCGCCGCGCCCGTGCTGTCGGACTTCGTGCAGAAGGAGCCGGTGCAGGGCGCCGAACCCAGCGTGCGCACCGAAATCCGCTTCGTGTACGATGACAACGCGCTGTACGTGGGCGCGCGCATGTACGCCGGCGCGGGCGGGCCCATCCGCGCGCCGCTCACCCGGCGCGACAACGGCGGGCAGGCGGAGCGCCTTCTGCTCTCCCTCGACACGTACCTGGACCGGCGGACGGCCTACACCTTTGGCGTCACCGCCGCGGGGGTGCGGCTGGACTACTACAACGCCACGGACGAGGAGTACAACCGCGACGCCTCCTTCAATCCCGTGTGGTCCGCGCAGACCCGCGTGGATTCACTGGGATGGACGGCGGAAATGCGCATCCCCTTCAGCCAGCTGCGCTTCAACGACCTGCCCGAGCAGACGTGGGGCTTCAACCTGAACCGCTTTGTTCCGGCGCGGGAGGAAGACATCTACTGGGTGCCCATTCCGCGCGGCGTGGAGGCGTGGAGCTCGCGCTTCGGCGAGCTGTCGGGCATCCGGGGCGTGCGGCCGTCGCGGCGGGCGGAGCTGGTGCCGTACGTGGCGGCGGAGGGCACGCGCCGCGGCGAGGTGGATGAGGACGATCCGTTCGCCCGCTCGCGGTCGGGAACGGTGCGGGCCGGCGCGGACGCCCGCATCGGCCTGGGGAGCAGCCTTACGCTGGAAGCCACGCTGAACCCGGACTTCGGGCAGGTGGAGGCGGACCCGGCGGAGGTGAACCTGAGCGCGTTCGAAACGTTCTTTTCCGAGCGGCGGCCGTTCTTTACGGAGGGGAGCCGCTACCTGTCCGCGGACGGCCCTTCGTACTTCTACTCCCGCCGCATCGGCGCGGCGCCGCGGGCGCGGGTGAACGCGGAGTACGTGGACAATCCGCGCAATTCCACCATCCTGGGCGCCGCCAAGCTGACCGGGCGCACGCAGCGCGGTCTTTCGCTGGGCGCTCTGGCGGCGGTGACGGACGCGGCGGATGCACGCTTCGTGGCGGCGGACGGCGACATTCAGACCGTGCGCGTGGCGCCGCGGACGGCGTGGGGCGTGGTGCGCGCGGCGCAGGAGTTCGGCGCCAACGCGTCCACGGCCGGGGTGAACCTGACCGCCGTGCAGCGGGGCACGGAGGAGGGCGGGCTGGACGCCGCGTGGCTGCCCAGGACGGCGGTTACCGGCGGCGCCGACTGGCTGCTGCGCTTTCGCGGCGGCGACTACGAGCTGGGCGGGTTTGTGGGCGGCAGCGCGCTGCGCGGCGACACCGCCGCCATCCGACGCGTGCAGACCGCGCCCGCGCACTTCTTTCAGCGGCCGGACCGCGACTACGCGGTGCTGGACGCCACCCGCGACGGGCTGGCCGGCTACACCGCGGGGCTCAGCCTGGAGCGGCGCAACGCGCGGCACTGGGTGTGGGGCGTATCGACCACAGCCATCTCCCCCGGCTTTGACGTCAATGAAACCGGCCGCATGCAGGTGGCGGACTACACCACGGCGGACGGGGAGCTGACGTACCGCGAAACGCAGCCCTCCGGCGTGCACCGCGGGTACGAGATCGAGGTGGAGATGGAAAACGGGTGGGACTACCAGGGGCTGCGGCGCCATGGGGTGCTGGCGCTGGGCGGCGGCATCACCTGGGCAAACTACTGGCAGACCTCCGCCACCGTGGTGACGCAGCTGCGCCGGCAGGACGCCTCCGCCACGCGCGGCGGGCCCCGCGTGGGGTTTGACCGGGGATGGGCGGCGGAGTTCAACGCAAGCGGGCGGCAGACGTCGCTGGTGCGCTGGGGGACGGGGATGGAGGTGCGCGGCGACGCGCAGGGCGGGCGCGGGTGGGGTGTGGAGGTGTCGGCCGCCGCCAATCCCGGGCCCAACTGGCAGATCTCCATTGAGCCGTACTACGACCACGGCCGCGATCCGCGGCAGTACGTGGGAACGCTGGGCGGCGGCCCGGCGGCGACGGGCGGCGTGCGGTACCTGTTTTCCGCCATCGACCGAAGCACGCTGGCGGCCCCGGTGCGGCTTTCCTACACGGTGACGCCGGACCTGTCGGTGGAGGTGTATGCAGAGCCCTTTGCCGCCAGCGGGCAGTATTCCGGATTCGGGCAGGTGCCGCGGGCGCGCGCGTTCGGGCTGGACCCGCTGGACGAAACGGAGATCCGCAGCTGCGGCGGGGGCGGGGATGGGTGCGCGCCGGGGAGCCACGTGTTCATCGCGGGCGGCGAGAACGAGACGATCGCGCGCGACTTCAACGTGCGGTCGCTGCGCAGCAACGCGGTGCTGCGGTGGGAGTGGAAGCCGGGAAGCACGCTGTTCCTGGTGTGGCAGCAGGACCGGTCCTCCAGCCTGCCGTACGGCGACGCGGTGGGCCCGCGCGCGCTGGGCGACCTGTTCGAGGTGCCGGGAAACAACTTTCTTGCCCTGAAGATGACGTACTGGTTGCCGGTGCAGTGAGCCGGCCCGAGGCGCGGGACGTCGTCCCGAGGGATGACGGGGTGGGGCGCTCCCCTGGTGAAACCGCACGAACGTGCCATCCTGACGAGGCGCCGGAGGCACCTGCTCCCGCCCCACAGTCTGGCGCCGACGAAGGATCTGCTTTCCCCGCGGGAACGGGCGTGCGTGTCGCGACGTTGGCTCGGCGGATGGTAGATCCTTCGGTCGCGCATGGGCTCGGCGTGGCGGAGGGGGCGGCGCACGCTCCCTCAGGATGACATGGCTGGGCGTGGGCGTGGTAACTGGAATCCCCACAACAACATATCATCCTGAGGAGGCGGCGAAGGCACCTGCCTCCATCCACACTCCGGCGCCGGCGGAGGATCTGCTCTCCCCGCGAGAACGGGCGTGCGTGTCGCGACGTTGGCTCGGCGGGATGGTAGATCCTTCGGTCGCGCATGGGCTCGGCGTGGCGGAAGGGGCGGCGCACGCTCTCTCAGGATGACGCCCGTTGGGCGCGCTCGGCATGCGGAGCGGGTTGAGAGCGCGAAGTCGGGACGCGGGGACGCAGGGACGCAGGGATGCGGCGGGGCGGCGGGGCGGCGGAAGCGCCTGGCAAAGAGACTTGCCGCCGCCAAGGCGACGTGCAGACGCTCGCCGCGGCGGGTGGCGGGAGGACGGAACGCAGAACCGGCCCGGGCGCGAAGCGCCGGGCCGGTTCTTTTCATCGGGGCGGAAGAAGCACCGCGAGGGTGGCGACGACGCGTGAGGGATTCGCGCCCGGAGGGCCGAGAACCCGGTTCGCGCGTGCTTCATCTCCGCTTCGCGAACCCGACCGTGGCGCGAACCGGGGGCTCGGCGCCGTTGGCAACAGCTGTATCGTTGCCTACGGCGCGCGAAGCCCGGCCCCGCGCAGCGGGGACACGCACAGAACCGCAGTGCGTGAGTGCTGGGTGCGTGAGTGCGTCAGTGCTTGAACAGCAGTGCTCAGTGCCCGGTGCTCAGTGCCCGGGTGCAGAAGACGCAACCCCCCAACAGGATCAGTCTTCTTCAAAGATGTCCGCGAACGCCATCCCCACCGGGCAGATTCCCGTGCGGACGGTGCGGTCCAGCGTGCTCGGCCCCGTGAGCCGGTACAGGAACCCGCGGTCCGTGCAGCTGCCGTAGTCGCTGATGAGCAGGCGGCCTTCCGGATCAAACTCCACGTCCGCGATCGCCGTGCTGCCGCCCGGCTTGATGGCGCCGGCCTGCGAGATGGGAAAGGTGTTGGAGAACGGATCGTACGCGAACACGCCCAGCCCGTACCCGCCCACGAACAGCACCGGGCCGGGGCCCACTTCCAGCGCCGTGGGCGCGGCGCCAAAGCCGGTGCGGTGCTCCACTTCCGTCAGCGAGGTCATGTCGATGACGGAAAGCGATCCGCTGGGCGTGGAGTAGCTTCCCGAGTTCAGCACGTACAGCCGGGTGCCGATGGCAACCGCCGCCACCGGGTTCACGCCCGTGAGCGGAATGGTCTTGGTGACCACCAGGTTGCTGTTGAGCACCGTGATGCTTCCCGGGCCCGCCGGGTTGAAGTTGACCAGGTTGGAGTTGAGAATGAACACCTGGTTCTGCGCCACCGTGATGGCCGACGGATAGGTGCCCACCGCGATCTCCGGCCCGGCGGTGCCGCTCACCGTGCGGACGGTGGAAACGGTGTTGCGCCCCGGGTTGGCCACCATGGCCAGCGTGTCGTTCAGGAACGCCACGCCGGTCGCGCCCGAGTTGGCGGGAAGGGGCACGTTGTGGCGCACCGTCCCCGTGCGCAGGTCCACCACGGCCGCGAACGGATAGGTGCCCATGGGAACCACGGCGGTGGTGCCCAGCACGGCCACGTCCACCGGCGTGCCCTGCGCGCCCAATCCAACGGTGCGGATGGCCACGCCCGCGTCGCCGTCGCGCGGAACGAGCGACAGGGTGCGGTCGATGCTGTTGACCACCACCACCAGGCGCTCCTGGATCTGCGGCAGGTTGGGGCTGTCGTCGTCCAGGCACGCGGCCGCGCCGGTGAGCCCGGCAAGGGCGGCAAAGGTGAAGAGCCTGCGAACGAATCGATTCTGCATGGTCGTCTTTACATCGGGGGAAGAGAACCCGCGCGCGACAGGCGCACGGTGAAGCGAACCCGGCGTCCGGGTTCGGGAAATCCGGCGATCAGCGCGCCCCGCTCGTCCAGGGCGCGGTCCACGTCCAGCAGGGTGCCCGCGGTCCACCGCCGCATCCGCCAGTCACGCCCGGCGGAGAACTCCGTCGTCCAGTAGCCCGGGATGGCGTTGGCGTCCGTGGGCGACGAGTTGCGGGTGCCGGTGTAGCGGGCGCGCGCTTCCACCCGCCACGCTCCCGGTGCCCACGCCGCGCCCATCAGCGCCGTGTGCCGCGGGCGGTAGACCACCTGCACGTCTTCGTCCGTCTCGCGGTCGTAGGTGATGCGCGCCAGTGCATACGACGCGCTCACCCGCAATGCGCCACGCGCGGCCTCGCCGCGCGCCTCGGCGCCGCGCCGGTGCGCGTTCACGTTGGCGGGCGACCAGCGCTCGTTGAAGCGCCGCATCCACACGATCATGCCGCGCACGTCGCTGTCGTACGCGGCGGCGGACCCGCTCACCCGCACTCCGTTGATCTCTCCCGCCGCGGTGGCGCCGCCCTCCCACTCGTTGGGCACCCGCTCCGCGCGCAGCTCCGGGTTGGGCACGATCCCCACGCCGTCGCGAAAGAACTGGTCGCCCAGCGAGGGCGGGCTGAAGGCGCTGCGGTTGGCCAGGTGCACGCGCACGGCGGACAGGTCCACCGCCAGCGTCAGCCCGCGGCTGCCGTACCATCCGCCGGTCACCCCGTCGCGGTCCACGCGCCCCTCCGCCTCCACCGTGGCCGGCCGGCCCAGCAGCCGCAGGTCCGTCCCCGCATGCCCGAACACGCCCAGCCCCGCCAGCGTCCGCGGCGCCTCGTCCGAAAGCGGCGCGGTGATGCGCTGCAGCTGCCCCTCCGCCCCGCCGCCCCACACGCGCACCGGCCCGCCGCGGACCGTTCGCGACGATTCCACCCGCGCGTTGAGCGTGCGCGCCCGCGTGGTGTCGTCATACGGGATGCCGAACGGGGGCGCCGGGTCCGCGAAGTGAATGCGCTGCACGGCTGCGGAAAGCACGGCCTGCGTCGGTCCGCGGCTCCACGCGGCGGAGGCGCGCCCGCGCGACATCTCTTCCCGCGCGTGCAGCGAGGGCGTGTGCCCCACGCCGGGCAGCCCGCGGTCCAGCCACTCCCATCCGCCGCGCAGCCGCAGGTCGCCGCCGGCCACGCGCCCGCCCGCCGCGCCGAACAGGCTGGCCTCCCCCAGGTCCGCGTTGGTCCGCCGGACGACGGTGGGATCGTTCACGTCGCGCGCGTAGTCGAAGCGGCCGGACATTTCCCGCGCGCCGCCGCCCGCCTGCACCGACCACCTCCCCAACGTTTCACCCCACTCCGCGCGGACACCGCGTTCCCCCAGCGTCCCCGCGGCAAGCTCCACCGCGCGCGACGTTTCGCCCGTCCGCGTCTGGATGAGGACCACGCCGCCCTCCGCCCGCGGCCCGTAGCGCGCCGAGCGGGCGCCGGGGAGCACGGTCACGCTTTCGATGGACTGCGCGGGGATGCCGCTGAGGTCCGCTTCGCCCGTCACCGGATCGTTGAGCGCCACGCCGTCCACCAGCACCAGCACCGCGTCGGCGCCGCTGCCGCGGATGCTCACCGTCCGCGCGCCGGTCGCGCCGGTGCCGCGGACCACCACGCCGGGCACGCGCTCCACGATTTCCGCCGCGCTGCGGGCGCCGGACGTCTGGATCTCCGCGCGCCCGATGCGCGTTCCGTCCGCCAGCGGGTCGGCCGCGGCCGCCGTGGCGCGCACCGTCTGCAGCCGCACCGGCGCGGGGGCCAGGGTGATGGCGATCCACACCTCCCCGCCGTTGCGCGCCTCCACCTCCGCGCTGGACGGCACGTATCCCGTCCGCGTGACGCGCAGCCGTTGCGGGCCCGGATCCACGCCGCGCAGGCGAAAACGCCCCGCCGCGTCGGTCGATGTCCGCAACCCCAGTTCCACGATCTCCACGATCGCCCGGTCGACGGGGTCGCCGCCGCGCTCCGTCACCGTTCCCGCCACCTCGCCCGGCCGCTGGGCGCTCAGGCGGAGGGGGACGATGACCATCATCCCGATCAGAAGCAGCCAGCTACGCCGCATCCACCCGCTCCGCGCCGTGCTCCATCCGCACGCACTGCTCGCCCGCGAGCGCGACCACCTGGGGCGCGCCGGTGTCCGGCCCGGGGCCGGGGTGCGCGGCGATTTCCACCGGCCAGCCGTACACGCGCTCCACCGTGGCGCGCGTCAGCACCTGCGCCGGCGGCCCGGACGCGGCCAGCTGCCCGTCCGCCAGCAGGATGAGGTGGTCGGCGTAGCGCGCGGCCAGGTTCAGGTTGTGGGTGACGAGCAGAACCGTCCGTCCGCCGTGCCCCAGGTCGCGCAGCAGTTCAAAGATCGCCATCTCGTGGGCGATGTCGAGCGCGGCGGTGGGCTCGTCCAGCGCCAGCGTGGGCGCCTCCTGCGCCAGCGCGCGCGCCACCCGCGCCCGCTGCCGCTCCCCTCCCGACAGCGTCGACACGGGACGCGCGGCGAGGGAGGATACGTCGCAGCGGCGCATCGCCTCTTCCACCGCGCGTCGATCGGCATCCCCTTCCCGCCGCCACGCGCCCAGGTGCGGGTAGCGGCCCATCGCCACGAGTTCGCGGACGGAAAGCGGGAACGCCGCCTCTTCGCCCTGCGGCACGACGCCGACTTCGCGCGCCATCGCCTCGCGCCCCCACGCCGCCACCGGCCGCCCGCCGAACGTCACCTCGCCGGCGGAGGGACGGTGGATGCCCAGCAGGATGCGCAGCAGCGTGCTCTTTCCCGACCCGTTCGGCCCCAGCACCGCCGTGCAGGCGTCCGCGGGGATGTGGACGGAAAGATCGCGCAGCGCCGGCCGGTCCGCCTCGGGATAGCGATAGGTGACGCCCTCGCAGTTCCACCCGCTCACGCCGGCCTCCTGCGCAGAATCCACAGAAAGAACGGCGCGCCGATGAAGGCGGTGATGACGCCGATGGGCAGCTCCGTGGGCGCGGTGGCCGTGCGCGCCACCACGTCCGCCAGGACGAGGAACGTGGCGCCGAGCAGGATGGACGCGGGGAGGAGAAAGCGGTGGTCGCCGCCCCACATCGTCCGCACCACGTGGGGGATGATGAGCCCCACGAAGCCGATCACCCCGCTCACACTCACCGAAGCCGCCGTCAACAGCGAAGCCGCGCCGTACGCGATCACCTTCACCCGCTCCGTGCGCACGCCCAGGTAGGCCGCCGTTTCCTCCCCGACGGCCAGCAGGTTCAGCGGCCGCGCCAGGCCGATCAGGATCAGCAGCGCCGGGCCGCCGGCGAGGGCAAGGAGGCCGATTTCCCGCCACGTGGCGCCGCCAAAGCTCCCCATCATCCAGAACAGCGCGGCGCGGAACGACTCCGTGTCGGCGAAGGTGAGGGCCAGCAGGATGCAGGCGTTGAAGAACGCGCCCACCACCACGCCGGAAAGCAGGAGGATGCGCGTATCCAGCGTTCGCCCGATGGACGCCGCCAGCCGCAGGACCAGGAGGATGGCGATCACCGCGCCGCCGAACGCCGCCAGCGCCACCGTTCCGCTCGCCGCCGACGCGCCCAGGACGATGGCGAACACCGCGCCCACCGCCGCGCCGCCGGACACGCCCAGCACGTACGGCTCCGCCAGCGGATTGCGCAGCAGCGCCTGGAACGTCGCCCCGCTGGCCGCCAGCCCCGCGCCCACCAGCGCCGCGAGCACGGAGCGCGGCACCCGCAGCCGCCGCACGATGGCGATGGTGGTGGGGTCGCCCGTGCCGCGCAGCGCGCCCACCACCTCGTCCACGCCCAGCCGCACCGCGCCCAGGCGCACGCTCAGCAGCAGCGCGCACGCGAGCAGCGCGGCCAGCACGGCGAGGCGAAGGGCGGGCTTCACTTTCCCGCCAGCTCCGGATGCAGGGCGTCGCGGAACATGCGCGCGGTGACGGCGATTCCCGGCCCCATGCGGTTGACCTCCATCACCGGAAGCGTGCGCACGGCGCCGGTGCGGAACGCGTTCAGATCCCGCCATCCCGGGCGCGCGGACAGTTCGCGCACCCTGGCCGGCCCGTCACCGTCGACCGGGAGGAGGACGATCTCCGGCTGGCGCTTCACCAGTTCCTCCATCGACACGTACTGCGGCTGGCCGGTGGCGTCGGGAAAGATGCTGCGCCCGCCCGCGGCTTCCAGCAGCTCGTACGTAAAGGTCCCGGGCCCCGCCGTCATCAGCGGCTCGTCGCCGATGACGAAAAAGGCGGAGCGCACCGGCAGGCCGGCGACGGAACGGTGCACTTCGTCGATCTGCGCGCGGACGGAGGCACGCACGGAATCCGCCGCCGCCGCGCGTCCCGTCACCTGGCCCATCGCGCCGATGATGCGGTACACGTCCGCCGTGTCCGTCGTGCGCACGGCAAAGAAGGGAATGCCCATCTCGCGCATGCGGTCGCGCGTGGGGTTGGGCCCGGCCGAGTTCCACCCGATCACCAGGTCCGGCCGCAGCGCGATCAGCCGCTCCAGGCTGGGGTCCAGCGCGCCGCCCACGGACGGAACGGAGTCCACGCCCACGTCCACGTCGTAGTCCGAGCGGCCGGCCAGGTGCCCCAGCGCGCCGATGGCCACCAGCGTTTCCGTCGCGTTCGGCGCGAGCGAGACGATGCGGCGGGCGGGCGCGGCAAGGCGCACCGTGTCGCCCGCGTCGTCCACCACGGCGATGGCGGACGGCGCGGCGGCGGGCGCGGCGCGATCCTCATTCCCGCACGCGGCGGCAAGGACGAGGAGCAGGACCGGGGCGAACCGGTGGATGAACGACAAAACGCCCGTCCTTCCCGAAGCGAATCGCGGGAGGAACGGGCGCGGACGGCGCCGGAAGGGTGCACACGGATGTGCCCCGGCCGGCGGATACGCGGACCCCGCTCCCCTCCCGCGAGGGGTTTGCATGTGCGGGAGCAGAGAGGGCCGCGTCTCCTGGCTCGAGGCGGTCCCCGCTCGCCTTCCCGGGGGTGAACCCAGTGGCGCGTGTGAGCGGGGCCGGGCCGGCGATGGGTTGCCGGGCCTCTTACAGTGGCGGGGCCGCGCCGGATTTTCACCGGCTTCCGTGAGGCCCTCCGTGCTTATGTGCGGGGGAAGCTAGTCCCGCGTGCACGGGATGTAAAGTGTTGCGGCGCCAACGTGCGGCCGCGCAGGGAGATGCACAGGCTTCGTCCATCCTCCTTCCCGCCACCATCCGTGCGGATCGTGATCCGGCACGGGCGGGGGGTCGCCGGTGACCCCCACCCGGGCTCGTACTACTCGCCCACCCCTCCCCCGCGAGAGCGGATAAATCCGCCGCTCACACAGCGGGAAGCCCGACACGTCGCCCACAGGCGCCGTTCGGGGCTTCAACTGCATGCCGCGATTCCACATACCAGCCGGGCGGCCACAGGCCGCGGAGGCGGACTTCGTGTGTTTCGAGGCGCGGTTTCAACCGCCGGACAGAACCCCGCCGCACCATCCGATCTCTCTTCCGCGCCGGGCTGGGGTGTGCTCCCTCTCCCACATCTGTTCGTGGGAGAGGGTCGTCGCGCGCAGCGCGCGGGGTGAGGGCCCGCGACGGCATCGTGTGCCGTGGTCCCGGCGTCCAGCGCAGATCCGCACCTCACACCATCCACCATCCTCTGCAAACCCGCCATCACCGCAGGCGCTGGCCCGTTCCGCTGCACGCCGCCGTGCATGGTTTCTGCGTTGCGCCGCGCTCCGGAAAACACATCGACCGGCACTCCTGTGCGTGAAGGCGCGACCTCATACGGTCCGCGCCACCGCCCGCGCATGCCGGCACCGCGCAACCCCGGCCCGCACATCCATGAAACGCAACATCCTGCTGGGCTCCCTTGCCGCACTGGTCGCGGCGACCGGCGCGCAGGCCCAGAACAACACGCCGGCCAAGCAGGTGGAGATGTCCGGGGTGCGCAACACGCCCGGCCGCCTGCCGCGGATCAACCCCGACGAGATCGCGCGCGGACTGCGCGTGCCAGCCGGCTTCACGGTGAACGTGTTCGCCGCCAACGTCGGCAACCCGCGCATGCTGGCGGTGGCGGAAGACGGCACGGTGTACGTCAGCCGCCGGGACAGCAGCGACGTGTGGATGCTGCGCGACCGCGACGGCGACGGCCGCGCCGACGAGCGCCGCCAGGTGGCGCGCGACATTCTCATGGCGCATGGCCTGGCGCTGCACGGCGGCAAGCTGTACGTGGCCTCCGTGCGCGAGGTGCAGTCCGCCGACATCCGCGCCGACGGGACGCTGGAGCCCATGAAGGTCATCATCAACGACCTTCCCGACGGCGGCCAGCACCCCAACCGTACCATCGAGTTCGGGCCGGACGGGATGATGTACATCTCCATCGGCAGCTCCTGCAACGCGTGCAACGAGACCAACCAGGAGCACGCCACCATCGTCCGTGCCAGGCCGGACGGAACGGAGCGCGGCGTGTTTGCGCGCGGCCTGCGCAACACCGTGGGATTCGGCTTCCATCCCCAGACGCGCGAGATGTGGGGCTCGGACATGGGCAGCGACTGGCGCGGCGACGACAGCCCCCCGGACGAAATCAACCGTATTCAGGTGGCCACGGACTACGGCTGGCCGCACTGCTACGCCAACCGCGTCCCCGACGACTATCTGGCCACGGAACCCATGGGGAGCCGCAAGGAGGAGCTCTGCCCGCGCACGGCGGCGCCGGTGCTCACCTACACGGCGCACAGCTCGCCCATCCAGATGAAGTTCTACACGGGCACGCAGTTCCCCGCGGAGTACCGGGGCGACGCGTTCGCCACGCTGCGCGGCTCGTGGAACCGGCGCGAGTTCAGCGGCTACAAGCTGGTGCGCATCCGCTTTCAGAATGGCCAGCCGGCCGCCATCGAGGACTTCGCCACCCGTTTTCTGACGGCGGATGGACGACACTACACCGCGCGCATCGCCGGCCTGGCGGTGGCGCGAGACGGATCGCTGCTTTTTACGGATGACGACTACGGTGTGATCTACCGCGTCTCGTACACGGGCGCGCGCTGATCTTTTTCCGCCAGACGCGAACGCTCCCCGCCCTCGATGCCGAGGATGGGGAGCGTTTCTGTTTCCGGCCTTCCGCCGGGGCGGGGAAGGGGATTCGGGGCCGGGATTCGGTGCGGCGGACGGTGCGGTGCCCGTCCGCCGGCTGTGGCCCTCACCCCGCGTGCTGCGCACGACGACCCTCTCCCACGAACGGATGTGGGAGAGGGAGCACACCCCAGATCGGCGCGGTGGATACTTTCGCGTGGATCGCGGATCTTCGCCCGGCGGTTGAAACCGCCTCGAACACGATGTCCGCCTGCGCGGACTGTGACCGCCCTGCTGGTATGTCGAATCGCCGCATGCAGTTGAAGCCCCGAACGGCGCCTGTGGGCTCCGTGTCGGGGGTTCCCGCGGTTTGAGCGGCGGATTCATTCGCTCTCGCGGGGGAGGGTGGGCGAGTAGTACGAGCCCGGGTGGGGGCCGCCCGTGGAGCCCGCCGCCCCGACGAAAAAACCGGCGGAACTCGCGTTCCGCCGGCCTCATCTCCATGCTCCTCCGACCATCAACCGCTGGCGAACCTTACCGCGGCAGCAGGTGCGCTTCCACGCGGTTCTGGTTCAGGCGCGCCAGCAGCAGGCGCCCGCGCCGCGCATCCACCGAGATGTCGCCCACGCCCATGATGTTGTCGATGGCCTTGGCGCCGCCATCGCCATCATCGTCGTAGCGGTGGATGGCGCTCGTCGCCTGGCTGGAAACGAGGATGGTGCCGTCATCCAGCACCGCCACGCCGTCAAACTGCCCCGGCCCCGTCGCCACCTGCCGCACCACGCCGTTCTGGAGCGACAGAATGCGCGTGCCGCCGTACGATACCACGATCATCCGCCGGTTCCGGCGGTCGTATGCGATCCCGTTGGGTCCCTGCATCAGCGGGTCCGCCGTCACCACCGAAGCCGCGCCGCCCGCCAGCCGGTAAATGCGGCCGCCGTCGGGAATGGGTACGCCGCGCTCGTCGTAGCGCGTTCCGGTGTCGGTGGCGTACACGCCGTCCGGCCCCTCGGCCAGGTCGTTCAGGAACACGGCGCCTTGCGCGCGCAGGTCGATGGTGGCCAGCGCGGCCCCCGTGCGCCGGTCAAAGCCGCGCACCGCGTCGATGTCCGCCACCCACAGCGTGTCGCCCACGATCGCCATCCCCTTGGGCGCGTTCAGCGTCACACCGTTGCGGCCACCGGCCACCCACTCGCGCGTCTCCACCGTGCCGTCCGGCCGCATGCGGCTCAGAAAGCCGTTGTTGTCGCGATCGGCGTTGCGGCCGTTGATGTTGGAAACAAAGTAGATGTCCTGCTCCGGATCGTGGATGACGGATTCCGGGATGGCGAACCCCTGCGCGTGCGCCTCCATCCGCGTGTGCGGAAGCGGCGGCACCAGCGCGGGGTCCAGCGTGGCGGTGGGCGCCAGCGTCAGACGCGCCGGCGCGACGGGCCACGACGGGCCGCCCGCGGAGGGCATGGGCGGCGGAGGCGGCGCGGCGTGCGAACAGCCGGCGGCCACCGCCGCCACAAGCGTCCACGAGGCAATTCGCTGAAACATCGGTTCTCGTCCGGGTCAGGGTTGGCCCCGCGCTCGGGCAAGTCGCGAACCACCACGGCTGCACCCGGAACCGACCCCATCCCGCGTGCGATCCCCGTCCAGAAGCCGCCCGATCCGCGCGGATCGGATGTGCGCCACACCCTGAATGACCGAGATCAAACGACCGCAATCGTGGGATGATCGCCCGCGCGAACCTCAGCCGGCCCGCGTTCCGCCGTCCGCGCGGCGAAAGATGCCATCCACCGCCAGCAGTTCCTCCGATTGCGGATCGAGCAGATTGGGCTGCAGATCCAGGCAGGTGAACCCGGCGTCCGTCAGCCACGCGTACAGCTCGGGAAACAGAACCTGCCCGGCGTACAGCGGCAGCAGCGACATCTCGATCTCCACCGTCTCGATGCGCGGAAGCGAGGCAGCGGCTCCGGCCAGCACCGCGTCCTCGTGCCCCTGCGTGTCGATCTTGAGCCACGCGCGCTCGCCGGGCCGCACCAGCCGGCCGAACAGGGAGTCCAGCGTGATCGTCTTCACCGCCTCGGCGCCGACGTACGCCGAATCGGGCGCGACGCGCAGATGCCGCTCGTCCATGTCGTGAAGCGAACTGCTCCACGAATTGCCGGAGCGGAACAGCGTGCGCTCCCCCTCGGTGCTGCTCAGCGCGACGGGGTGTGCCTCCCACGCGCCGTCTGCCGCGGCCACGCCGGACAGCGCCTCGAACGCGGAGGGGAGCGGCTCGAACGAGACGATGCGCCCCGCGTAGCCGCACGCCCGCAGTTCGCGCCCGTAGATGCCCGAGTTGGCGCCCACGTCCAGCACCACCGATGGCGCAAAGCGGGAGAGCAGCCGCGCGCGCCGGCGCAGGTGCGGCGGAACGGGCTCGTACCGCGCCACGTCGATGCCGAAGCGGCGGAGGGCGTGTCTGGCGAGGCGGCCTGCGGAGCGGAGCATGGATGGAGCGGCTGGGGATGGAGGGCGAGCGGGAATGCTGGTCCCCCCGCCGCGCGATGTCAACGGATGGGGACGGAAGCGGGGATTTCAGTGCGGCCCCCACCCGGGCTCGTACTACTCGCCCACCCTTCCCCCAAAAAGACTGGGGGAGGGTTGGGGCGCCGCGGATGGATCCAGGCGGGACGCGGAGATCGTCGCGTGAGCGGATCTCGTTGAGCGAATGAATCCGCCGCTCGAACAGCGGGAACCCCCGACTCGTGGCCGCTGTCGCGCCCACGATCGGGGCTTCAACTGCATCGGCGATCGCAGTCGGCGCCGCGATCCGCCACCAGGGTGAGGTCTCCCCCTCTCCCGCTTGCGGGAGAGGGGGCCGGGGGGTGAGGGCTGCCCGCCGCCGCACCATTCCATCCGGAACGCGATGAACTGCCGTTCTCCCCGCCCTGTCCAGCACGCAAAAGCAGAGGCCCGCTCCGGCAATCCGGAGCGGGCCTCATCAACCCAACACGTGATGGATCAGCGCGCGGTGGTCGCCTTTTCCGCCTCGGCGCGCATGGCGGGCAGCCCCTGCTGGTGCTCCTGGTACTCCGGAAGCCCGCGGGCGACCTCGTCCTGGTACGCGGCCAGGAACCGGCGGTAGAACCCGGCCGCCGCCCCCGTATCCCCACGAACCATTTCCGCCTGCGCCGCGCCGAACAGCCCGAACAGGTGCGTCGGCGACTCCGCCAGAATCGCGTCGGCCTGGGCGCGCGCCTCGGCCGCGTCGCCCTGCACGCGGTACAGCTGCACCACGTGGTAGCGGGCGTCGGCATCAGGCGCCTCCACCATTCCGTACGCCTGAATCCCCATGGGCGCAAACTGCTTGGCGGTCGCCATGTCGCCCGTGGCCTCGGCCTGCATCACGCGGTCGAACAGCCGGTCGGCGGCCTGGCGGGGCGTCATGCTCGCCAGGTCCACCTTGGTGGGGTCGCCCGCGCCGGCGCCCGGCGCGGCACCCTGCGCAAACGGAGCCGCGGGGGCGGCCGGCGCGACGGTGTCCGCGGGCTGGCGCAGCACCAGCACGCCCGCCAGCGCGGCCACGGCCACACCCGCGACCGCCCAGGGCAGCGCAGCGGCGCCACGCCGCCGGGCCGCCACGGGGACGGCGGAAACGGGAAGTCCGCACTCGTTGCAGAAGCGCGCCCCTGCGGGAAGCGGGTTCTGGCACTCGCGGCACGCGGCATCAAGCGCCACGCCGCACTCAGGGCAGAAACGTCCGGACGCAGCCGCGCCGCAGGACGGACAGGATTCGCTCATTCAGGCCGGGCCGGGGAGGTGAACGGGGAGATCAGCGGCCCAAATCTATGCGCTGCACTCACTTCCCTCAACCCCGCGGGAATGCCCCCAGCACACACCCCGAATCCGCCTGCCTCTGCTACAATGGGCGGCGGTGCCGGGCACACCTTCTGCAACGCCAGCAATCCGCTACCGCAAGACGACACACGAGCCCAGCCCACCCGGGCGGAGGACCCCATGAAGACCGGAGCCGAATCCGCGCTCCCGCTGGCTGAAGACCGCCAGACCGCCTCGGTAACCCCGATCCGCGCGCTGCCGCTGGACCCTGACCCGCAGGCCGTGGAACAGGCGCGCCTGCTTCGCCGGCTGGCCACCGACCGCCTGCGCGAACTGCGCGACGACGGCGTGACGCCCGGCTACATCGCCCGCATGTACGGCGTGGAGCTGGGGATGATGGAGGATACCATGCAGTCGCTGGGCCTTCTGGCCCGCTGACCGCCCGACGGAGGGATGCAAGACGGCCGGACCGCCACTGTGCGGTCCGGCCGTTCTGGCATCCATCATCCCCGATGGCCCGTCATTCACAATCCGTCACGGCGTGAGCAGCACCTTGCCGAAGTTGCGGCGGTCCTGCAGGTACGCGTGTGCCTCGCCCGCGCGTTCCAGGGGAAAGGTCTGGTCCACCACGGGGGTGAACGTCCCGTCATCCACCAATGCCATGATCTCGCCCTGCATCTGCTTCAGCAGATCGGCGCGGTGCCACAGGTGGCCCAGGTTCACGCCGTGCACACCGCGGTTGGCGTTCATCATCGCGATAGGGTGAAAGCGCGGGATGCTCAGCATTCCCTTGAGCGCGGCGGGAATGCTGCGCCGCCTTCCCGGCGCGAAGCTGCTGACCCCGAACACGTACAGCCGCCCCAGGTGCGCAAGCGAGCGGTAGCTCTTGCGGAACGATTCGCCGCCGACCGCGTCCAGCGCGATGTCCACACCGTTGCCGCCGGTGATGCGCTTGACCTCGGCCTCGAAATCCTGGGTCGTGTAGTCGATGCAGTGCGCCACGCCGGCCTCGCGCAGCCGCGCGTGCTTGGAGGCGCTCGCAGTGCCGATGACCTCCGCGCCGCGCCACCGGCAGATCTGGATGGCCGCCTGCCCCACCCCTCCCGCCGCCGCGTGCACCAGAACGCGCTCGCCCGCGTGCACGTTGCCCAGGTGCACCAGCATGATCCACGCGGTCAGGTAGTTCACCGGGATGGCCGCGGCCGCCTCGAAGGAGAGGCGGTCCGGCAGCGGCGTGGCCTGCGCCTCCGTGACGCAGACCGTGTCGGAGTATCCGCCGAAGCGGGTGAGCGCGCCCACGCGGTCGCCCTCGCGGATGCCGCGCACGCCGGCGCCCACGCGGTCCACCACGCCCGCGACCTCGTAGCCCACCACTGCGGGAAGGGGAGGCGCGTCGGGGTACAGCCCCATGCGCGCCAGCACGTCCGCGAAGTTCACCCCGGCGGCGGCCACGCGGATGCGCACCTCGCCGGGTTTGGGCTCCGGGTCCGGCGCCTCGCGCACCTGCAGTACCTCCGGCCCGCCCGTCTTGGTAATCCACACCTGCCGCATGATGGCTCCCTGTTGGTGAACGGCTGAGATCGCGATGGCGCGTGGATTCCCGTCGCTGCAAGATCGGTACGTATCGCCATCGGAGCGGGTGAACCCGCCGCTCAAACCCCGCGGAGAGGGAAGAACTGCGGATCTCGTGTGCTCCGGATGGTTCGGCGCGGCGGCGGGCAGCCCTCACCCCCCGGCCCCCTCTCCCGCAAGCGGGAGAGGGGGAGACCTCACCCTGGTGGCGGATCGCGGCGCCGACTGCGATCCCCGATGCAGTTGAAGCCCCGATCGTGGACGCGACAGCGGCCACGAGTCGGGGGTTCCCGCTGTCTGAGCGGCGGATTCATTCGCCCAACCGACCCCGCCCACCGGCCAATCTCCGCCCGTCACACCGAACTCACCGCCGCGTCCCAACCCTCCCCCAGTCTTTTTTGGGGGAGGGTGGGCGAGTAGTACGAGCCCGGGTGGGGGCCGCCGTGAACCCCGCCCCCCGCAACACAAACCGCCCGGCCGGATGAACCCCGGCCGGGCGACTCTTTTCCTCCGTGACCTCCGTGCATCCTCCGTGACCTCCGTGTGAAACGGCAGTTCAGCAGAGACGGCGGCCCGCGCTCAGTTGCGGACCTGCACGCTGGGGTTGGGATCGATCGTCACGCCTTCCTCGGTCTCGGCGATCAGATGATCCACCACGTCCTTGAGGTCGCCGGTGCGCTCGTACACGGCCAGCTGCCGGTCCGCGCTCGACCCTTCCTCCATGATGCGCAACGCGTACATCACCTCGGCGCGGCTCCCCAGATCGTCCACCACGTCATCCACGAACCACTCCAGCATTTCGCGGATCAGCGCGCGGGCGCTGCTTTCCTTCTGCTTGCCGAAGTCGATCAGGTTGCCGTCCAGCCCGTAGCGCACCGAACGCCACTTGTTCTCCTCGATCAGGTCCGAGGGGTACAGGCGGAACGTCATGTTGTCGCGGCGCAGCTTCCACAGCTTGGCGATGATGGCCTGCAGAATCGCGCCCACGCACACCGCTTCCTCCACGCGCGTGCACACGTCCAGAAAGCGGAATTCCAGCGTGGGATACGCGTGGTGGGGCCGCAGGTCCCAGTAGATCTTGCTTCCATCGGGAATGCAGCGCGTGGCCACAAGCGTTTCCTGCAGTTCGTTGAAGTCCGCCCACCCGCGCATGATGCGCGGCACGCCCGTGCGCGGAAAGTTGCGGAACACCACGCTGCGGTAGCTCTTGAGCCCCGTGTTGCGCCCCATCCAGAACGGCGAACTGGACGACAGGCACAGGATGTGGGGCAGAAAGTACCGCGACACGTTCATCGCGTCGATCAGAAACTCCGGATCCTCGATGCCCACGTGCACGTGGGTGCCAAAGATCAGCAGCTGCTGGGCGAGGTCCTGCATGTCCTGCTTGACGCCGATGTAGCGTTCCAGCGGCGTGATTTCCTGCGTCATCCAGCTGCTGAACGGATGCGTGCCCGCCGCCACCACCTTGAGGTCCTTTCGCGCCGCCAGCCCCATCACCATCCCGCGCAGGCGCCGCAGTTCCGTGCGCACCTCCTGGGGCGTGCGGCAGACGTTGGTGCCCACCTCCACGATGGACTGGTGCAGCTCCGGCTTGATCTCCCCCATGATCATGTGGTCGGATTCCAGCAGCTCGGTAATGTACGACCGCAGCTCCCGGGTTTCGGGGTCGATGATCTGGTATTCTTCTTCGATGCCGAGCGTCAGCGAAGGCGCCTTCATTGGCGGAGATCCCCGAGGGTGGTGGAGCGGACGTTCGTCCGCACGAGACATCTGATGATTTTCCTGCCGCCGCAATCTGCACGGACCGCGCCCGCTACTCTGCCCGAGAGCCGTCTCGGGTTGAAAGGGTGCAGTGCCCAGTCCCAAGTCCCCAGTCCCGGCCGTCCTCAGCCCCGGCCGTTCCTATTCCCTATTCCCCATTCCCTATTCCCTGCCCCTCTACCGCTCCTCCACCAGGAACATCGCCACACTGCTCCCGCCACCGGCCGTCACGTTCAGCAGCGGGTCCGTGGCGATGCGCGTCAGCCCGCCGTCCACGAACGTGGTGTCGCTGATGTACGGCGCCAGGTCCAGCATGCGGTCGGTGATCTGCACGCCGCCATCCACCCACGACGGGTACGGCTCCTCGGGAAGGATGATGCGCTCCTGCACCACGTGCGGCCGCTCCAGCGCCGTCCTGATGGCCGCCTGCCACTCATCATCCGACACCAGCCAGCCGAGCACGATGCCGTGGCCGCCGTAGTCGTCGTTGGGCTTCAGCACCAGGTGCTCGCGGTTGCGCGACATCCAGGGCAGCAGGTCGATGTCCGTGCCCTCGTAGTCGGTGTGCCGCTCTTCCACCACGCGCGTCCACGGAATGCTGGCGTGGATGGACTGCAGTTCATCCGCCGTGAACATGTCCGCGTTGCGCTCGTCGGCCAGCACGGCGAGACCGGCCTTCTTGTAGATGATCTTGCAGCGGAACGGGTTGACCATGCACACCGCGCCGTCCTTTACGGCACGCGCCACGGGGTTGTCCATCCCCATCCGCAGCAGCAGTTCATCGATCAGCACCCGCTTGTAGATCAGGTCGATGACGAATCCGCCCGGCGCGATCAGCTTGCCCTCGCGGTACTCGCACTCGCGCGGATCGGCGATCTCGCACTCCAGCCCGTGCGCGCGGAAGTAGTCGCGAAAGAAGATGAACTCGCTGACGGTCGGCACATCGTTCCAGTCCAGAATGCCGATGCGCGGCAGCGTGCGCCCGCCGCTGAATTCCCGCCACGCGCGCAGCAGCGTGTGCATCACCCCGTGCCGCGCGGGGAGGGGATGAAGCACGTGCGTCCGCAGAAACTCGCCGGTGACGGGAAGCGACAGGAACGCCTCGGAAAGCACGTCCATGTACGCCGGCCCGGCGGGCGTCTCCGCGTTGTACTCCGTCACCTTCAGCGTCTGGTCATCAGACGAAAAGAAGGTGTCCAGCCGCGACGTGGGGCAGGGCGAGGTGAAGCCGGGATCGAAGTGGACGATCTCTTCTTCCCAGTCCAGCAGGCGGAACTGCCCGCGGAACTCCGCGTCCACCAACGCGCGCTCGTGGATCTTGCGGTAGGCGCCCATGAGCGAGCCGATGCGCCGGCGCACCCATCCGTACTGGCCCACGGTCATCATCCGCGGGCGCAGCACCGAGCAGAGCGGCCGGTCGCCAAAGTACATCCCCTGGCGCCGGTGCTCCGCTTCCATGCGCTCCGCGCTGTCCGCCGCGAGCGCATGATCCTCCAGCAGCGTGTGCCAGTCCTGAATGGCCCGGCGGGCCAGCGCGGCGTCGCTCACGAGTGGCCCTGCTCCACCTCGGCGTCCACGACGGCGTCGGGCGCGTCGCCCGGATCGGCCGCGCCGCGGATCGTCTCCGGCGCCGTCCCCGTGCCCAGGATGGCCGCGCCGCCGACTTCCGCCGCCACGCGGCGGCCGGTGAACAGCCCGTCCCAGCTGAGCGCGCGGTCCTGCCGGCGCGGGTTCTTGGCCAGGTTGATGGCCATGTCGGCCATGTGCTTGACCACCCACTCAAAGTAGTGCGGGGTCAGCGAGTACACGTCCATGTCGGGCGCGGGGTTCATGAAGTCGATGGCGTAGGGCACGCCGTCCTTGACGGCCCATTCCATGGAATTCATGTCATAGCCCAGCGCCTGCACCAGCTTGCGCGAGTCGTCCACCACGCGGCGGCCCAGGGCGTCGCTCATGTGGTCGTGCTCCACGTGGTACTTCCGTTCCCGCGGATCGTACTTGATGGGAAGGATTTCTTCCTGCCCCAGGCAGATGCAGCGGATGAAGTGGTCCCAGTGAATGAACTCCTGCACGATCATCGTCAGCAGGCCCGACGTATCGTAGTGGTGAATCAGCTCCTCGAGCGTGCGGCAGACGTAGACGTCCTTCCACCCGCCGCCGTGGGCGTCCTTGAGGATGCAGGGAAGGCCCACGTGCTCTACGATGGCTTCCCAGTCCAGCGGATACTTGAGGTTGCGCAGCGACTCGTCGTGCACGATGCCGGGAATGTACTCCTTGTTGGGGAGCACCACGGTCTTGGGGTGCGCGATGCCGAGGTTGGTGGCCAGCGCGGCGCCGAAGAACTTGTCGTCGGCCGTCCACATGAACGGGTTGTTGACGACGGTGGCGCCCTGCAGCACGGCCTGCTTGAGGTAGGTGCGGTAGAACGGCACCTCGTGCGAGATGCGGTCGATGATGACCGCGTAGTCGCAGGGTTCGTCCATGCGCGGCGCGCCCAGCGTGACGAACTCGGCGGTCACGCCCTGGTCGCGGCCGTTCACTTCTTCGATGAAGGCCGGCGGAAACGACCACTCGCGCCCTACGATCAGCCCCACTTTCAGCGTCATCTGCCGCTCCGTTGTTGAGAAAAGAGAAAGGGAAGTGCGTTAGTGCTGGGTGCGTCAGTGCGTCAGTGCGTCAGTGCTCGTCGCCGGCTGCTTTGGCGCGTCGTGCGTGCTTCATGTGCTCCGGACGTTGGCAGACAACCTGGAGGCGGCGGGACCGTTCCGGAGCCGGCCGGGGCAACGGTACTGCTGTCGCCCCATCCGTCTCCTGCACGGGGGCGGCGAGCCTCCTCGGCGCGGACGGGCCTTGTCTCACCACGCCGGCCCCCGCGCGCCGCGCCTGCGGGGTCTCCCCGCCCGCTCCGGGAGCCTCGCGCCGCGATCCGTCGCGCTCCGCAAGATCCCGCCCGCGCGAGTCTCCCTCCGCCCATGCGGCGGGAGGGGCAACTCACCGCCGCGTCAGTCTTTCGTGCGGCCGGCCCGCCCGAGTTCGGCCGCCTCGGCCCGCAGTTCATCGAGCGCGTCCTCGGGAACCAGGTGCCCCGCCTCGCGGTGCCGCAGCAGGTGCTCCACCATCGCGGCCTGATCGGGCGTCACGGTATCGCCGTTCTCGCGGAGCGCGCATTTGCAGCAGATGAACTGGTCCCCATCCGCCTCAAAGACGTATACGTCGCTCATGGCGCCGAACCGGCAGAACGCCATCGCGACCTCACCTCATCCGCGTCTTCAGGTACCGGGCACTGAGCACCGGGCACTTGGCACTGAGCACTTCCTTCTGTTTCCCTCGCACTCACGCACCCCGCACCCCGCACTCACGCACTTCGGTTCAATCGCTTCCGTTCACGTACGCCCGGATCATGTCCTGCCAGTACGGCCAGTCGTGCGCCCAGCCGTCCCAGATGCGCAGGGCGTTGCCCACGCCCTTGTCCCACAGGATGCGGCTCAGGTGGCGGTTGTTTTCCACGAAGCTGTCGTCGTGCCCCGTCGCCAGGATGATGTCCATCCGGCGCAGCGCCTCCAGGTGCCCGTGGTCGCTCAGGTCGCTGATGAAGTGCGACGGGTTGTTGGCGTAGACCGCCTCGTCGTAGTGCCCCGCCGCGAACTGGCGGATGTCGTACATCCCGCTCAGCCCGATCACCCGGTTGAAGGCGTGCGGATGCCGCAGCGCCATCGTCACGGCGTGGTACGCGCCGAAGCTGGCCCCGGTAGCGATGACGAACGGGTTGTCGTTGCGGCTGCGCGAAAAGGGCAGCACTTCGTTCAGGATGTACGACTCGTACTGGAACTGGCGCTGCGCCCGGTCGTGCGGATGCTTGCCGCGCGCGTACCAGCTTTCGCCGTCCACACTGTCCACGCAGATGATCTGCAGCCACCCGTTGCGAAGCTGCTCGCCCAGCGTGTCCATCATCCCGCGGTCTTCCCACTCGTAGAAGCGGCCCATGGAGGTGGGAAAGACCACCATGCGGGCTCCGGCATGGCCAAACACGAGCAGTTCCATCTCACGCCCCAGCGAGGGGCTGTGCCAGCGGTGGTGCTCACGGTTCACGGAAGCTCATCTCCGGTGCGGGGCGCAGGGCGAGACAGCGGCGGGCCGGGCGCACGCTCCGCAAGCCTCGCACCGGGCCAACGTACGCCCCCTCCGCGCGGGGGAAAAGGGGCGCGAGCCGTGTGGATGAAACACCCATCAACGCAGACGGGCGCGGATCACTCCGCGCCCGTCCTCCGCACCCTCGCACCCGCGTTCGGGATCGATCAATTCCCGTCAGCGCCACCCCGCCAGCAACCCGACACGGCAACGCTCACCTCTCACCAACAACACTCTTGACGCCACCTATCGTCGACACCGTATTGTAGCCCAACCCTCTTCAAGAAAGGACGATCATGAGAACATCGATGCGCAGTTTCACAGCCGCCCTGTTGAGCGTATTTCTTGGCGTCACACCTTGCCGCGTCGCAGCGCAAGTACGGAGTATTCCGATGCCGTATGACAATTGTGCATACCTTGGGACCGGCTCACCGGGAGATCCACACGAGTACTTCGTCTGGATGTGCTGGAACAACGACAATCAGGGGTACGCGCTGGTCTACATCCCCACGGGACGGTACTAGCCGGTTTGCGTCATCAGTAGCGGCGGCGCGCCTACTGCGCCGCCGCTTGGTACCCGCCGGTATCAGGGTTCTTGCTCCGCTCGGCTGCGGGAACCAACACTCACCTCCACGCCTCATTCGACTTGCTTGGCGTTCGATCCCTCCCCCGATCGCGCCAAGTGTACTTCCACCACTTGATCCTGATCAGGACGTCCAGTCGAAGACGTCCGCTGTATCGACGCGCATCACCGCCATCCCGCCGGCAGCCGCCGCACGACGACGTGCTCCACATCGTCCTCATCCCGCTCGATGAACGCCGCCAGCCCGCCGCGGCTGATGGCGGCGGGCAGCTTCATCGCGGTCGTCGTGCCCAGGTACTGTCCATCACTGGTGATCAGATCCAGCGGCCCGGGCTCACCCGCGACAGGCCCGGTGCGCTCCACCCAAAGCCGGCCAGTCGGCGTAGCCAGGAGTCCCTGCAGGGTCATCACGGTATCAGCGAAACGGGTGCTCGAGAGCAGTTCTTCCCGGCGTCGCCGAATCTCGTCTGCGGTCGGGCCGGCCCTGCCCGCGGCTGACACGGAGAACACTCCGGCCCCACTCGCAATGCGAGCCCGTTCCGCCGTCAGCCATGCTTCGCGGTCCGCCGCGGTCGTGAGGCGCGGACGAATTGGGCGCTGCAGGTAGTGAGTAGTCTGCCCATCCAGGCCCACGAGGCGAATGGTGTATCCCGTGGTAAAACTCACCGCCATCTGCCCGTTGGACAGCACCGCAACCAGGTTTCGAGGCGAGAACACAGGCTGGCTGAGAAACACCGCCATCCTTGACCCCGAAGACCCCGAGCCTCTGGACGTTGACGCTGCTTCGCGAGAGGGGATGCCGAACACGCGCCGCGGCTCTCCGCCCGCAAACCCGAACAGCATCAGGGGCGTAACGTCGGATGCCGTTGCACCGCCAGCGGCCATCGTGGCCGCGGGCGCGGGCCGCACCGGCGTCACAATCCCCTGCCGATGCAGCGCGAGGGGCGCGCCGAATCCCATGGACATCCACGGCGTGGTAAGCACGTTGCGCACAAATGTCCCATCCGGCCGGAACAACGCGTACCCGAAGCGGGCCACGTCGGCAACGACGACTGTACCGTCCGGCGCTACACCCACCTGTGCGGCCGAGAGCAGCTCTCCGGGCCCTTGACCACGCCTGCCGATCTGCCGCAGGAACCGTCCGTTCGGCCCGTACACCATCACCCGTGCGTTCTGCCGGTCCAGCACGTACAGGTTTTCCGCCGCGTCGAACGCCACGCCGGCGACCGCGCCAAACATCTGCTCTTCGCTGCCCTCCGCGGCGCCGAGCGTGTAGACGGCCGCGGGGGCACCGGCGAGCGGGCGGTCCTCGCGCGGAAGCGTGACGACCCGGCCCTGCGCCCCCGCGTTCGCCGCCAGCAGCGCAATCGCCAGCAGCGGCGCCGCGCCCCTCATCCCGATGTGCCTCATGTCCGTCCGCGTGTGCTGAAATGTGATGAGCGGCGGCGCATCCGGTGCGCCGCCGCCCATTCCGATTCCGCCACCGTCCGGGTGGTTGCTCGTCTCCCCCGCCGATCCGCCGGTTTGTACCACGGGTGCCGGCACGCGTGTGGACCGTCGCCGCGATCTCCTTCACCCGCGCCAGAACGAGAACGGGGCGCGGATCGCTCCGCGCCCGTCACCCGTCACTTCCCCCGCGCCCCTCCGCTCACCCCCGCGCCCTCCGCGTGAAACTAGAGACTTTCCGCCGCGCTCGGGCCTTCTCCCGTGCGGATCGCCATCCGCCGGATCAGCGCCACCCCGCGGGGAGCCGCCGGACCACGACGCGGGCCACGTCATCCTCGTCCGTCTCGATGAACGCCGCCAGTCCGCTCGCGCTCACGGCGTCGGGCAGCTTCATGGCCGACGTGGTCCCCAGGTATTCGCCCCGCGCCGTGATCAGGTCCAGCGGCCCGGGCTCATCCGCCGTGGCGGTGCGCTGCACCCAGATGCGCCCCGACGGCGTGGTCCGCAGCGCACGGACCGCCGCGATCGTGTCGGCAAAGGTCAATCCCGAGACGTACTCCTCCACCGACGCGGAACTCGGCGCCGTGGACCGTCCGCCGGACGAAGATCCGCTCAGCTGCCGCATGGACTCGCGGGCACGGTCGCGCGCCCGCTCGCGGTCCGCCTCCGTGGTCACCCGCGCGCGCATGGGGCGCTGCAGGTAGCGCGCGGTCTGCCCGTCCGGGCTCAGGATGCGGATGGTGTAGCCGTTGGTGAAGGTGAGGGCCATCTCCCCGCCGGGCAGCACCCCGAAGCTGGGCGACGGGGCAAAGACGGGCGGGCCCTGCATCATCATCGTTCGCGTCACGTTGCGCACCGATCCGCTGCCGCTGCTCTGCTCCGTCTGCTCCACCCGGCTGAACTCCGGGATCCGAAAGAGCCGCACCGCCGCGCCGCCCGCCAGCGGTTGAAACAGCAGCGGCACCGAGGTTTCCGTCCGCGAAAAGTTGCCCTCGCGCGAGGCCGGATTGCGGAACGTGCCCACCACGCCGCCGCGCGGGTGCCACGCGAACCCCGCCCCCGTGCCGAAGCCGAGCCGCTCCATCGGCACGTCGCGCAGATAGGCGCCGTCCGGGCCAAAGACGATGAACCCGGCGCGCACGGCGTCGTGCACCACCACCCGGCCGTCCGGGGTCACGGCGAACTGCATGGGATGGGAGAACTCGCCCGGCCCTTCTCCCTTCCCGCCGATCTGCCGGATGAACCGCCCCGTGGGCCCGTACACCATGACGCGGGCGCTCTGCCGGTCCAGCACGTACAGGTTGTCGCGCGCGTCGAACGCCACGCCGGCCACCACGCCGAACATCTGCTCGTCGCTCCCCTCCGCCTGGCCGACGGAAAAGACCTGCGCGGGCGTCCCGGCCAGCGGCCTGTCGCGCGCGGGGAGCGGAATCACGCGGGCCTGTGCCCGCGCCCCGGTCGCCAGGACGAGCGCGGAAAGGACCGAGGCGGCAACCCGGATCATCGGTTTCATGGGATTGAGACTGGGTGGGATGGAAAGGTCCGGCCCGGCGAGCCGGCGGCACCCGCCGGGGATGCCGCGGCCCGCGCCGGGGATTGCGGGTCAGGCGGACGGCTCCAGGGTGAACTCCGTGCGCCCCGTCAGTACGTCCGTGCCGGCCAAGCGCACGCGGACGGGAGTGCCCGGCTCCGGCGCCGTCACACCTTCCGCCAGCTGCGCGACGGCGCGCACCGGCGGATCGTCGATCTGCACCTCCACGCCGTGGCCGCGCGTGTCCAGGCACGTGGCGGGAAACACCTCGCCGACGCGCTCGCGCAGCACCCACGCCTCCGCCACGTCCACCGACCGGCGCTCCAGCTTTGACTCGCGCGTTTCCGCCTCGTTCATCACCGCGGGAACGCGGGCCAGCGTCTCCGCCTCCTCCGCCGAGGGACGCGCGCCAGCGGCCAGGGTCACGAGCAGGTCCAGCACGTAGCGGTCGCCCAGGCGGCGGAGCGGCGCGGTGGCGTGGGCGTACTGCATGGCCAGCGCGTGGTGCACGGGGTCCGCGGGCGGCTCGCCGTTGAAGGCGACGTAGTCCGCGCCGCGCATCACCGGTCGCGCCTGCCACACCAGCGGCGTCAGCCGGGGATGTGCGCGGTCCAGCGAGTGGATGAACTCCGCGTAGGCCATCCCTTCCGGCCACGCGAAGCCCATCGCCAGCGCCGCGCGGCGGAACTTTTCCACCGCGCGGGGATCGGCGCCGCCCATCACCCGGAGCATTCCGATCCCGCCACGCACCATCTCCACCGCCGCCTGGTGCCCGATCAGCAGCGACACCTGCTCGTTCCACTCCTCCGAAGGCGCCGGCTGCTCGAATTCCAGCTCGTACCCCAGCCGCTGCGCGGTCATCTGCGCCACGTGCTGGCTGACGAGGGGGAGGGAGACGCCGCCGCGCGCCGCCTCCTGCGCGCGCCGCAACTCGCCGAAGCGCCGCATCTCCGTCAGCGTCCCCGCCCATTCCTCGGATGCGAAGAGCGTTTCGCCCTCGCACACGTGCTCCGTCACCTGCGCGTACGTGAGCTGCGCGCGGCTGCGCACGATGGCGGGCGAGACCTGGAATCCGGTGACCTCCGCTTTGTCATCCAGCGTAAAGTCGAAGAGGATGCACGGCCGGTCCTCGTCCGCCAGCAGGCTGCCGGCCTGCTGGCTGATCTCCGGCGGATACAGCGGCTCGCGGTGGTCCGGCGTGTAGAATGTGACGCCGCGCTTCCACGCCTCCTGCTCTACCGCGCCGCCGCGATCCACCCAGAATCCCACGTCGGCGATCGCGTAGAACAGACGGAAGCCGTCACCGTCCGTGCGCTGGATGCACACCGCCTGGTCCAGGTCGCGGCTCCCCGGCGGATCCACGGTCACCAGCGGCAGGTCGCGCCGGTCCCCGTGCTTTTCGGACGGCGCGACGGGACGCTTCGCCGCCTCCACCGCGGCGGCGACCACCTCCGGCGGAAAGCCGCTGCGCACGCCGAACTCCGCGCGCGCCGCGTCCAGCGCCTGCTCCACCGTGCTCTGCTCGCCGTCCGCCATCGCGTCTCCGTGGGATGATGATCATCTGCTCCGCGCCCAAGGTGCGGGCGGTGCCGCCGTCCGCGCAACGCATCCGCCGTTCACGGACGCGAAAAGGCCCCGGCTCCATGCGGAGTCCGGGGCCGTTCTCCATCGATCAGAACGCGGTCAGGCGAAGGCCAGCGAGTTGGCGTCGTGAAACTGGTTGGCGGCTTCGATGAAGTCCTCAAACAGCTTGCGCGTTCCCGCGTCCGAATCGATCAGCATCTCGGGATGCCACTGCACGCCCACCAGGAACTGCCCCTCGCGCGTGCCTTCCAGCGCCTCCACCAGCCCGTCCGGCGCCCACGCGGTGGCGGCCAGGCCGTCGCCCAGGCGGTCGATGGCCTGGTGGTGCATGGAGTTCACCATCGCCGTGTCGCCCAGCGCGGCCTGCAGCCGCGAGCCCGGGGCAATGCGGATTTCGTGCGCCAGGTGGTCGCGCGCCCAGCCCGCGCCGGGAAAGTAGTCGTGCTTGATGGCGCCGGGAAACAGCTCCGCGCAGTCCTGCACCAGCGTGCCGCCCGCGGCCACGTTGATGACCTGCTGGCCGCGGCACACGCCCATGACCGGCTTGCCGTCTTCCAGCGCCCACCGGGCGAACATCAGCTCCACGTAGTCGCGGGCCAGGTCGGTGCGGCCGCACAGCTGGTGGCGCTCGGCGCCGTACGAGGCGGGATCCACGTCCACGCCGCCGGCGATGAACACGCCGTCCAGCCGCTCGTAGATGCCGCGCAGCGTCTCGGGATCGTTTTCCAGAAGCGGCACCATCCACGGAATGGCGCCCACCGAGGTGCACGCCAGAAAGTAGCGCTGGTTCATGACCCACGACGCCGGAAGATCTTCCGGAATGCGGTCGATGGACTGCAGCGTCTGCGTGGGAATGCCGATGACGGGGCGCTGGCGCATCTGTAAACCTGCTTCCTTCCTGAACCTGCGTGAATCTGAAGAGCGACCGCTGGACTGATTGGACCGGCCCCCGGGGGTGGCAAGATCGGGACCGCCCGGCAACATGCACGCGGCCGGCCCATCATGCAACCATCTCGTTACACCCGGGCGGGACATCTGTTTCCCGCGCGCGTTCGAGGGGTGGATCAGAGGCCCTGGGGAAGCCGGGCCGGGGCGGATTCGTGCAGCGGGGCGGCGGCGGGCGCGGGGTTGGAGTCCGCCGGAACCAGGTTGACGGGCGACTTGCCGCGCCGGCCCAGCACCAGTTCCGCGTAGCCGTTGCCGGGGTCGCCGCCCTTGCGGCGGATGCGCGCGACTGTGCCCGGGCCGCGGTTGTACGCGGTGAGCGCCTCCTGCTCGTCGCCGTCGTACACGGCCAGCAGCTGCTTCAGGTAGCGGAAGCCCAGCCGCAGGTTGGTGTCGCGGTCCACGATCTGTTCGCGGGTAATGCCGGGCTGCAGCTCCGCCGCGGTCGCCGGCATCAGCTGGGTGAAGCCGAGCGCGCCCACGTGGCTTCGCGCGTGCTGCCGGAACTCGCTTTCCACGCGCACCAGGCGGAATGCGAGTTCCGTGTCCAGCCGCTCTGCCCGCGCCGCGCGTTCGATGGCGTCGGCCAGGTCCATGGGAATGCCGTACTGCCGCGCGTAGCCGGCCACCATCCGCTCGCGGGCCTCTTCGGCGCGCATGGCGCCGAGCGCCGCGTCCACCCGGTCCCACGCGCGTCCCGCCACCGCCCGCGTAGGCGGAAAGATCAGCAGCGCCGCCACGAGCCCCATCACCAGCCACGCGCGCCGGTCCACCCGCCCCGCCGCCGCGCGCGCCGAACCCGCGCGGCGCCTGGGGGCGCGGCGCGGCGTCGTGGGATTGCGGCGGCGGTTCGGTGATCGAGGAGGCATGTCGCTCGGCGGATCATCGGTCAGAGGATGACTCGGAAGCTAACCCCATCCGCCGCAACGCGCGACAGTCATGTGTGATGGGGCCGGGAGATGACAAGCAACCCCGCTGTTCGGCGCCGCTGTCAGGGTTGATGAATCCGACGTAGCTCAGTGCGTCAATCCACCTGTCCACGTGATCGTGGATCGCAGGCGAAGTTCTCCCCTCTCCGTGCGGCGGTTTGCACGGGGAGGGGCCGGGGGAGGGGCCCGCGAGGCCGACGGCCCGCCCAGAGTTTGTGCCGCGAGCGAACCCCGTTGAGCGAATGAATCCGCCGCTCAAACAGCGGAAAGCCCCGACACATGGCCGCTGTCGCGTCCACGTTCGGGGCTTCAACCGCAAACAGAATCACCGGCGAAAAAAGGGGGCGGATTGCTCCGCCCCCGGGTGGAACCTACTAACCGGTCTGGCCGGGTTTCAGATCCGCTTTGATACTACTCATCTCCCAGCGGTCTGTCAAGAGCGTGCGATTTGCGCGGTCTCGCATCCTATTTCGAGGCCAGACAGCTGCATCTCACGCCGACGTGCGGGACGGCAGAACGGGAGACCAATGGGGCCGGAGCAGGACCATCTACCGCGCCGATCCACCTATTCCCCATTCCCTATTCCCTATTCCCTGGCCCTTCCACGTCCGCCCACCGCACCAGCTCCCGCAGCGGCGCGCGGCCGTCGTGGTGCCACCAGGGCGGCGGCCACGCCATCGAACCCAGCGGGGAGAAGCGGCTGGCCCCCAGCGGCGCGAGCACCTCCGCCACGGTCCGCATCTCCTCCGCCGTGCCGCCCACGCCCACCGTCTGCAGCACCGCGCCATACGGCTCCACCAGCCCGGCGATCTCCGCCAGCGAGCCCACCGGCTTCACGCGGACGAGGCGGTTCAGGCACGACGCCACGAAGTCCGGACGGGGATCGTGGACGACGGTCCACGCCGTCCCCTCCGCCGAGGCGTGCAGCCGCATCCCGCCGCCGCCCGCCTCCGCGAACTCCGCTTCCGCGCGCAGCTGCCGGATCGCGGACGACTCACCCGGCGCCAGCGTGCCGCGTGGCAGTTCGCGCTCCACGCCCGCCATCTCCTCCGCCAGCATCGCCGACCACTCGTGCGGCGACACGCGGCCGCCCTCCTCCACGTAGAACAGATGCGGAGAAACGCATCCCTGCTGGTCGAACGTGGACGCGTCTCGCGCGGCGCCGCGGGCGGCCTCGCGCGCAGCGCCGCCGTCCAGCGCGCCGCGCGCGACCACGCCGAACGACACCTTGGGCCCGTAGCCCAGGAACCGCGCCGAGGCCGGCGTGCGCGCGCGGATGGCGCTCACCGCCTCCGCCCCGCCATAGACGACCACCGCGTCGGCCCCGTCCAGCGCGGCGCGCTCCATCATCTCGTCCCCGCCGGGCCAGTACGTCACGGCCAGGCACGAGCCCAGCTCCGCGTCCGCCTCCGCCACGCCGCGCGCAAAGAGCGCGGCCAGCAGCGGCTCGCCCACGGCCGCCTTGCCCAGCGTGGCCGCCTTCACCAGCAGCGAGCGGATCAGCGACGTCACCGCTACGCCCGGCACGTTGCCGCTGAACACGTGCACCGCCAGCCGCGGCCCGAACGCCGCGTGCAGCCCGCCGGAACGCGCCACGGGCTGAAACCCGTCCAGCACCCGCGGATCACCGAACTCCGCCCGCAGCAGCTCGCGCAGCCGGGGCGCGCGCCAGTCCGCCGCCATGCGGTCCAGCACCAGGCGGATCATCGCCGGCGAATACGCGGTCACGGCGGGAAGCGCGCGCTCCGCCGCCTGCCGCAGCGGGTCCGCCGGGTCCAGCAGGCGCGCCGCGACGGCGTCCACCACGTTGATGATCTCCGCGACGGGGCGGCGGGCCAGCACGCGGTCGCGCGCGGCCACCAGCGCCTCCACCTGCCGCTTCAGGTCCGCCGGGGCCAGGCGCGGGATGCGCACCTCGAACGCGTCCTCGCCCTTGCCGTACGACCATGTGGTCGCGCGCGGATGCTCCAGCGCGGGCAGGTGAAAGGCGTCGATCACCGAGGGGCGGCTGGCGTTCACCGGCATGATCTGTCCGCCGTGCGGATGTGCATCACAGGAAATCCCAGAACGTGGGATTGGCTTCCACGATCACCTCCCACCGCCCGTAGCGCCCCATCCCCCGCGCCAGGTCCACGCGGATGATGTCGTAGAACAGGCCGACCCCCGCGCCGACGGACGCCATGCCGCCGCGCTCCGGAATCAGGTCCAGCGTTCCCGCCTGCCCTCCATCCACCACCACGCGCCGCCGCAGATCGTGATCGAACTCGTCGCCCGTCCACCCCGCCGCGCCGAACACCCGCCCGCGGATGAAGGGGTGCGCCACGTTCCACGAAAAGGTGGCGCGGCCAAATCCGTACACGTCGCCGCCGTACCCGCGGAACTCGTAGCCCGGCACGGTGCCGCGCCCGCCGATGCGCCACTCCGCCTGGAGCGGCACCCCGCCCAGCGCCGCGCCGGTGGAAGCCTCCAGCAGGAGTTCACCATTCCGCGGATGCCGCAGCGTGTACGCCGCGTCCACGCGCGGGCGCACGAAGGCGGCGTCTTTTTGATAGAAGTCGGTGTCCAGCACGCCGCCATCCACCGTGACTCCCAGCGACAGCCCGCGCGCCACCAGTTCCGGCGCCTCGCGGCGGAGGGAAAGGGTGCCGCCCGTCAGCGTCCCTTCCGCGATCCGGGGAACGGGGCGGAACGATCCGCCGAACACGCTGAAGTCCGAGGCCAGCCGCGCCTGCTCGTGCTTTTCCACCCGCACCGCGGCGGACGCGGTCCATCCACCCAAGGGACGTTCCGCCCGCAGTTCGCCGCCGCTGGCGTAATACGGATCGCTGTAGTCGCTCCCCGCCAGCAGCGCGGACAGCGAGTTCATCGCCCCGCTGATCACCGGCGCGTACCCCACGTCGCGCGGCTGCCGAAAGTATCCGCCGATGCCGATGCGGTCGCCCAGCGCGCCCCGCCACGCCTCCGCCTCGGCGAACGGCCTCATCGTCGCCGTCGCGATGCCGGCGCGCAGGGCCAGCGACGTGCGCTCCGCCGGCGTGACGCGGTAGCCGGCGGAGAGGGCCAGCCCCTCCGCGCGGTTGTAGCGCAGCGTCCGCGTCGCCCCGGCCAGGTCCACCCGGCTGCCGGGAAGCCCGCTCAGCAGGCGACGGCCCAGCAGTTCGGCCGCCTGCTCGCGCACCTCGCCCAGCTCCGTGGCCGGGCTGAGCCCCGCCTCGCGCAGCTCCGCGTCAATCCCTTCCTCAAAGGCGAACGCCTCGCGCTGCGCCTGGGGCACGCTCACTACGCGCCGCCCGCGGAACAGGGAGGGGGAAAGCCCCTGGTTGAAGCGGTAGTTGGAGATGCGCATCGTCCCGCGGATCATGCCGCCCGCGGGAAGGCCCAGCTCGGGAAGCTGGCGGCGGATTTCCACCTGCTGCTGAATGGGGAGCCAGAACCGGCCCTTGTACAGGCCGTTTTCCATGCGGATGTTGATGAAGTCCAGCTGCCGGTCCACGTACGACGACGGCGTGAAGGTAAAGTCCATCCGCACGATGTCGCCCGCTCGGCGGTCCACGTACACCGCGCCCACCAGCGCCGGAACGGACGGATCGCGCGGGCGCACCTCCAGCTTGTACACGCGCACCGGCTCCGCCACGCCGGGAAGGCGGATGCTGCTGCTGTCCGCCAGCCGGTAGTCGTAGATGGAGGGCGCGGCGCCGGCCGCGGGGTGCAGCACGTCGCGCACCTCGTCGCCGTCGCCCAGGCGGATCAGGTCGCCGAAGTTGTCCTGCACCACGGACAGGTGATCCTGGTGGTACTGGATGTTGGTGGGCAGGTCGCGCCGGTCGCGCAGCCCGATGATGCGCTGCTTGGCCAGGTTGGGCGCGGCCCACAGCACCTCCAGCGCCACCTGGTCCGTCTTTACCAGGGTGCGCTCGCCGGTGTCGCGCCGGTCCAGGTAGAAGTAGATGTAGCCCCGCGCGTCGGCCTGGTAGTCCACCATGCCGGTGTCGGCCTGCGTCTGCTGCCGGCGGTCGCGGGCGCGCCCCACCAGCTCCATCGCGCGGCCGGAGTTCCACGCCTCGGGCGCGGGCTCCTGCGCGCGCGCGGGAGCCGCCGCCAGCACCGCCGCCGCCAGCGCGGCGAGCATTCCCATCCCTCTGCTTGCCAACCGAGTACCGCTCCTGTGTGGATCTCTCAGAACAGGCGGTGAAAAGATAGTGCCCAGCCCGCAGTACCAGGTGCCCGGTACCAGGTGCTCAGTGACAAGTGCCCGGTCCGCGGTACCAGGTCCCCAGGTCCCGTGTGACAAGTGCCCAGTGCCGGAATCCTGGGCACTGGGCACTGGGGTCCTGGGCACCGCCGTTCTCCTACGCTCCGCAGCCGCCCGTGCTCAGCGAGATCCGCAGCGAACCGTTGATGGTGTTCTGCAGCCCTTCCTCGCTCACCCCGGCCGCGCGCGCGTAGTCCGCGCGGGAAACGGCGTAGGGAAAGTTGTCGCCCGCGCCGGCCGTAAGCCGCTGCCCGCCGGTGCTGCTGAAGCGCAGGCTCAGCACGCGGGGCAGCAGCAGCTCCGCCGGAATGGCGCCGCTGGAAAGCTCCAGCCCGATGACATCCTGCCCGTAGCTCACGCTTCCGCGCAGCTGCTGCAGAAAGTTGTCGCTCTGCCGGGTGTACACCAGGTCGTAGCCGCCGTTGAGGGCCAGCGCCAGCGTGGGCTCCGGCCGCCCGGCGGAGGGCGTGGTGTCAACCACCGTGCGCAGCAGCTCCGCCGCCGGCAGGATGGCGTTGGACGGGGTGAAGGCCAGGTCGCACACCTGGTACACGCCGGCCACCTCCGCGGGGCTCAGGCGGCTGCCGCCGGTGCCGCCGCCGCCGTCGCAGGCGGCCAGCAGCGCCGCGGCCAGCAGGGCCGCGCCAGAAAAGAATGCGTGCTTCATCAATCAACCGGGGTGCGTCTGATGTCGTCAGGCCGGAATGGCGGGCGGGGATGTACCCTGCGAGGCCCCGTCCGGGTCCGTGCCGGGCTCGCCGCCCTCCCGCTCCAGCATGGCCGCCTGCGGATCCAGGTAGGCCGTAAGGGACGACAGAATGGCGCGGTCCACCATCCCGTCGATCTGCTCCATCGCGGCGTAGGCGCCCTCCACCTGCGCGCCCACCGCCGTCAGGTGCGCCCAGATGGCGCGGCGGAACATCAGCAGCTCCAGCACCGTTTCGGCGATGTTGTAGCCGCTGAGCCGCCGCATGAAGCCGTGCACCGTGGCGAACTGCTCCGCGTCCTCGCGCGACCGGTTGATCTCCAGCCGGTCCAGAATGGCGTCGAACAGCTGCGGCACGTGGTCCAGCAGCAGCGGCTCGGCCATGGCCTGGCCCGTGGCCATGGCCTGGTTGGCGCGTACCCGCTCGATCCAGTCGCGCAGCACGGTTTCGCGCCCGCCGCGAAGCTGCTCCACGGCGCGGTTCAGGTCGCGCGCTTCACGTTCGGTGTAGAACTGCGTTTCGGTCAGGCTCACCGCGTCTCCCGGGTTGCTGGTGCCGTGCAAGCTAGCACCGCGCGCCTGCCCCCGGTAGCGTCACCCGGCGCCGGCCAGTACCAGAAACACGTCGTACAGCGCGTGCGTCCACGCCGCGATCCCAAAGCCGCGCCACACGTACAGCGCGCTGAACGCCAGCCCCGCGATCAGCCGGAAGGTGAAGCTGCCCAGCTCCAGCGGGTACGCGTACGGGCCGATGTAGTGAAAGGCGCTGAACAGGAACGCCGAGGCGATGACGGCGACCGGCGCGGCGGTGGAGCGGCGCATGCCCAGCGCGGGAAGCAGGGCCAGCAGCCCGCCGGTGAGCAGGACGCGAAAGAGCAGTTCCTCGTAGATGCCGGCGCCCAGCGAAAGCACGATTCCCTGCGCGCGGGGGAGAGACGCCAGTCCCCCGTCCGCCGCCATCCGCACGAAGCCGCCCAGCAGCGCCTGCGTCGCGGTGGAAACCACGACCCCGAACGCCAGCGCGTACACGGCGCTTTCCGCCATCATCCCCGCAAAGAACGAGGGGCGGATGGCGACGCGCTTCTTCCGCTGCTCCATCGCGATCAGGATGGCGCCGCCGATCGCCAGCGCGGCGGTAAAGGCCAGCGTCCCGCTCACGCCGCCCGCGGCCAGCAGGGTGCGCAGCAGCACGTCGGCGCCGTTGCGCATCCCGCCGCGGTCCGTGGCCGTAAGCGCGGCGCCCACCTCGTACAGAACGAGGAGCGGGAGCGCGAACAGCAGCGTGTAGGTGTGCGTGCGGGTGGTCTGCAGATAGGTGCGCATGTCCCTCTGTACGGCGGTTGCGGCGAGGCGTTCGCGGCGGCTGGCCTGTCGATTGCGAAATTCGGCCCGCGAAGCGGCGCGGGCCCCCATTGGACGGGGCAGGCGCACGGAAAGTTTCCCGGGGAGTGTGTCGATGCGGCGTACGCGGTTCGGGATGGGCACCACGGTTCTGGCCGCGCTCCTGTGCGCGGGGTGCAGCGTGCTGGGCGGCGGATCGGCCTCCGCGCCAACGCCGGCGCAGGTGGCCGAGCGCACCGTGCAGGACACCACCATCGCGCGCGAGGTGGAGGCGCGCATGGCCGCGGAGCCCTCCATCGGCGCGGGAAAGGTACGCCCCATGGTCAGGGACGGCCAAGTGCAGCTTCACGGCGCGGTGCAGGGCTTTGGCGCGCTGCAGTGCTCGCTGGCCAACGCGGGGTTGGTGCCCGGCGTTACGCTCGTGGTCGACATGCTGGTGCTGCAGCCGGGGCCCGCGCGGGTCACCTGCCTGGCGCCGCGCGTTTTCGGACAGCCGCGCGCGGAATGATGGCTGGGTGAACTGCCCTCACGCGGGGGTCGCGGAGGACGCGGAGGTCGCGGGGGGAACCGCAGAAAACGGCCGGTCTCACGCAGAGCAGCAGAGGCGCGGAGAAGGGCTTGGAGCAGGAGGATCGATGCCGATCCTCCTGCTCTTTTTTCGTAACTTTTCTGCGGGACCGCATCCTTGCGGGAGGTCGGTTCTGTACCGTTTTCGGCGTACCGGAAACCGCCATCGTCAGTACGGATGGCAGGCGGATGCTTGGCTTTGCGCCTGTGTCGGGAAGGGGGAGCGGGGTTGCGGGATCTCTTTGGTTCGTTTACCATCCGGAGCAAGAAGTGGACAAAGAAGACGGACTTTACGAACGGTCAACAAGGGCCATGGAAGCCGTTCGTGCCGTCGTATCCGTACGGGCAGAAGGGGCCGAATGAGCCACTCCCGCCCGTCCGCCGGAATGGGCAGGAGCGATGGACCATCGGGCTGTGCCGCTGGAGGTGCTCAGGGAGTTTGCGCGGGATGAATCCGAGCGCACTTCGCTGCGCCAGGTGGCGACAATGCTGGGGCTGGGACGCACCACGCTGCAGAAGTTCATCGGCGCCGAAACGACGCCGCACCCGCGCGTGCGCCGCAAGATCGCGCTCTGGTACCTGGAAGCCGGGCCCGGCGGCGACGCGGCCGTGCCCGCGCGCGCACCCTCCCCGTACGGCTCGGCGGTCGACACGCTGCTGGACGGCATCGACCAGGCCCGCCACCACGACGCCCGCGCCGAACTGCTCGACGCCATCGCCGCGCTGCACGCCGCGCACGGATCGGGGCCGCCCGCCTGGCTCGCCGAACTGCGCGGGGAGTGAGCGCTTGATGGTCATCCGCTGAAGACATCATCGATCATCCGCTGGAGCAGCATCGATGTCGGCTGGAGATCATCATCTGTCATCCGCCTGAAAGGTCGATCGACCGCGGGATCGTCAGCCGCTGGCGATCGTCATCTACCGAAAAACAGAAAGCCCCGCCTTCCCGGCGGGGCTTTCTGTTTCAGTCATCCAGCGTGGATCAGGGGGCGACGTCGTAGAAGACGAGGTCCTTTTCGCGATCCACCGTGGTGCGCATGGTCCACTCGCTGTCGAACAGGACCAGCGGCTTCTGCTTGGCGTCGTACACCAGCATGCGGCCGTGTCCGTGCGCCAGCCGCTCGATCTCGCGGATGGGTCCATCCACCCAGCGCGCGCCCGTGTACGACATGTGCTCCAGCCGGGCGCGCACGTTGTACTCGTGCTCCAGCCGGTGCAGCAGCACGTCGAACTGCAGCTTGCCCACGGCGCCCACGATGGGCGCCGGGCCGGTGAGCGACTCGGCGTAGAACACCTGCGCCGCGCCCTCTTCCGAGAGCTGCTGCAGCCCCGTATCCAGCTGCTTGCGCTTCATGGGATCGCCGATGACGATGCGCGCGAAGTGCTCCGGGCTGAAGCGCGGAATCCCCCCGAACTCCAGGTCGCCGTCCGCCGACAGCGTGTCGCCGATGCGCAGGTTGCCGCGGTCGTGAATGCCGATCACGTCGCCCGGCCACGCTTCTTCAATCAGCGTCCGCTCGCGCGCCATGAACTGCGTGGGGCTGGCCAGGCGAATGGGCTTGCCGCTGCGGATGTGCTTTACCTGCATTCCCGCCTCGAACCGGCCGGAGCACACCCGCACGAAGGCGATGCGGTCGCGGTGCTTGGGGTCCATGTTCGCCTGGATCTTGAACACGAATCCCGTGAACGACGTTTCCTCCGGCTCCACCATGCGCGTGTCGGCCTGCCGGGGGCCGGGCGCCGGCGCCAGTTGCAGGAAGCGGCGCAGAAACGGCTCCAGCCCGAAGTTGGTCAGCGCGCTCCCGAAGAACACGGGCGACACTTCTCCCGCCAGGAACGCTTCTTCGCTGAACTCCGCGCCCGCCATCTCCAGCAGCTCCAGATCTTCCAGAAGCTGGCTGATGGCGCGTTCGGGGATGGCGGCCAGGATGTGGTCGTCGGTCAGCGCGCCCTCGTGCGTTTCCACGCGGCTGCTGCCGTGGTCCTCGCCGCGCTCGAACAGGTAGACGCGCTCGTCCACGCGGTCGTACACGCCCAGGAAGCGGTCGCCGTCCAGGATGGGCCACATCATGGGATAGCACTTCATCCCCAGCTCGCGCTCCACGTCGTCAATCAGCTGCAGCACCGGCGCGCCCGGCCGGTCGCACTTGTTGACGAAGGTGAACACGGGCGTCTTCCGCAGCCGGCACACCTCAAACAGCTTGCGCGTCTGCTCCTCGACGCCCTTGCGGTTGTCCAGCAGCATGACGGCGCTGTCCGCGGCCATCAGGGTGCGGTAGGTGTCTTCGCTGAAGTCCTGGTGGCCAGGGGTGTCCAGCAGGTTGATGGACTTGCCCAGGTACTCGAACTGCAGGACGCTGGAGGTCACGGAAATGCCGCGCTCCTGCTCCATCTGCATCCAGTCCGAGGTGGCGTGCCGCGCCGCGCGGCGTGCCTTGACGCTCCCCGCCAGGTGAATCGCGCCTCCGTACAGAAGGAGCTTTTCGGTGAGGGTGGTCTTGCCCGCGTCGGGGTGGCTGATAATGGCAAAGGTCCGCCGCCGGCGGACCTCTTCGCTCAACGTGCCGCTCATGGAAATCGTTGTACGAGTTTGTGTTTCAACCCTGCAATCTAACACCCCCGCCGCGCCGGTTCAACGACGGGCCCGCGGACGCGCTTCACCACGCCCCGCGCCCCGCCAAATCCCGCCCCAAGGCGTCATCCTGAGAGAGCGTGCGCCGGCCTCTCCATCACGCCGAACCCCGCGCGACCGAAGGATCTGCCGTCCTGCCGAGCCAACGCCGCGACACGCACGCCCGTTCTCGCGGGGAGAGCAGATCCTTCGTCGGCGCCAGAGTATGCGGCGGGAGCGGGTGCCTTGGGCGCCTCCTCAGGACGACGCCGGTGGCGTCTGACCCGATGCAGCCCAGACCTCGTCATCCGCCGACATCGCTCTTCCGCACGGGCGCGGATGGCGGCACATTGCCGAATCCCCGCCGCGCGTCTCCCGCCGCCATCCGCATGAACGAGCAGATCATTCCCATTCAGGACCGGGCGCAGTCCGTTGCCGGCGCGGCGGAACTGGTGGGCCACATGGCCGCGGCGGTCGGCGTGCTGGGGGCGGCGGCCGGCCAGCTTCCCGTGCGCACGCCCGGTACGGCGCTGCTGTTCGCGGTAGAGTGCGCGGCCGGCGCGGCGCTCGCCGTCGTCATCGTGCGCGAGGCGCGGCAGCGGTTCCGCAAGCGCAGGGAAGAGCGCGCGCATGGCCGGAACTGGGTGAGCCTGTTCGCCGGCGCGGTGCTCCTTCTGGACTGGTACCTGGGGGTGAGCGGCGGGGGCAAGATCATCAGCCCATCCCTCGTCGCGGCGGGAATCGCGTTCATGCAGCCGCGGCTGGACGCGCTGGCCCGGCGCCACCGCGCCCTGCGCATCACCGGCGACGGGCTGGATCTGCGCCTGGGCCGCCTTCGCCGCGTGCACGCGCGGTGGCGTGACGTGCTGCGCGTGGAAGCATCCGGCACCGAACTGCGGCTGGTGCTCACCGACGGTGGGGTGCGCCGCATCAGCCTGCGGCGCGTCATCAACCGCGAGCAGGTGGTGCGGGCGGCGCTGGAGGCCGGCCGCGTGCACGCCTCCGCATCCACCGGCGCCGCCGTGCTCGCGCGCGGCGCCTGACCGCGGTCAGCGGATCACGAACAGCTTTCCAATCAGCGACGCCACGCCGGTCAGCAGCAGCCCCAGCGGTCCCAGCACCTGCGGCCGCTCCGCATCCAGCTGAATTCCCGACAGCGCCACGCGCCCCTGCAGCCCGCGCTGCGCCGCCTCCAGCGCGTCGATCTCCCCCTGCACCCGCGCCAGTTCGCGCTCCACCTGGATCAGGTCGCCCACCGCCGAGCTCTGCGACAGGTGCGCGCGCAGCCGGTCGCGCAGCGTGCGCAGGTTGGTCAGCCGCGCATCCAGGTCCGTGGCCTGCGCCGTCACGTCCTGCCTGCGGATGGAGCGCTGCCGGACGCGCCCCATGGACGCCAGCCGGTCCAGCGCGGCATCCAGCGACGGGGCGGGCACGCGCAGCACCATCCGCAATCCGTCATCTCCGCGCATCTCCGACGTTTCCACGAATCCGCCCAGCGCCGTCGCCATGCTGTCCGCCGTGCGCGCCACCGCGGGCAGGTCGTTGGCCACCAGCGACAGCCCCGCCTGCTGCGCCACCTGCCGCTGCTGCGCGCCCCGGGGCTGCACGGTGAGTTCCTCGAGCATCAATGGACCGGAGGCCGGCGGCGCCGCTTCCATGCTGGCGCCGCACGCGGCGAGCGTGAGCAGAAGGGCGGCAGGGAGGAGGGATGGGGTGATGCGCATGCGCGGCTCCGGATGTGGCGGGATCGGTGAGTTTCGGCGGGACGGCGAGAGCGCGGAATCAACGCACCGGGTGGCGTGATCGGGACAGGATGCGCGCGGTCTCGACAGGCGGCGCGCGGGGACGATACTGTTGATCCGCCGCGCCCGCGAGGTGTGTCATCCTCTCCATCCCACCCGCCCGCATCCGCCCATGCAGCCCGCCGCCCAGCGCCAGTTTCGCTACTACGACTTCATCACCGCGACCTTCGTGACGGTGCTGCTGTGCAGCAACCTCATCGGCCCAGGCAAGATCTGCGAGCTTTGGGGATTCACCTTCGGCGCGGGAATCCTCTTCTTTCCCATCTCGTACCTGTTCGGCGACGTCCTTACCGAGGTGTACGGCTACGCGCGTGCCCGCCGCGTGGTGTGGACCGGCTTCGGCGCGCTCGCCTTCGCCAGCCTGATGTCCGTGGTCGTCCTCAAGCTCCCGCCGGCGCAGGGGTTTGCGGGGCAGGCGGCGCTGGAGTCGGTGTTCGGCAGCACGCCGCGCATCGTGCTGGCGTCGCTGGCCGCGTTCTGGACGGGGGAGTTCGCCAACTCGTACGTGCTGGCGCGGATGAAGGTGGCCACGGACGGGCGGCACCTGTGGTGGCGCGCCATCGGCTCCACCGCGCTGGGGGCGGTGGTGGACAGCGCCATCTTCTATCCCGTCGCGTTCCTGGGCGTGTGGGCCACCCGCGACGTGCTGGTGGTGATGGCGACCAACTACGTCCTCAAGGTCGTGTGGGAGATCATTGCCCTTCCCGCCACGTACCGCCTGGTTGCCGCGCTCAAGCGGGCGGAGCACGAAGACTACTTCGATCGCGCGACGGACTTCACCCCGTTCTCCCTCCGGCCGGAGTAGGCGCTCCGCACGGTTCGTCTGCATCGCACGAAACGGAGGGAGGCGAAGCCGGGTGCTTCGCCTCCCTCTGTCGTTCGCGCCGTATGGCCTGGCGACACACCACCTGATCGCGATCCGTGAGAGCCTGCCATCTCGCGGGGCCGGCTGTGTCGTGAACGGCGTAATCTGATAAAAGACGCGCGGCGGGTGGAGCGTCGGCCGGCCGCGGTGCACATCCGCATCGATCCGTGTGGCGGATAGCGTGTTTCGGGATGCGGATGGATGACGATCAGCCACGAACGCGACGATCGTCATCCCCGGAAACCGAAAGGTATCCTCTCCAAAAAATGCGGATGAACTCAGCGCGGGCGCCGGCCAGCGGCACCGCGCGCCGTTGTTCGTGCGAACACTACGGTCACCTGGCGACACGCCACCTGATCGCGATCAGTAAAGGCCTGCCTCTGCGCGGGGCCGGCTGTGTCGTGAAAGGCGGAGGCCGCAAACAGACGCGCGGCGGGTGGAGCGTCGGCCGGCTACCGTGCACATCCGCATCGATCCGTGCGGCGGATGACGGGTCGTGGGATGCGGATGGATGACGATCAGTCACGAACGCGACGATCGTCATCCCCGGAAACCGAAGGGTGTCCTCCTTAAAAAATGCGGATGAACTCAGCGCGGGCGCCGGCCAGCGGCTCCGCGCGCCATCTTTCCCGCCGTTGCCGCGCCGCTCAGAAGGTGCCGGAGTCGGGCACGGGGGATTGCGGGCCCGTCGCCGCGGGCGGGGCGCCGGTGCGCTGCAGCCGCTTGGGCGCGCCCGCCGCGCAGTACGGCTGCACCACACTCATCACGCCGGGGCAGGTGGCGTCGTTCGCGCACACCTTGTTGTGCCACACCTTGGTTTCGCCGATGGAGGTGGGCGCGGGGACGCCGGTGCAGAAGCCGGGCGTGCTCTGGCTGTATTCCAGGCAGACGCGGGTGAATGTGCCCAGGATCATCCCCTCCTTGATCCCCGAAACCCCCGCCGCGCGCTTCCGTGCCTCGGCCACGCACCCCGCCTCGTCCGTCGTGCTGCCGAACTGCGCGCCCTCCTCTCCTCCCCGCGTCATTCCTTCCTTGTTGCGGTTGAAGAAGATCATCACACCCACCACAAAGAGGATGCCGATCAGCACCAGCGCGCCGCAGCCGATGCCGGCGGCCTTGAGGCACCCCTTTTTCTGCGATCCGGGCGGGGTGGGTCCGGGAACGATGGGCGGAACGCCCTGCGCGTCGGTCATGAGAATCGGGTACGGTGCGGCGGAGAAAACGATGGGGCGGTGGATGGGAATGGATGGGGCACGCGGGGCGCGCTGTCCAGAGGCGCGCGCGTCAGTCGCGGTCGTATGACTCCAGCATGGCCCGTTCTTCGTGCGCCAGAATGGCCCGCAAGGCCGCCTCCCAGGTGATGCGCTCGGTGAACGCGGCGGCCTGCGCCTCGATCCACACCTCTCGCAGCACCACCTCGCTTACGCCCACCGGCTGGCTTTCGCGCGTGCGCCGCAACTCCGCCGCGCGCCGCGCGATGTAAATGAGCGGCTCGGGGATGTCGGCTTCGGGATGCAGATAGGCGCGGCCAGCGGTTTCGTCGCTGCGGCCCTCGCTGGGATCGTCGGGGACGGGCGGCGCCTTGCCCCAGCGGCGCGGATCGGCCGCCACGCGCACGGCCAGGCTGCCTTCGGCAAACGGCTGCCACCAGTCCACCAGGCCGCCCTGAAGTTCGCCCAGCAGCTTTTCGATGGAGGCGCGGATGGGGCCGCTGCGTCCGCCCACGCGGCGGGCGCGCTCCACGATCAGCAGCAGGTCGGCGCCGGGCTGCTCGTGCGCGTAGCTCTGAATCCACCGCAGCGCCTTCTGCCGCGCGGTGTCGGGCCCCTCGCCCTGCAGATCCAGCCGGCGCATGGGCGGGTAGCGCTGATTTTCGTACTCGCGCGCAAGCTCGTTCAGCCGCATGGGCGGGTGCATCGCGGGTGCGGGGCAGGGTGGACGCGGCCCCCGTACGCACGGACGGGGCCGCGTCTCCTTCACCCCACCGCCGCGCGCTCCGCATCCGCCGCATACCGCCGGGAACGGCAAAGGCCCGCGATTCCGGATGAATCGCGGGCCTCGTTTCCGGCCATCCGGCGATCCGCCGCCTTGGTCAGGCGGGCTGCACGATCAGCTTGCCGCGCAGCATGTTCATCCCGCACGTCCAGGTGAACTCCCCGGCGCGGTCGGGCGTGAACTCCACCGCGGTCGTCTGGTGTGCGGGCAGGTCGCGCGCAATGCCGAAGTCGCCCAGAATCACCTGCTCGCTGCACGAACTGGTCTCGTCGCGAAAGAAGTTCAGGCGCACCGGCCGTCCCTGCCGCACGGTGACGACGGACGGTGAATATCCGCCATGGACGGTGATGTCCACCTCCTGCACGCCGCCGGTATCCGTAGCCGCGACCGCCTGCCGCTCGCCCAGAAAGTACCACAGCACCAGCGCGATCAGCACGATTCCGCCAGTCAAGACGGCGATTTCCGTCGTATCCATCACACCCTCCGCAGGTTACTCGAAAGTACAACAGTCTGATTCAGGACCGTACCGTTCAGGGAGAGCCCCCTTCTCCCCTTTTGTCGCAGCAGAAAGAGACACCTCAGCGCGGTCAGGCTGTGTCGCGGGCCGCCATCGCTGATGCAGTTGAAGCCCCGAACGGGGCGCGAATAGCGCCGTGTCGGGGGTTCCCGCTGTCAGAGCGGCGGATTCATTCGCTCAAGGCACCCCGCTCACGCCCGGCACCTTCCGGCTCGCGCCGAACCTTCCGCCCGCCCCAACCTCCCCCAGTCTTTTTTTGGGGGAGGTTGGCGAGTCGTACGAGCCCGGTGGGGGCCGCCCTGAAGCCACCGCCAGCCGCGGGCGTCACACCCGTGCCGGCTTCCACCCGCGCAGGCGCAGCGAATTGCCCACCACGCTCACGCTGGACAGCGACATCGCCACGCTCGCCAGCACCGGCGAAAGCAGCCACCCGGTGACGGGATACAGCAGTCCCGCCGCGATCGGAATGCCGATCACGTTGTAGACGAACGCCCAGAACAGGTTCTGCTTCACCGTGCGGATGGTGGCGCGAGAAAGCTGGATGGCGCTCGCCACGCCGCCCAGATCGCCGCGCATGAGCGTGATGTCGCTGGCCTCCATCGCTACGTCCGTCCCCGTGCCGATGGCGATTCCCACGTCCGCCTGCGCCAGCGCCGGCGCGTCGTTGATGCCGTCGCCCACCATGCCCACGCGGCGCCCGGCGTCCTGCAACCGCTTGACCTCGCGCGCCTTGCCGTCCGGCAGCACCTCGGCCAGCACGTCGTCCACGCCCACCTCGCGCGCCACCGCCTCGGCCGTGCGCCGGTTGTCGCCGGTGATCATCACCACGCGCAGCCCCATGCGGCGCAGCGCGGCGATGGCGGCTTTCGATTCGGCCTTCACCGGGTCCGCGACCGCCACCAGCCCCGCCGCGCGCCAGTCCACCGCGGCGAACATGGGCGTGCGGCCCTCGCCTGCGATCGCGTCCGCGCGTGTCGCCAGATCACCGAGTGCAATGCCGCGATCCGCCATCAGCCGCGCATTGCCCAGCAGCAGCGCGCGCCCATCCACCGTCGCCTCGATGCCGTGCCCGGCCAGGGCGGAAAACGAGGCTGCATCCGTCAGTGTCAGCCCGCGGTCGCGCGCGCCGCGCACGATGGCCTCGCCCAGCGGGTGCTCGCTGCCGCGCTCCGCGCTGGCGATCCACCCCAGCAGTTCATCTTCCGCAACCCCTTCGGTGACAACGACGTCCGTGAGCGCGGGGCGGCCCTCGGTGATGGTTCCCGTCTTGTCGAGGATGATGGTGTCCAAGCGGTGCGCCGTTTCCAGGCTTTCGCCGCCCTTGATCAGCACGCCGTGCTCCGCGCCCTTGCCGGTGCCCACCATGATGGCCGTGGGCGTGGCCAGCCCCAGTGCGCACGGGCACGCGATGATGAGCACGGACACGAACGCCACCAGCGCATCGGTAAAGCGCGTATCGTCTGGCGCCAGCAGGAACCACCCCACGAATGTCGCGATGGCGATGCTGATCACCACCGGGGTGAACACGCCGCTGATGACATCCGCCATCCGGGCGATGGGCGCGCGCGAACCCTGCGCGTCCTGCACCATGCGGACGATGCGCTGCAGCGCGGTGTCGCGCCCCACGCGCGTGGCGGTGAAGCGGAACGAACCTGTCCGGTTCAGGGTGCCGCCGAACACCTCGTCGCCCGGCGCCTTTTCCACCGGCAGGCTCTCGCCGGTCAGCATCGATTCGTCCACGGCGGATGCGCCGGCGGCCACCTGCCCGTCCACCGCGATCTTTTCGCCCGGGCGCACCACGATGAGGTCGCCCACGCGCACGTCGGCGAGCGGGATGTCGGTTTCCGTACCGTCGCGCAGCACGCGGGCGGTGCGCGGCTGCAGCCCCATCAGCCGGCGGATGGCGTCTCCTGTGCGGCCCTTGGCGCGCGCCTCCAGCATCCTCCCGAGCAGGATGAGCGCGATGATGACGGCCGCGGCCTCGAAGTACACGGGCGCGCCGCCCATTCCCGCCATTCCGCCGTGCGCGTCGCTGGCGAACCAGTCCGGCCGCACGGTGGCGGCAACGGAGTAGAGGTACGCCGTGCCCGTTCCTGTCGCGATCAGGGTGTTCATGTCCGCCGCGCGATGGCGCAGCGCGGCCCAGGCACCGCGGTAGAACTGCCCGCCGGCGTACAGCACCACCGGCGTGGCGAGCAGCATCTGCACCCATTCCACGCCACGGAACGCCAGCCACGGAATGCGTCCGTGCGACATGGCCAGCACCAGCACGGGGAGCGAAAGGATCGCCGCGACCCAGAACTTGCGCCGCGTCTCGCGATACTCCGCCGCGCGGTTCTCGGCCTCCACGTCCACCGGCTCCGCGTCGTCCGTCGCCGCGGTGTCGCCAAGCGGAATGCCGAGCGCACGAACGGCGTCACGGAGCGCTCGCTCGTCCGTGACGCCGTCCAGGTAGTCGATCCGCAGCGAACCGGCGTCCGCCTCGGCCGTCACCACGCCGGGCAGGGCGCGGACGGCCGTCAGGCGACCGTCATCCAGCGCGGCGGCGGCGGAAACGGGGAGGACGGCGCGTGCGCTTCCCGCCGCGCCGTAGCCCGTGTTCTGTACGACGTGAATCAGCGACGGCAGGCCGGTCGCGGCGGGATCGTACTCCACCGTGGCGCGGCCGGTCGCGAAGTTTACGCCCGCGCGGTGCACGCCCGGCGCGCGGCTCAGCTTCGTTTCCACACGGCGCGCGCACGCCGCGCAGGTCATTCCCGTAATCGGAAGCTCAAGGCGTTCTCCAGATGGCGCCGCGTCCGCCCGCGGCTTCATCGAAAGCTGCACGACGGGCTGCGTTACGCCGCTTCCGTCATCATGGGTCGAGTCACTGCCTCGCGTGTTCGTCATCCAAACTCCCCGACGATGTTCATTCAGAACCGCCCTTCTCGTATACCCCTCCCCCCTATAATGTGCCAAGGTGCGGTGTGTGTCAACGGGCGGTCGTTCCCGGTCACACGGTGGCGCCAGACGAGAACGCGGCGAAGCACCTGGAGTGCCCCGCCGCATTCAGATGTCGTTTCCGCCGTCCGTCACCGCGGTGGCGGGCGAAGTGTGATGTGGACCTCGTTCTCCGGCCGGTCCGCGCCTTTCCTGCGCAGCTCGATGGAATCGATCCGGGATGCGTCGATCATCCGGAATACGTCACCGGTCACGCGCTGGCCGTTCACGATGAAGACGATCGGCTCGTTGGCGGGGATGCCCGGGCCATTCCCGCCGTCCAGACGAATCACAACCGGTTTCCCGGCCGGGGCGGGGCTCAGTTCCGGCGCCGTGACGCCATCCCCCGCGCACGCGGCCAGCATCAAGGCGGAGGCGGCGAGCCAGCACGGGCGACGGAACGGCGGGTTCCGATCTGCTGAAATGCCGCGATCAATCCCACGAATCAGGCGCATGCGGACCTCGTGTTCCCGGGGCGGATGAACTGCACCAGCGACAAACGTCGTGAGCGGGGCGTTTCGGACAGAGCGGACGCGCCGCATCTTCCATTCCGTGCTACACGCCGGCCGGAATGCGGAACGGTTCCGGCTGGCGTCCGTCCACGTCCGTGAAGCCGTACTCGCGCGCCAGATCGCCGGCGGTCAGCAGCTGCCCGGACCAGCGCAGCACATCCGTATCCGCCACGAGCGCGGCGACGGCGCGGCCCAGGTACGCGGGCGACTCGGTGGCGTCCAGGTTGAACGGTGCCGCATCATGAGCCGCCATCACGCGCTCGGTGCGCATCCACCCGGGGGCGAGCGCGACCGCGGCCACGCCGTGCGGCCGAAGCTCCCACGCCATGCCGTACGCCATCCGCGCCAGCGCGCTCTTGGCCACGTCGTAGTACAGGTGCCGCAGGTACTCGCCGTGCGCCCAGGCGATGGTGTTCACGATCAGCCCGCGGCCGCGTTCCACCAGCAGGGGCGCGGCGTGGCGGCTGGAATCGAACGCGGCGCGCACCCCGGCGACGAACATGCCGTCCCACGACGATGGAAGCGTCCAGAACGGCTCCATCGGCAGCCCCGACGCGGCGCCCTCGTATCCGCCCCACGCGTTGTTCACCAGCAGGTCCAGCCCGCCCTGTTCCCGCCGGACGCGCGCGAACAGCGCCTGGATGTCCGCCTCCACCGTGTGGTCGCAGCGCACACCGATCCCGACACCGCCCGCTTGAGAAACCGCCTCCGCCGCGTCCTCCACCGAACCCGGCATGCCATCCGGTGCCCGTCCGCCGCGCGTGGTGCGTCCGGTGACGTACACCGTCGCGCCCTGCTCCCCCAGCACCCGCGCGATCGCCAGCCCCGCGCCGCGCGTGGCGCCCGTAACGACGGCGACCTTTCCCCCCAGCGTTCCCATCCGTATCCTCACTGCGTGACGTACGACGTTCCGGCGAGCAGAATAAATGAACACTCATTCAGAAACTGTCAAGCATGGCACGTCCACGCAGCGCATCCACTGAGCAGATCGTCGCCGCCGCCATCCGGGTGATCGGCCGCGTGGGCCCGTCACGCCTGACGCTGGCGGAGGTCGGTGACGAGGCGGGGCTGTCCGCGGCGGCGCTGGTGCAGCGGTTCGGCGGCCGGCGCGAGCTGCTGCTGGCCGTGGCGCGGCACGGCGCCGGCTCCGTCCCCGAGCTGTTTGACCGGGCACGCGAACGCTTTCCGGCCTCGCCGCTGAACGCGCTGCTGGATGCGCTGGCGGAGGGCGCCGGCGCGGTGCAGACGCCGGAGGAGATCTCCAACCACCTGGCGTTTCTGCAGATGGACCTGACGGACCCCGAGTTCCATGCGCTCGCCCTGCAGCACGCGCGGGCGATGCTGGTGGAAATCTCGGCGCTGATCGAGGAGGCGATGGCGGCCGGCGAACTGGGAGACTGCGACCCGGACGGGGTGGGGCGGACGGTGCAGAACAGCTACAACGGGGCGCTCGTCACCTGGGCGATCTACCGCGAGGGGACACTGGCGGAGTGGATGCGCGGCGAGGTGGAGGCGGTGCTGGAGGGGTACGGCCCGGCCCCCGCGCGCTGATCGTTTTCCGTCATCGGCGGAACGAGGCGGTGCCGCCGCTCCCCATCCGGACGGGAGCGGCGGACGGGGGCGGGCCAGCGGGATGCTACTGCCGTTCCCGCGAGGCGATCAGCGTTGCGAAGCCGTTTTCTTCCGCGATCTCCACTGCGTACCCGATCGGGCGGTCCTTGCGGATCCAGGGGAAGGGAAGCACCGGCACCGGGTCCAGCAGCTCCTCAAGCGCCTCCAGGTTGGTGCTGATGGCGATGCCGCGCGGGTCCGGCCCCATGGCGTTCAGCACCACGCCGCGCACCCGCAGCCCGGCGTCGTGCGCGGCGCGGACGGTGAGCAGCGTGTGGTTGAGCGCGCCCAGGCGGTTGCCGGCCACCACCACCAGGTCCAGCCCCCATCCCACGAACAGCCCGTCCCACGCCAGGTCGCGCGTGACGGGAACCAGAAGGCCGCCCGCGCCCTCCACCAGGATGGCATCGCGGTCCTTGCAGAGCGCCTCGTACGCCGTTTCCAGCGCGCCCAGGTCCAGCAGCCCGCCGCTGCGCGACGACGCCACCCAGGGCGCCAGCGGTTCCGTCATCAGGATGGGGCGCACCGTCTCCAGCGGGTCGTTCTCCCCCGCGGCGTCGCGCAGAAGGACGGCGTCGCTGGCCGGATCGTCGGCTTTCACGCCCGTTTCGATAGGCTTCATGGCCGCCACGCGCAGGCCGCGGTTGCGCATCATCGCCAGCAGCACGGTGCCGATGAGTGTCTTGCCGACGTCCGTGTCCGTTCCCGTGATTCCCAGCCGGATCATTCTTGTTCCTGGTGCGGGGGCGCCTCGCGCGTTCGCCAGCCGGCGACATCCGCCGGAGCCCGGGCGCGTGCGGCGGGCCAGCCCGCAAGGTGCGTGCGCCGCGCCGCGCGCGAAAGGGTTCCGTCGCGGCACGGCACTTCCGTCAGGCCCCTCCAACATCGCCCTGCGTGCCCGCGCCGGCCGACCGCGAAAACGATCCTACGCCGCCCATGCCGCACCGCCTTCGAACGCACGCCACCGCATCGCCCGCCCTGCCCGGGCGCGACGAGCTGTATCGCCTGCTGGTGGAAAACGTTACCGACTACGCCATCCTGCTGCTGAGCACGGAGGGGCGCGTGGTGACGTGGAACGAAGGCGCCGAGCGCATGTTCGGCTACGACGAGGCCGACGCGCTGGGCCGCGAGTTCGCCCTCTTCTTTCCCCAGGAGGAAGCGGAATCCGGAACGCCGGACCGCGACCTGGCCACGGCGGCGCGCGACGGCCGCTGCGAAACGGTGGCGTGGCGGGTGCGCAAGGACGGGTCGCGGCTGTGGGCCAGCGTGGTGCTCACCGCCATCCACGACGCGTCGGGGCGGCTGATCGGCTTCGGGCAGATCACCCGCGACCTCACCGAGCGCAAGGAAGTGGCGGAGCGGTATGAGGAAAGCCGCCAGCGCTACCGCTCGCTCTTTGAGAACAACCCCGACGCGGTGTGCTCGTTCGACCCGGACGGAACGCTGCGCACGGCCAACCCCGCCGCGGAGTCGCTGACCGGCCACCATGCCGACGATCTGCGCGCGCGCGAGTTCTGGACGCTCTTTGTCCCCGCGGACCGCGAGCAGATGCGCACCCTGTTCGCCGAGGCGCTGGCGGGGCAGCCGCAGGTGGCGCAGTCCGCCCTGGTGCACCGCTCCGGGCGGCGGGTGGAGCTCCGGCTCACGCTGGTTCCCATCCTGGTGGCGGGCGCCATCATCGGTGTGTACTGCATCGCCGAAGATGTCACCGAGCGGCTGCGCGCCGACGCCGAGCGCGAATCGCTGCTGCTGCGCGAACGCGTCGCCCGTGCGGAGGCCGAGGCCGCCAACGCCGCCAAGACGGACTTTCTGGCCGTGGTGAGCCACGAACTCAAGACGCCGCTGCACGCCATCACCGGGTTCGCCGACCTGCTGCACGACGGCGAACTGGGCGCGCTGACCGATCCGCAGCGCCGGCCGGTGGACCGCATTCGCACCAACGGCCGCCAGCTGCTGCGGATGATTGAAGACGTGCTGGGCTACGCGCGGCTGGACTCCGGCGAGGAGCGCGTGCGGCTGGAGCGGGTGCCGCTGGACCGCGTGCTTTCCGAGCTGGTGGACGAGGCGCAGAAGAGCGCCACCGCCAAGGGGCTGGCGCTGTCCATGGAGGTGCGTGACGAGATCTGCCTGGCGGAAACCGATCCGGGGCGCGTGCGCGACCTGATCCGCGCGCTGCTGAGCAACGCGGTGAAGTTCACCGAATCCGGCGAGGTGCGGGTGACGCTGTGGCGCGAGCCGTCGTGGGTGGCGGTGGAGGTGGAGGATACGGGGATCGGGATCGACCCGGAGCAGATGCCGCGCGTGTGGGACCCGTTCTGGCAGGCGGAGCACCCGCTGATCCGCAAGGTGGGTGGCACCGGGCTGGGACTGAGCATTGCGCGGCGGCTGGCCAGCCTGCTGGGAGGCGACATCGCCGTGGTGAGCACACCGGGCGCCGGGTCCACCTTTACCGTGCGCCTCCCGCTCGCCCACGGGTGACGGGAAGAGCGCGATCCAGCATCCACCACGGACGGCTCCAGAGATGCCCATCCGCGATGAAAAAGTGTTTTCGGACGAGGAGTGGATCGCGGCGTTCTCGCTGATCCTGCCGCCGGACCGGGCGCGCGAGGAAGGCCTCGGCTTCAACCCCATGCCCGATCTGACGGGATTCGAGACGGCTACCGGCGCCGAACTCGCCGCCGCCCCGGCCTGCGGCCCGCGCAGCTACAGCGGAGATCTGCTCGACCTCCTTTCGCTGGTTTCGGACAGCTGCGCCGAGCGCGCCTGGCGTCTGATGAAGATCTCGCCCGAAGAGGGCGCCGTACGCAGGGACGCCATCAGGCTCCGCGTTGAGGAACTCGATCGGTATCGCCAGGAGCACGGTCCCGACTGAGTCCGCGGTTGAGGCGCGTTCGGAGAGGCCCCCTCCCCCCAGCCCCCTCCACCCGCTCCGCGGGAGAGGGGGAGCTTGTTCGGTGCGGAGGAGGGTTGGGCTCGCGTCCCACGCCTCGCAGGCCCCTCCCCGGCCCTCCCCGTGCAAACAGACGCACGGAGAGGGAGAACTCACACGCGATCCCATGCGCCCCGTGCAGTTGAAGCCCCGAACCGGACGCGCCAGCGGCCGGTGTCGGGGCTTTGCGTAGTTTGAGCGGCGGATTCATCCGCTCAGGATCGTCAGGCGCCGAGACAAACTCGTTGGCGCGCGCTCCGATCCGGCGCTCATCACTGTCCGCCAATCCACCGCCCATCCACTCTCATCGAACCGCGCTCATCACCAACCTCGAACGCACGCCCATCACTTTCCTCGAACGGGCTCATCGCCGTCCTGGAACCGCGCCCGGCGCCGTCCTCAAAACGGCGCGCGCTTGACACCGGCTCCGGCGCGGCGCAGCATTGCCCTGCCGCCGCGCACACCGGCGGCCATGCCCGGACCGGAATCCGGAACCGCCCACCCCGCACCCCCGGAAGCCACTGACCTCCATCACCGCGAACCCCGCCGCGCGGCCCCGCGCCGCGCTGCTGCTGGGCGCCACCGGGCTGGTGGGCGGCCACGTGCTCGATCTGCTGCTGGCCAGCCCCGCGTACGGCCGCGTCACCGTCGTGGGGCGGCGCGCGCTGGACCGCGAGCACCCGCGCCTGGTGCAGCACGTGACCGACATGGACCGCATGGCCGACCATCCCGAGTGGTTCGCGGTGGACGACGTGTTCTGCTGCCTGGGCACCACCATCGCCGCCGCCGGATCGCAGGAGGCGTTTCGCCGCGTGGACCACGACTACGTGGTGCAGGCCGCGGAACTGGCGGCGCGCGGCGGCGCGGTGCGCTATCTTCTGGTCAGCTCGTCCGGGGCGAACGCCCGGTCGCGCATCTTCTACAGCCGCACCAAGGGCGAGGCGGAGGACGGCGTGCGCGCCACCACCATCCCCGGCGTGACGCTGCTGCGCCCGTCGCTGCTGATGGGCGAGCGCGAGGAGCACCGCGCGGGCGAGGCGCTGGCGCAAAAGGTGGCGCCCGTCCTCAATCGGGTGCTGGTGGGGCCGCTGCGCCGGTACCGGGGCGTGGATGCGCACGTGGTGGCGCAGGCGATGGTGCGCCTGGCGCAGGACGAGCCGCGCGGCGTGCGGGTGGTGGAATCCGAGCAGATCCAGGAACTGGGCGCCGCATAGATGACGGAACGCGAGGAGCCGCGCGAGCGGGACGAGGCGGCGCAGCACACGCCCGTGGGGGTGATCGACCGCACGCCGCCGGGCGGATGCGGCTTTACGGGGTGCATGTGGATGGTGATGATCGTCTTCAGCGTGCTGCTGGCCCTGCTCATTTTCGGCCTGCTGACGCGCGTGTGGATCGTGCCGCCCCCGCCGGTGCGGTAGGCGCTGTCCACTCCGCTTCGCGCCAGCGCCGCCTCCGGATGGAGATGATGACGAGCGTCCGGACCGTGGCGTGAGCGGAATCGCGGGCTTCGTTTCCGCCGCCGGCGACGCGGATGCGGGGGTGCTGGCGCGGATGGCGGCTGCCCTCGCTTTTCGCGCCCCGGACGGCACCGCGGTCCGTGCCGCCGGACGCGCCGGGCTGGCCCACGCCGCCCTGCGCACCGGGGACGCGGGCGAGGCGGACGACCGCCAGCCGTTTTCGGTGGATGGACAGCGCTGGATCGTGGCGGATGCGCGGATCGACGCGCGCGGCGACCTGGTGCGCGCCCTCCGCGCGGGCGGCATCCACACGTCCGCGGACCGTCCCGCGGCGGAGCTGATCCTGCACGCCGTCCAGCTCTGGGGCGACGGCGCGCCGGAGCACCTGCTGGGCGACTTCGCCTTCGTAGTGTGGGATGTGCCCCGCCAGAGGCTGTTCTGCGCGCGCTCTCCCTTCGGCTTCAAGCCGTTCTACTACGCCGACGCTCCGGACGCCCTCGTCTTTTCCAACACGCCGGACTGCGTTCGCGTGCATCCGGGGGTGGCGGCGGGGCTGGACGAGGAGTGGATCGCGGACTTTCTGGTCCACGGCGAATCGCAATCCGCCACCGCCACCATCCACGCCGCCATCCGCCAGCTCCCCGCCGCGCACACGCTGGTGGCGGAAAACGGGCGCGTCCGCATCCACCGCTTCTGGTCGCTCCCGGAGCGGAGCGAGCCGCTTCATCTGAAACCCGCGGAGTACGCGGAGCGATTCCGCGCGCTGCTGCGGGACGCGGTGGCGGACCGGCTGCCGGCGGAGCGCGCCTCCCTGCTGCTGAGCGGCGGGCGCGACTCCACCGCGCTGGCCGCCGTCTGGCGGGAACTGGCGGATCGGGGTGACACCTCCGCCGAACTGCGGGGATACACCGCCCACCACGCGCGGCTGATGCCGGATCAGGAGCCCGCGTTTTCCGCCATGGCGGCGCTCGCGCTCGGGATTCCGCACGCGCTGCTGGCCGTGGACGAGTACGGGCCGTTCGACCGGTGGAACGCGGCGGAGTTGTACCGGCCGCAGCCCGCCGCGTCGCCGCTGCTGGCCATCGAGGCGGACCAGTACGCGCAGGCCGCCGCCCACTCGCGCGTGCTGCTGACGGGACAGGGTGGCGACGCGCTGCTGCGGGAAAGCACGTCGCGCCTTACGCGGCTCGTCGTTGCGGGACACCCGCTGCGCGCGGCGGCGGAGGCGGCGGCATACGTGCGGTGGAACGGGCGCCTGCCGCGGCCGGGGATCCGCACCTGGCGCGCGGGCCCGTACCGCCCGGCGGCGGACGCGCCGGCGTGGGTGGACGCGGATTTCGCGCGGCGGGTGAACCTGCCGGCGCGGCTGGATGCGTGGGCCGCGCAGTTCCACAATCCGCCACCGCACAACCTGCGGCCGGAAGCGGCGGAGCAGCTCTCCGGCGCGCTCTGGCCCGTGCTGGGTGCGCTGTGGGACCCGGGAAGCACCGGCGTGCTGATCGAGCCGCGCCACCCGCTGTTCGACCTGCGGCTGGTGGCGTTCGTGCTGTCCATTCCGCCCGCGCAGTGGTACAATGACAAGGGATTGCTGCGCATCGCCATGCGGGACCGGCTTCCCGCGCCGCTGCTGAACCGGCCCAAGACCCCCGTCGCGGACGATCCGCTCGCTGTCCGCTTCCGTGCGAGGGGAGACGGATGGCTGCGCGGGCTGCGCGCGGGGCCGAACGTGGCGCCATGGGTGAACCTGGCGCGCGTCCCGGCGCTCACCGGCGGCACGTCCGCGGAGGCGTCCGGCCGCCTGGACGCGGACCTCCGCCCGCTGGCGCTTTCGCTCTGGCTCACCCGGCCGCGCCGATGACCATCCACGCTGATCCACACGGCTCAGTGACACGCGTCCGCCTCCGCCGACACCACCGCCGCCGTTGATCTCCATCCGCCGATACCGCCTGTACGGGCTGGCCGTGGACGTGGAGCCCGGGCTCCCCGACCTGCCGGCCGAGGACGCCGCGGGCCCGGCCGACGTGCGCGTGTGGATGGGCCGCGTTCCGGCAGACGTTTTTCCGTCCGTGGCGGAAGAAGAACGGTGGTACGTGTCGCCGCGCTTGTCCGTAGAGGGCGAGCCGACGGTGGTGGTGCACCGCCGCGCGGATGGCGGATACCGGCTGGCGTACGCGGACGGGTGCGAATACGTCGTGGACGGGGCCGCGGCGGCGGTCGCCTGCACCTGGCCCGCGCACTACACGCCGGAGGACGCGGCCACGTACCTGCTGGGCCCCGTGCTGGGGCTGGTTCTGCGCATGCGCGGCGTCCCGTCGCTGCACGCCGGCGCCGTGGCGATGGACGGCGGCGTGGTGGCGGTCGTGGGCCCGGCGGGCGCGGGCAAGTCCACGACGACGGCGGTGCTGGCCGGCCGGGGACACCGCGTGGTGGCGGATGACGTGCTGGCCATTCGCCTGCGGGATGGCGCCGTGCTCGCCCAGCCCGCGTATCCGCACCTGCGCCTGTGGCCGGATTCGGTGCCCACGGTGCTGGGCCCGGGCGGTCGCCTTCCGCCGCTGACGCCCAACTGGGACAAGCGCTTCATGCGCATGGATGACGGCTTTCATCCCCATCCGCTTCCCCTTTCCGCCATCTACCTCCTCGCCGCGCGGCGGGCGGACGACGCGCCCCGGCTGGAGCCGGTGCTCGCGGTGGAGGGGATGCTGGCGCTGGTGGGGAACGCGTACGTGGGGTGGCTTCCCGACCGGGCGGCGCACGCGCGCGACGCCCGGGTGCTGGGGCAGGTGGCGCGCACTGTCCCCATTCTTCGCGCCACGCCGCACACCGATCCCGCTCTCCTCACCCGACTGTGCGAGATGATTGAACAAGACGTGAAACGGCGGTCCGGCACCGCGGGAGCGCCCGCGTGACCCGGTCGTACAACGTCCGCTCGTTCGGGCTGATGGCGGCGGACCACGTGCGGATCGATGCCTACGCCGCGGCGCTGGAGCAGGCGGTGCGGCCGGGCTCGGTGGTGCTGGACGTGGGGACGGGAACGGGGATTCTGGCGCTGCTGGCCTGCCGGCTGGGCGCGCGGCGCGTGTACGCCATCGAGCCCAACGACGCGGTGCAGCTGGCGCGGCTGGCGGCGCGGGACAACGGATTCGCGGACCGCATCGAGTTCATCCAGGCGCTCTCCATGGACGTGGAGCTGCCGGAGCGCGCGGACGTCATCGTCTCGGACCTGCGCGGGGTGCTTCCGGTCGCCTTTCCGCACATCACCGCCATCGCGGACGTGCGCGAGCGGATGCTGGCGCCCGGCGGCGTGCTGATTCCCCGCCGCGACACCGTCCGCGCCGCACCGGTGGAGGCGCCGCGGGAGCACGCCGCCATCACCTCGCCGTGGACGGAGCACGGCCTGGGGCTGGACATGTCATCCTCCCGCGCGGCCGCGCTCAACGACTGGGGCAAGGTGCACTTTGCCGCCGGGCAGCTGCTGGCGGCGCCGCAGACCTGGGCCGTGCTGGACTACCGCACCATCACGGACCCCAACCTCAAGGCCACGATGGAATGGACGGTGGAGCGCGACGGCACCGGGCACGGCGTGTCGGTGTGGTTTGACGCGGATCTGGCGGAAGGGGTGGGGTTCACGACGGGGCCGGAGGGGCCGCAGACCATCTACGGAACCGCGTTTCTGCCCTGGCTGGAGCCGGTGCCGCTGGTGCGCGGCGACCGCATCCGCATGATGCTGCAGGCGCGCGGCATCAGCGACGACTACGTGTGGGTTTGGGATACCACGGTGGAGCGCGCGGATGGTTCCCGTGTCCGCTTCCGGCAGTCCACGCTGCGCGCGGGGGCGTTCCCCTCGCAGCAGATGCGGCGCAGGGGGCACGATTTTGCGCCCATGCTGGGGGAGCAGGGGCGCGCGGACCGCGAGATTCTGGGCTTGATGGACGGAACCGCGACGCTGGGAGAGATCGCCACGGAGGCGCGGCGCAGGTTTCCCGCGCTGTTCACCAGCTGGGAGGCCGCCCTGTCCCGCGTGGGCCAGCTGAGCGAGACGTTTTCGGAGTAGGAACGGCCGGAACGGCGGCGGGCCTCAGGTCTTGAGGTTGTTGCCGCCGTTGATGTTGTCGTTCTTGTTCTTGGAGATGGAAACCGTCTGCGTGAGCGCGGCAAGATCCCCGAAGATGCGCAGGCGCGGCGGGGTGTAGGGAAGACGGTGCGTGTCTTTGGACTGCATGATGGGATTTCGGTTCGCATGGATGCCGGGCGCGCTAGCCACGCGCGCAGTAAACATTTAGCAGCATCCGTGCTACGGGGCAACCCCCGCGTCCACTGTGTCCCGTATCACGCGCCGCGCATCGGATGAGCACGCGGCGCGAAACTCTCCTTTGCGGACGCTTGTGTTCGATGCCAGCCGCAGGTTTTCTCCCGCCGTTTCCGTCCGCCGCGACGGGCTCCGTTCCTTTGCGACCGCCGCGCTTACGCAGGGGACGATTCCATCCGCGCCAGGTCGTACGCGAGCAGATGGCCGCGAAAGCGGTGGAGCCACGCCGCCAGCCGCGCTGGCTCCGTGGCGATGACGTATCCCCCGGTCGTCGCAGGGGTGGATCAGGGCGCCGGTTCGTCTCCGTCCCGCACGCCCGTTGCGCCATCGTCGATTCTGAATCTGCATTCATGATCCCTCGCCGGTGACGAACCCGCGCCGCAACCCGGGGGATCAGTTGCGGGTGACGTTCTCCAGCAGCAGGGTGTAGGCGCCGGTTTCGCCGCTGGTGAGCGTGTTGACGCGGATGGTCACGGGCCCATCCCGATCCGCCACGAACCGCACACGTGAGTTCGTTCCGCCCGCCCCGTCATCATCCGTCACCGCATTCACAAGCTGCGTCCCCGCGCCCGGCCGGCCGGCGTGCAGAAAGGCATCGAACGCGGCCGACGTCAGCGTGACGGTGATCCGCTCGCCGCGGCGCGCTGTGTACGTGTAGTCGTGATAGAACGATCCATCCGCCAGCCGCCCGTCGCTGTTCTGCAGCTCGCCCTGCGTGCGCTGGCCCGCGCGCAGAACGCGCGGTGCCGGCCCCCGAGGCTGCGGGCCATCCGTCCGCCCGCCGCCGATGGAGGTGAGCGCCAGCGTGTACGCGCCCGTTTCTCCCGGCCCCAGCGTGTTGACGCGGATGGTGAGCGGGCCGGCGCGGGGGGCCGTGTACTCCACGCGCGAGTTGGTTCCGCCGCCGCTGTCGTCGTCGTTCACGGCGTCCTGCAGCCCGCTTCCCGCGCCCACGAACAGCATCGCGTCAAAGTCGGCGGAGGCCAGGGTGACGGTGATGCGCTCGCCCGCGCGCGCCGTGTAGGTGTAGTCGGCGTAATGCGAATTGTCGCTCAGCACGGGGGCCGTGGCAGTGAGTTGGCCCTGCACGCGCTCTCCCGCGCGGAGCGTTCGGCTGGCGGTGGGCGCCGGGCGCGAGCCGCCGCCGCGGGGCGCGGGCGCGGGCGCGGGTGACCCGCCGCCACCGGGTGCGTTGATCACCATCGTGTAATCGCCGGACGTGCCCGGACGTCCGGGAGGCGCCAGCGCAGAGACAATCAGCGTTATCGTTTCCGTAGTGGTGATGTCCGCCGTCCAGAGATCCACGAGCCGTTCCCCGGTCCACTTTGCCTCGTACCCCATCTGCCGCACCCCGCTGGCGGGCGACACAAGCAGGACGGCCGCCTGCAGCGGCGCCGTCTTGATGAGCGTGACCTCCAGGCGCGTTCCGGCGCGCACCCTCACCTGGTGCTCGTCGGAGAGCACTCCGTTGGCGAGCAGCTTGTCGCCGGGCGCCAGGCTGCCGCGGATGGTGGTTTCCTGCGCCGCGGCGGGGCGGGCGAGCAGTGCGGCCACGATCGTGAGCAGCCACACCGCGCGCCGCGCCGTCCGGTTGCCGCTCGTGTGCATGTTGATGGCGTGCATGATTTTTCGCGTGTTCAACTGTGCGTTCCGGTGATGAACGGCCTCCCATCCATCCTGCCCGGTTCCGCCACCGCGCACACTGATGAGCAGCGGCGCGCCTGGCGGTCTGTTCCATCCATCAGCCGATGACGACCATGGACCTGCCGCTGGATCAGGCTTCCTCGTCCGGCGCGCTGGTGTAGAACGCCACGCCGAATCCGCAGCGCGGCGACGCGCACGCCCGCATCAGCACGCGGACGACGTAGGTGCCGGCGCGCTCTGCGGTGAGGCGGATTTCAGGTGATGTGTCAGCGTATTCCTTGGTCCAGATCGTCCGGCCGTCCGGATCCATCAGGCTCAGGTCCAGATTGCGGCAGTCCGCGTCGCACACGCCCTGAATCACATACTCGCTTTCCGCCACCAGCGTGACCGGCACATCCGTCGTCGTGTTCCAGTTGAGCACGCCGGTCACGGGATCGCGCGCGGGCCGCAGTTCATCCGCTTCGGCCTGCTCGTTCAGGCGCGCCAGCAGGCGGGGCACGATGCCGTCCGCGGCGACGCTGTCGATGGCGGCGCGACTTGTGGCCGCGTCACCCATCGGCGCAGGCGCGGGCCACGGCGACGCTGGCGTCGGGGATAGGGACGGCGGCGCGGACGAACCGCATCCCGCGCCCGTCATCATTCCCGCCACGGCGAGGACCCTTGCGCAGGCGCGGCGGGTTCGGCTCCGCCGCGCGCGGATCGCGATCGTGGCCGATAAGGTCATCATGGCGTGGCCGGCGGCGTGCTGGTCGGGATCTCCACCGGCGTCGCGGGCGAGGTGATGGTCGTCACCTCCGGCGTGAGGACGACGGGCTCCACCGGGGGCTTCTGCGCTGGCGGAGCGGGTGCGGCGGGCTCGGTGGTCGGAGCAGGCGCCGGGGCGGGCTCGACTGGCGGCGCGGGCGCCGGCGGATTGGGCGCCGTCGGAACCGGCGCTGTCTGAACCGGTGTTGCCGGAGCAGGAGCCGGACGGGTCGGAGCCGGCCTCGGCGCGGTGCGCGGGGCAGCCGGCACTTGGCGCGGAGCGGGCTCGGGAGCGACGGCGGGCGGTGTGGCCGGCGTGGGTGCCGGTGCCGGAACGGGCGTCGGTGCGGGAGCGGGAGCCGGCGGAGCCGGACGGTTCTGTGCCGGCGTTGGAGCCGGGGACGGGCGCGGAGAGGTGACCGGCGGCGCGGCGGGCGGCGCGGGCGGAGTGACGCGCGGCGCTGCGGGAGGGGTCACGCGCGGGGCGGTGGAAGGACGGGGGCGCATGGCCGGCTCGCCCGGCGTCTGGTGGATGGCCACCGCGAATCCGCACGGGTTGGCCGTGCACCGCCGCATGATGGCCTCCAGCGTCCACCCGCTGGCCCGCGCGGGCGGCAGGCGCAGGAACGGGAGCGCATCGGCATCGGCATCCACCGCCACCACGCCGCTGGGCGAAACGACGCGCAGGTCCAGGTTGGAGCAGTCCATGTCGCACGCGGCGACGACGGTGTAGCGGACGCCCGCCTCCAGGTCCAGCGGCATCCGCATCACGCCACCGTTGTCGAGCGAGTTGACCCACAGATCGTGCGTGCGGTCGTTCAGCCCGAACCACGCTTCCGATTCGCCCAGCCGCGAAATCACGTAGCGGCGCAGCGGATTCAGCCGCTCCAGCCTCCAGGCATTGCGCGGCACGGACGTGTCCGGATCGTCCTCGTCATACGCGCCGCGCGTCTCCGAAATCCGCCGGTACACGCTGACGTTGCTGGGCCTCTCGTAGTAGTCGGGGCAGCGGCCGCGGCTGGCGACGCTCGTCACCACGTATCCCGGAATGCTGGTTGTAAGCGTGTTGCAGACGGAAACCGTATCGCCCGGAACCCGGATGGTGAGCTGGTTGTAGCTCCGCTCATAGTAGCCGGGGCACTGCCCGCGGCTTTCCACGGCCACCACCACGTACCGCGCGGGAATCGGCTGGCCACTGCAGATGGTGATGTTCTCCTGCGCGTGCCCCCGCCCGGGCGCGGCGAGCGCGAGCAGTGCCGTGCACGCGAGCAGAATGCGCGGGAGCGCGCGGGGCGAGGCGTTGCGGCGAACGAGAGTCATGGATGTCCGATGCGTGGAGGACGGCGTCGCGTTTTCTGTCGATCAACATGCCCGGAGCGCGTTCCCGCTCCGTTCCCCCGCCGTTCATCCACGCGCAACCGGCTGCGGCGCAACAACATCCCCCGAGATGGCAATCAGCGCAGCGGATGCATGGCGACGACGATCAGCAGATCCTGGTGCGTGATGATGGCGATCAACCCGAGTGCCGGCGCAGGCGATCAGCGTCCCGCATCATCCTGAACGATCAACACCAACAGCGGGAACGCGGGGGACGCGGAGGTGGCGGGGGTGCGCGGGAAACGGCGTCCATCATCCGCCACCGCTGTCGATCTGTCTGGATAAAATGGTGGCCGGGCGCGCGATCCTCCGCGCACCCGGCGCACCCCTCCGGCGGTCTGCCGCCCAGCCCCCTGGGTGCCGGCCGCCAAAGGACCTACTTGTTGTACAGCGACACGCCGTAGGAGCACGGATTGGCGCTGCAGCGGGCCATCACCACGCGAATGCGGTGGTTGCCGCTGGCCGCGGCGCGGAACTCCAGCACCGGCACGTCGTCGTCCAGCACGTCTTCGGCGATCTTGTTGCCCGACGGATCAAACAGTTGCAGGTCCATGTCGCTGCAGTCGCCGTCGCACATGCCCACCATCAGGTACTCGCGCCCCTGGTTGAGCGTGATGCCCACGTCTTCCTGCGTGCCGTTGTTCAGCTCGCCCGTCGCCGGAGCCGTGGTGGACGGCGAGTAGCCGCGCTGCTTGGCCAGCTGCCCCGCGGCGGCGATCAGCCGGGTGACGGTGGCGTCGGGCGAGGGGCCGCTGCTGGGGCCCGCGTTTCCGGGGCACGCCGCCAGCGGCGCAATGGCGAGCAGGGCGGCAAACGTGCGGATCTTCATCATCAGAAATCTCCAGAGAAGGGGTGTGAGGAGCGTTATTGTCCGGATTTCACCCGCAGGGTGTACCGGCCCGTCTGTCCCGCCATCAGCGAGTTGGCCCGGATGATGACCGGCCCCGCCGCCCGTGCGGTGTACGTCACCTGCGCGGTGGTGCCGCCACCGCTGTCGTCGTCGCTCACCGCGTCCAGCAGCGCCGTCCCCGCGCCGCGCCGCCCCACGTACAGGTAGGGGTCGAACGCATCCGACGAGAGCCGCACCTGGATCTGCTCACCCGCGTGCGCCATGTAGACGAAGTCGTCGTAGCGCGAGTCGTCATCCAGCCGCGCATCGCCGTCTTCCAGCGCGCCCGCTTCCAGCCGCCCCGCCGCCACCATCCGCGCGACCGCGGGCCTGACCGCGGAGACGGCGGGGGCCCCCGGGGACTGCGCATCCGCCCGCGTGGCGAGGAGCAGGGCGCAGAGAAGGACGAGGAGCGGGCGAACAGGCATGGGTGTCCGTCGGGTTGGGACCGGCACGTCCGGTGACGCGCCGCAAGCTTACGGGGGTGGCATTGCTCCGCCGTTTCCTGGCCGTTGCGGGCGGCGTAACCGCTGCGGCGCATGGCTCTGCGAACTGCCGTTCCGTGTGGATGAAGCGCGTCTTCAGCCGCCGTGCGTGCGCCGCCACTCCGCCACACGGCGCTGTACCTCCGCGCGCTGGGCGGGAGTCAGGCGGGCGCGCAGGGCCGCGTCGATCGTCCTGCCCTCCTCGTCGTCGGCCAGCGCTTCGCGGCCGAGGTCCAGCCACACGGCGGCCGCCACGTCGTCGCGCGGGGCGCCGCGGCCGCGCGCCAGCATCTGCCCCAGGTTGCTCTGCGCGCCGGGAACTCCTTTTTCCGCCGCGCGCGTCCACCAGCGCACCGCGTCCGCGTCGCTCGCGGGAACGTTCTCGCCCAGGTAGTACAGGTTGCCCAGCAGCTCCTGGCCGCGGCCGTATCCGCCTTCCGCGGCGCGCCGCAGCATCGCCATCCCCGCCGGGATGTCGGCGGCCACCAGCTGGCCCTGCATGAGCACGAGGGCGTAGTTGTACTGCGACTCGCCGTGGCCGCCCTCCGCCGCGCGGCGCATCCACTGCAGCGCCTGCGGCATGCTTGCCACCACGCCGCGACCGCCCGCGTACATCCCCGCCAGCGAGCCCATCGCCTCCGCGTCCCCCGCCTCCGATGCGCGCTGCAGCCAGCGCAGCGCCTCGGCGTCGTCGCGGGCCGTACCGCGTCCGGTGGCCGTCATCAGCCCCACCATGCGCGCGCCCTCGGGCTTGCCGTGCTCCGCCGCAAGCCGGTACCAGCGCAGCGCTTCCGCCTCGCTGGCCGGCACGCCGCGCCCGGATTCGTGCAGCAGGCCGAGCAGATATTCCGCGTCGCGGTAGCCGGCGCGGGCTGCGCGCGTGTACCAGCCCACCGCGCCGGCCTCGTCGCGCGCGGTGCCGCGGCCGTTCATCATCATGTTGCCCGTGGCGAACATGGCCTCGGGCACGCCGCCCTCCGCCGCCGCGCGAAACCAGCGGACCGCCTGCGCGTCGTCCTTCACCACGCCTTGGCCGCGGTCGTAGCGGCTGGCCAGGTCCGCCTGCGCCATGGGGTTGCCGCCCTCGGCCCAGCGCCGGATCATGGCCACGGAATCCGCCGTCGTCCGGGGCGCGGGGGTGCGCCGGACTACCACGCCGGTGGCGATCTGCCCGCGCCGGCCCATGGCGGCTTCCGAGCAGTTGCCGCTGTAGCTCATGTCGCGGGCGGCCACGCCACCGGGGGCTTCCAGTTCCAGCCGCTCGCGCACCTGCGCCACGGCGGCGTCGCGGCCGCGCACCACGCCCAGCGGAAAGGCGCCCTCGTCGCGCCCGGTGCCGCGCCCCAGCCCCGCGAGCATGGCGATTTCACCGCGCGAGGCAGGGACCGGGGCCTCCACGATGGCGAAGTGCAGCGAGTATCCGTTGCCGCCACCTGTCGGGGTGAAGCGGTACGCCACGTAGCAGGCGGTCTGTTCGGTCTGCGCGGCGGCCCGCGCCCCGGGAACGGCGAGGAGTGCGGCGCAGAGGGAGAGGCGGAGCGAGTGGGAGGGCATGGTCCGTCTGGGTTGAGGCCGGGGCGGCGGGTCCGTGACGCCCGGCAAGCATACGCGGAGGGCATTGCTCCACCGTTTCCTGATCGTTGCGTTTGCTATAACTCGTTGCTGCACCAGAGCCTGCAAACTGCCGTTTCACACGGAGGCCACGGAGGAGGCACGGAGGACACGGAGGAACTGACACGAAAAAACCTCACACAGAGCCGCAGAGGCACAGAGAGAAAAGCAGAAAGACCGGAGATCAGATCTCTTCAACTCTTTTTGTCTCTTCTCTGCGTCTCTGCGGCTCTGTGTGAGGCCCTTCTGTTCCTCCGTGCCCTCCGTGCATCCCCCGTGACCTCCGTGTGAAACGGCAGTTCCCCCGCACGCACCCACGCGAGATCCGCCGCACGCCCGTTCGCTGGCCGTTGCTGCCTTGCGTAGCACGTTGCGGGGGCGCATTCTCTCTGTCCGCCGGCGCACAACCCTCCCTTCAGCCTGGCCCGCGTGTCCCCCCCCATCCAGCTTCGCGTTCTCGGCGCCACCGATCTGCGGTCGGCGGACGGAGAACCGCTCCGCCGCATTCTGACGCAGCCAAAGCGCACGGCGCTCCTGGTGTACGTCGCGCTCGCGCGCCCGCGCGGGTACCAGCGGCGCGAGCGACTGCTGCTGCGCTTCTGGCCGGAAGCCGCCACGGACCGCGGCCGTTCCGCCCTGCGTCTCGCGCTGCACCACCTGCGCAGGGAGCTGGGCGAATCCGTCCTGTTGAACCGGGGGGATGACGAGGTCGGCTTTGCCGATGGATCGCTCCGGTGCGACGCGATCGACTTTGAGGCGGCGGTGCAGCAGGGGCGGTACACGGAGGCGCTGGAGCTGTATCGCGGACCGCTGATGGCGGGATTCGAGTTGGATGGATCCGCGGAGTGGGACGACTGGCTGGGCGGGGAACGCGCGCGCCTGGCCCGCCTGGCGTCGTCCGCCGCCACGGCGCTCGCCGCCCGCGCGGAGGCGGAGGAGGACGCCGCGGCCGAACTGCGCTGGCGCCGCGCCGCGGTGGAACTGGACGCGGACGACGAGGTCGCCCTCCGCGCGCTGCTGATCGCGCTGGACGCGGCGGGAAACCGCGCCGGCGCGCTGGCCGCCTACGAGGCGTTCTGCCGCCGCATGCGCGCGGGCTTCGACTGTGAGCCCGCGGCGGAAACGGCCAAGCTGGCGCAGGCCATCCGCGACCGCCGCCCCGCCCCGGTCCGCCCCGCGCCACCCGTCGAGCCCTCGTTTGCCGAAGCACCCGTCCCGGCGGATGCCTCGCCCGTCATCGATCCCGCGATCACGGCGGATGAACGGCCCTTCATCGACCTACTCGCCGTTCATCCACCGAGGCCCGCTTCACCGTCCTCGCAACGGGTTTCGGTGGCGGAAGATGCGTCCGCGCCGCCGTCCACCCGCGGCGTGCGGCGGCGCTGGCGTGCGGTGCTGGCCGGGGTGGCGGTGCTCGCCTGCGCGGCGGTGGCGTGGCCCGCGCTGCGCGGCGGCGTGGGCGGGGATGACTCCGTCGTGGCGACGCGCGTAGCCGTGCTGCCGTTCGCCGTGCGCACCGGCGCGCCGCACACGTACCTGGGCGAGGGGATGGCGGACCTGGTGTCCGTCCGGCTGGACGGCACCGGCGAGCTGACGACGGTGGATCCGTATGCGCTGCTTTCGTTTCTGCGCAGCCGTGGGGACGATCAGACCAGCCTGGAGGCGGGGCGCCGCGCCGCCGGCCGCTTCGGCGCGGGGCGCTTCATCCTGGGCACGGTGATCGAGGCGGGCGGACGGCTGCACCTGACCGCCGCCGTGTACGGCGCGGACGGCCGGCGCCTGGCGCGCGCGGAAGTGGCGGATCTCAAGGAGGATAGCCTGTTCGGCGCGGTGGACGGGCTGGTGCGCACGCTGGTGGCGGAGGGGATGGATGCGCCGCCGGAGCAGCTGGACCGCACCGCCGCGCTCACCACGCAGTCGCTCCCCGCGCTCAAGGCGTACCTGGCGGGTGAACGGGCATTCAGAAAAGGGGCGTTCAAGCGCGCCGCCGAGCAGTTCGCGCTGGCGGTGGAGGGCGATTCGTCCTTTGCGCTCGCCTCGTACCGGCTGAGCGTGGCGCAGGACTGGGCCGCGCAGGACGGCTCCGTGGCGGCCGCCCGCGCCATGCGGCTGGCGGACCGGCTGTCCACGTCAGACCAGCAGCTTCTTCGCGCGCGGCTGGCCTTTCGCACCGGCTCCGCCGTGGCCGCCGAGCAGCTGCTGCGCTCGCTGGTGGCCGAGCGGCCCGACAACGTGGAAGCGTGGAACGAGCTGGGCGAGGTGCTGCACCACCGCGCCATGTGGCGGGGCCGCTCGCTGGCCACCGCGCGTCCGGCGTGGGAGCAGGTGATCGCGCTGGATTCGTCCAACGTCAACGCCCGCCTGCACTTGGCGTACATCGCGGCCCTGCAGGGGCGGCGGGCGGAGCTGGACAGCCTCGTCCGCTCCGTGGCCGAACTCAGCCCGGCGCACGAGTCGCTCACCCGCACGCGGGCCGTGCGCGCCTTTGCGCTGGATGACGAAAAAGGACAGGCGATCGCGATCGACACGCTGCGCGCGCAGAGCGCCGCCCCGCGCGACGCCAACGATATCCCCGCGTGGGGCGCGGCGTGGCGCACCGCGGACTTCCTGGGCGACCCGGAGGCCGGCCTGCGCCTTGCCGCGCTCATGACGGAAAATGATCGCGGCGCGCAGAGCCGGCTGGTGGGCTACACGACGCGCGCACACATGCAGATGGCGCGCGGGCGGTGGCGTGATGCGCGGGTGCAGGCGGATTCCGCCGCGCGCATCGACCGTGACTACGCCGTGCGCACCTGGGCCTTTCTGGCCGCCTTCTTTCCCGCCGCGCTCCCGGCGGACGAGGTGCGCCGTGCCTATCGCGATCTTGCCGCCTCGCCCGTGCCGCGCGCGCTGGGCACCGGCGGCGTGGTGGATGAGGAGCGGGGCCGCTATCCCGCCGCGCGCCATCAGTACGTGCTGGGCGCGCTCGCGGTGCGGATGGGCGACGCGGCGGAGGCCAACCGCCGCGCCGCCGCCCTTGCCGCCATGGTGGACACCACCGCGGCCGGACGCTTCGCCCGCCACCTGAACGCGCAGCTTCGGGCGCGTGTTCGCGCCGCGGCGGGAGACGTGCCGGGCGCGCTGCAACTGGTGCAGAGCGGGTGGCCCGAGCCGGTTCCGGAACTGTTCGTCAAGGACGATTCGTACAGCACGGTGGCGGACCGCTTCTTCCGCGCGCGGCTGCTGGCCGCTTCCGGGCGCGATGCCGAGGCGCTGGCCTGGTTCGGCAGCCTGCCGGAAGACATCAGCCGCGGCATCATGTTTCCTACGGCGGCGGAAGAAGATCAGGCGCGCATTCTGGAGCGGATGGGCCGCCGCCGCGAAGCCGCTGAACACTACGCGCGCTTCGCCCACCGCTGGCGCCAAGCGGAGCCGGAGCTTCTGCCCGCCGTCCGCGCCGCGCAGCAACGCTCCGCCGCCCTGCAACCCGGGCCGCGCTGACCGCGTCGATCACGCGGACCGGACGGAAAGTGAACCGCCGTTCACAAGGACCAATGGTGCCCCCGCGAGTCCGCCGTCAAGGCGGAACGGTTCATCCGCCGGATGGCGGGTGGCGGTTGGCGAGGGAGATTGCGCGTTGCGCGAGGGATTCGCGCCCGTAGGGCCGAGAACTCGGTTCGCGCGTGCCTCGACCTTCCGCCACCGTCCGGGCTGTGGCGCGAACCGGGGGCTCGGCGCCGTTGGCAACAGCTGTATCGTTGCCTACGGCGCGCGAAGCCCGGCCCCGCGCAGCGGGGACACGCTCACATCGCAGCTTTTCTGGTCTCTATTCCAACGACAGATCCCCAGCTCCCCAAGCCGTGTCCTCACCACCATCCACACCGCTCCCGCCACACACGTCCCGCGCGCACCCCGCCGACCTCGCCACGCTGCTGATCCTGGCGGTGGTGACGGCGACGCTGGCGGCGGCCGTGGCGCGCGGTGTTCCGCTGGAGCGCGACCTGGCCGTTCATGTCGCCCTGCTGGCGGCTTTCGGCGGGATAGCGTTCACGCTGCGGCGGAATCCGGACGCACGCTGGACGCCGTACGTGCGCGGCGTGGCGGTAATCGGGATGATGTTTACGCTGTACAGCACGCTCGGCCATGTCGCCTTCCGTGCGATTCCCTGGCTTGCCGACCCGGCGCTGGAGCGCGCGGACCGGCTGCTGGCGCTCGGCCGGTCACCGTCGCTGCTGCTGCAATCCGTCGGCACGCCGGGGTGGACGGAGTTTCTGAGCGTGTTCTACGCGGCCTTCATCCCCTACCTGTACCTGAGCATTCTGCTGGGGCTGATTGGGCGCCCGGCGGCGCAAAGGGATGAGTTCGTGACCGCGTTCGCGCTGCTGTACACGGCCAGCTTTCTGGGCTACCTGTTTCTGCCAGCGCGCGGACCCATCGTCTACATGGCGGACGCCTTCAACGCGCCGCTCGCCGGCGGACCGGTTCACGCCACCATCGTGCGCACCATCGACGGGCTGGGCGGGCCGCACGGCGCGTTTCCCAGCCTGCACGTGGGCGCGTCGTTTCTGGCCGCCGCGTTCGACCTGCACCGCGGCGACCGGCTGCGCGGGTGGATCTACGTTCCGCTGGTGATCTTGATCGCCGCGGCCACCATCGTGCTGCGCTATCATTATGTGGTGGATCTGGTTGCGGCGGTTCTGCTGGCCAGCGGCGCCCTGTACGCAGCGCCCCGCCTGCTGGCCCGCCGCGCGGGAGCCGGACGATGATTTACCGCCTGTTCCGCGCAATCTGGCGAGCCGCGCTCTTCGCCTTTTTTCGCCGCGTGGACGTGCAGGGGCGCGAGCGCGTCCCGGTGCGCGGCCCGCTGCTGCTGGTGAGCAATCACGCGAACGCGTTCGTCGATCCGCTGCTGGTCATCACCGCGCTACGGCGCCCGGTGTCGCTGACGGCCAAGAGCACGCTGCGCCGCAACCCGTTGCTGGCAGCGCTGATCCGCGCACTGCACGTGATCGAGTTCCATCGCGGGCAGGACCGCGCGGAAGGCGCGGATCCGTCGCGAAACGTGGATGCCATGGCGGCGTGCCGGCGGCGGCTGGCGGAGGGGGGCGCCGTGTGCATCTTTCCGGAGGGCGTCAGCCACTCGGACCCGGCGCTGCGGCCGTTCCGCACGGGCGCGGCGCGCATCGCGCTGGACTTTCTGGCGGAAGCGGACCCCGGCGCGGCACTTACGATCGTCCCGGTCGGCTTGCAGTATGAGGAGAAGGAGCGTTTTCGCTCCGCGGCGGGAATCGTGTTCGGCGCGCCGCTGGATGCCGCGGCGTGGCTGCGCGACCATCCAGAAGCCGACGCGGGCGCGCTTACGGCGGAGATGGAGTCCGGAATCCGCGCGCTGACCGCCAACTTCGCCACCGAGCGGGAGGTTGCGACCTTCGCCCGGGCCGAGGCGTTGTGGAACGCCGCCGCCGAACCGCCGGTGCCGCTGGACCGCGCGGAGCCGGTGGACATCACGTTGCGGCTGCAGCGGATCCATCGCCTGCAGGACGGGCGCGGGTGGCTGGCGCGGGAGCGTGCGGACGAGCTTGCCGCGCTGGAGCGGCGGGTGGATCAACTGCACGGCGCGTTGCGGGAATTGGGTGTCTCGCCCGACGAACTGTTCCTGCCGATGGATGCGGGGCGCGCCGCCTTTTTTGTGCTGCGCGAGGCGGAAGTGATGCTGATCGGGGCGCCGCTGGCGGCGTGGGGCGCGCTGAACCACGCGCCGATCCTGCTTACGCTGCGCGCGCTGGTGCGGCGGAGGTCCACGGATCGCGATCATTTCGCGTCCAACGCGGTCTTTCTGGGCCTGCCGATCGTCCCGGTCTTCTACGCAGTGCAGATCGGCGTCGCGGGGCTGCTGCTGCCTGCGTTCTGGACCGTGGTGTACGCGGCCAGCCTGCCCTTTACCGCCGCCGTCGCGCTGCTGTATGCCGACCGCGCGGGGGGCGTGGTGCGGCGCGCACGTACGTTTCTACGGTTCGCGCGCCGCCCCGAGCACCAGCGCCGACTGCGCGCCGACGCCCTCGCCATCGTGGACGACCTGCGCCTCCTGGACGCGGAACTGACCGCGCGTGAAGAGGCCGTCGCAGGCGGAAGATGATGGTTGGGCGCCGCCACAGATTTCGGCGCTGGTGGCGGATACTGGTGATCGGCACGCTGTCCTGAGCGAATGAATCCGCCGCTCAAACAGCGGTAACCCCCGACTCGTGGCGCTGACGCGTCCAGTTCGGGGCTTCAACTGCGACACAGCGTCACGATCAGAGCCGCCGCCGGCCCCCACGCTGAGGTCTCCCCCTCTCCCGCTTGCGGGAGAGGGGGCCGGGGGGAGAGGGGTGCCCGCCTCCGCGCGACACCATCCGGAACACGCTGAGTCTCCGTTCTCCTGCCTCCCTGCGTCTGTTTCACGGGGACGGACCGGAGGAGGAGCCCCGAAGCTCCGCGCCGAACTCCATCTTGTGACAAATCCGACTTTTCCCGTCACCATCGAGCACGAATGCACGCACTCCTGGAGTTCCCCGATCCCGCGGCGACGGAAACGGCCGTGTCAGGCGGAAAAGGCGCGAGCCTCGCCCGACTCACGCAGGGCGGATTCGGCGTTCCCACGGGCGTCATCGTCCCGGCAGAAAGCTATCGCGCGTTCCTCGCCACCATTCCCGGCCTGGCGGAACTCATTGCCGCGCTCACGCCAGAAGACGCCACGCGGCTGCACGCCCAGTGCGCCGACATCCGGACGCGGCTCACCGGCAGTCCGTTGCCGCCAGCGGTGGACGCAGCGCTCCGTGAACGCCTCCCCGCGCTCCTGGCCGGCGGCCGCGTTTCCGTGCGCTCCTCCGCCACGCTCGAGGACCTAGTCGGCGCCGCGTTCGCCGGCCAGCACGACACGTATCTCAATGTGGCCGACGTAGATGACGTGATCGACGCCGTGCGCCGCTGCTTTGCGTCGCTGTGGGAAGACCGCGCCGTACGCTACCGCCACGAAAAGGGCTTTGCGCCCGACGCGGCGGCGATGGCGGTCGTCATCCAGCGCATGGTGCGCAGCGAGGTCGCGGGCGTGGCGTTCTCCATGAACCCCATCACCGGCGCGCTGGATCAGGTGGTCGTCAACGCGGCGTACGGGCTGGGTGAGACCGTGGTGTCGGGAGAGGGTGGGATTGACCAGTTCGTTCTCGCCAAGCGCACCGGCGATGTCATCGAACAATCCATTTCCGCCAAGGAGCATGCGCTCGTGGGCGGCGAGAACGGAACCGAGCGCGTCGCGGTGGATGCGGAGCGCGCGAACGCCTCCTGCCTGTCGGAAGCGGATCTCCGTGCGCTGGCGGATATGGTGCGGCGCGTGGAGCGGTTCTACGCCTTTCCACAGGATGTGGAGTGGGCGCTGGCGGAGGGCGATCTGCACCTTTTGCAGTCACGCCCGGTCACGGAATTCCCGGAGCGGTGGACCCGCGACGAGTCCGCGGAGCGCTTTCCCAGCCCCGTCACGCCGCTGACGTGGGACTTTACGATGGACGGCTTTCACGAGTCGCTCACGTACTCGCTGGAGCTCATGGGGCTGCCGCCGTTTCGCGGCGCATGGTTCGACCGCTTCGACGGTTACGTGTACGGCAACCAGACCGCGGTGCAGCTGTTCACCGCCGGCCAGCAGGTGTCGTTCGAGAGCATGGACGAACTGCGCGGCATGCGCGAAACGCTGGTGGAGCAGTACCGCTGGGTTCAGGAGCTTCCCGTCACCTGGGCGCGCGACCTGGACCGCTACCTGCTCGCGCTCGGCCGCCTGGGCGCGGTGCAGCTGCCGGCGCTCACGGATGAGCAGGTGTGGCGGCAGATGCGCGACATCGACGCACTGGGCCGCGCCTACTTTCTGCCCAACATCGCCATTTCCATCACCCATGGCATTCTGCACCGCACCCTATACCGACTGGTACATTTGCTCGCCGGGGCGGAAAAGGCGCCGGTTCTGTACGATGCGCTCAATTCGTTCAGCGAGCTCAAGACCAGCCTGGTGAACGGCGATCTGTATCGCCTGTACCGGCTTGCCGTCGCGGAGCCCGCGCTGTCGTCGCTGCTCAGGGACACGGACCGCCGCCGCGTGTGGGACGACCGACTGCTGGAGAACTATCCGCGCTTTCTGTCCGCCTTCCGGCGGTTTCTGGATGATCACGGGCACCGCGAGGTGGAGTTCGACACGTACGTCCCCACGTGGAGCGGGCAGCCGTGGGTGGTGCTGGAGAACCTGCGGCTGATGCTGATGCAGGGCGACGTTCCCGATCCCGCCACGCGCGAAGGCGACCTGCGCGCCCGCCAGTCCGCGGCGGAACGGGAGTTTCTGGCCGCCGTGCCCGAGGAACTGCGCAACTTCAGCGCGGAACTGCTGCGCCTGGCCCGCGCCTACACCGCGCTGGACGACCTGGAGCACTACCAGACCACGCGGCTGAACCCGCTTTCGCGTGCGGCGGCGGTGGAACTGGGGGCGCGACTGGTGAAGCGCGGCGTGCTGCCCGTGGCCGAAGACGTGTTCTTCCTCCGCAAACGCACGCTGCAACGTTTGATGGAGGAGGGTGCTGGCGACGCGGACGCCACGGCCGAAGCGGCGGAGAACCGCGCCGCGTACGAGCAGCAGCGCGCCACGCAGCCGCCGCGCGTATGGGGGCAGGACAACGCGCCCCCGCCGGAGGGTGCGCTTCGCGGGCTGCCCGGCTCGCCCGGCGCGGCGGAGGGGCCGGTGTGCCTGGTTCACGGCGTGGAGGACTTTGCGCGCTTCGTGCCCGGTTCCGTGCTGGTGGCGCGCACCACCAATCCCGCCTGGACGCCGCTTTTCTACTCCGCGGTCGCGGTGATCACGGAGAGCGGCGGGCCGCTCTCGCACGGCGCGGTGACGGCGCGCGAGGTGGGGATTCCCGCCGTAATGGCCGTCCACGGCGCCCTTTCCGCGCTGCGGGACGGCGAGGTCGTGCGCGTGAATGGAACGCAGGGTGCTGTATCCCGTCTCTGACGGATAATGCTTTATCTTTGATGCCTTATTTCATGCGGAACGATTATGAGATCCAATCAGATGACGGTGATCGTGGCGGTTGCCCTGCTCGTTGCCGCCTGGGTAGACGCGAGCGCGAAACGGACGCCCGTCGTTGGCGCGGCTGTCGGGAGCACGCCTGTACAACCACCTCCCGTCACCCGCGAGCCAGTCTCACCGCCAGATCCCGTGATCGGTACGTGGGCCGAGCCCCAGCGCCCCATCGCGCCCGTGGCGGAAACGGAGCCGATCGCCGACGAGGTTGATAATGGTCTGGCGCCCTATCCCGCCTGGAACGGGTACGACCTGGACTGCTCCGACATGGACCGTCCCGTGCGCGTGGATGGCCCCGATCCGCACCGGCTGGATCGTGACAACGACGGAGTTGGGTGCGAGAGCCGGTAAACGAATCGCCCGTGCGGACTTGGTCCACACGGGCGATTCGATCCGCTCGGTACGGCGCATTGATCAGTTGAAGCCTCGATCGTGGACGCATCAGGGCCATGAGTCGGGGGTTCCCGCTGTTTGCGCGGCGGATTCATTCGCTCAACCAACTTCGCCCCCGCGTCTCTCCACGCCGCCTCACACCCAACCCTCCGCCCGGATCAGCTTCTGGATTCACCCGGCTCCGACGTTGGTCCCGCCGCCTTTGCGCGGCCGATGTAGCCCATCATCTCGCGCATCTCGGCGGCGTCCATGCCGTTGACGGTGCTCTCGCTGTCCCATACGGCGCGGGCGCTGCGCTCGATTCCCGGGTCGCCGCCCGTGAACTCGGCCAGCAGCCCCATCCACCGGCGCGCCAGTTCCTGCACGCGCGGCGTGGCGGGATCGGTGCCGGCGCGCATCTCCGTCCGCACCTCGTCCATCAGGCGCGGCCACTCGCCCTCCACCTCACGGATGCGGTCATCGCCCAGGATTTCGCGGCGCTGGTTCAGCTGCTGCATCTGCTCGGGCGTGTAGTACTGTTCCATTCTCGTAGTCTCCTCGATGGCGTGAATCAGTTCGTCGGGAGAGACGCGGATGGCGGCGTGCAGCCCGGCCGCCACGCGGTCCAGCCGGTCCGCAAGCCGTTGCTGCGCCTGAATCTGCTCGCGCAGACGGGCCGCGTGCATCCGAACCACCTCCAGTGGCGCCATGCCGTCGCGCAGCACCGCCCGGATGTCGTCCAGCGCGAACCCCAGGCTGCGCAGCGAAACAATCTGCTGAAGCCGGCCCACGTCGTCCTCCGCGTACAGCCGGTGCCCCGCCGCCGTCCGGTGCGACGGCGAAAGCAGCCCGATCTGGTCGTAGTGGTGCAGCGTGCGCACGGTCAGCCCGGTCTGTTTCGCCAGTTCGCCCACTTTCCAGGTCCGCATCCCCGAATCCCCCCATGTTTCCTGCGTGTGTCGTGGCCACGAGAACATGCTAATCCCTGACGCTGCGTCAGGTGCAAGGGCTGGACTGAAATCCAACCTCGCTGTCGGAAAGAGGCGGATCGTGGCGCAAGCAGTCGCGAATCCGCCCCGTGCGGCATCTGTCCGCCAGCCGGATCGATAAGCTGTTGCTCTGTAGAGCTTTGCGTGGACGGGTCCCAGCGTGGCGGATCTGCTGAGAACTCGGCATCGGCAGCGGCGTACTACTCTGCTTCTTCCCCCCGTACCGCTGGATCGATGCCCAAGCCGACTACCCGCCGCAGGACCAGGCGTGTCCCATTCTGGATTACGATGGACCTGATGTGGGTCCGCGTGGTCGCAATCGTCGCGATCTCGTTCGCGATCGTCGTATTCCTCCAGAATCGGCCACGGATGGGCAGCATTGCGGAATGCATCGACCGCTACGAGGCTGCATCCACACCGCGGGACTCGTCCCGGATCGACAGCCTGCGCCCGTACGAATCCAGGAAGCTGCGCGGCGAATCCTGCGGCGCGCTGCGCAAGTCGCCCGCGTATGCCCGCGCCCTGCACGACCGTCATCTACAGCCGCACCCGCGCGCCTGAGCGGTCGCAATGCCGGGCCTTGGGCTGCATCGTTTATCTCCAGGGATAAGCGTCGGCCCGGTTGAGCATGCGGCTGTTCACCACAACAGTTTCCGACGATAGGTGTGGACGGGAAGTTCACGGCGTAAACATGTCGAATCGTGCAGCCGAGTCCGTCACGGTTGCGGAAGCGAGGCTCGTTTCCCCGCCTGACCCGATCTCCGGATCGCGAAATCCCCCCCTCCATCGGGGTTTTCCTCCACCCCGGCACCTGCCTCCACAGTCCGCGAAGGCGGACTTCGCGCCGTTGTTGCCGCGACTTCAGTCGCCCCAGTCTCACTCAGCTCCATCTCGTGCTGCCCACGCTGTAACCCGTTCTGCTGCAAGTATCTGCATCAGATGATCCCGGCGCGCACCCACTTGCGCGTGGTGTGATCAAGGTGCTTTCCATCCACACATAATCAGACTACTTTAGATACGCTGCTGCCGACCGGACGCAGCGGAGCCGTACCCAAGCGGCCATCGGCTCCACGTCATCTCCACTCCCAGGGAGGTCACCATGGTGTCCAGCGAACCGATCATCGGTCCCATCAAGCCGTACGGCCCGCCCATCCGCGACGCGGTGGCCAGCGGCGACACCGGGCGCATGCGCCGGGTGAGCGACAACGCCCACCGCTGGCTGGAAGAGTATCCCCATCACAAGGACGCCGGAGAGGTTCGCGCCGCCCTGGCCGACCTGGACAGCGCCCTCACCCGCGCCTGAGCGGAGCCCCCATGGAAACGGTGCCGGCCCGATTCGTATCGGAACACGACGTACGCAGCAACGTTCCGGTGCACGTGGTGTGGGAGTTGACGCTTGCGTGCAACCTCAAGTGCCAGCACTGCGGCTCGCGCGCGGGCCGGCGCCGTCAGGACGAACTGAGCACGGACGAGGCGCTGGCCCTGGTGGCCGACCTCGCCGCGCTCGGCACGCGCGAAGTCACGCTGATTGGCGGCGAGGCCTTCATGCGGCGCGACTGGCTGCAGATCATCCGCGCCATCCGCGACCACGGAATGTCGCCGTCGCTGCAGAGCGGCGGGTATCGGCTGACGGAGGAAAAGGTAAAGGCCGCGGCCGACGCGGGGCTCGTTGCGGCCGGCGTATCCATCGACGGCCCGCCGGAACTGCACGACCGGCTGCGCGGCGTGAAGGGCTCGTTCGACTGGGCCATGCGCGCACTTGCCGCCATGCGCGACAACGGGCTGGTCGCCAGCGTGAACACGCAGATCACCCGCGACGTGATGCCGCACCTGCGCGAAATCCAGGAGCGCCTGATGGACGTGCGTGTCCGCAACTGGCAGGTGCAGTTGACGGTCGCCATGGGGCGCGCGGCGGACCATCCGGAGTTTCTGCTGCAGCCGTACGAGCTGCTGGAGCTGATGCCGCTGCTGGCGGAACTGTACCACGCGGGCGAACCGCGCGGCCTTCTGCTCCAGGCGGGCAACAACGTGGGCTACTTCGGCCCGTACGAGCACCTGTTCCGCGGCTACGGCAACGAGCAGGCGCACTACACCGGCTGCCAGGCGGGAACCACGGGAATCGGTATCGAGGCGGACGGCACCATCAAGGGCTGCCCGTCTCTCCCCACCACGCCGTACGCGGGCGGCAACATCCGCGATACGCCGCTGTCCCAGATGTGGCGGGAAAGCGATGCGCTGACCTTTGCGCGCGACCGCACGGCGGACGACCTGTGGGGCTTCTGCCGCGGCTGCTACTACGCCGAAATCTGCCGCGGAGGGTGCAACTGGACCTCGCACTCGCTCTTTGGCAAGCCGGGCAACAACCCGTTCTGCCATCACCGCGCGCTGGAGCTGGATGCGCACGGGCTGCGCGAGCGGATCGTGCAAGTGGCAGCGGCGCCGGGGTGCTCGTTCGATCACGGCGAGTTCGAGCTTATCCTGGAGCCGGCGGACGGCGCGGCGGAGACGGTAAACGTGATGGAACTCGCGCGGCGGTGGAACGGATCGTATTCCGCCGACGCGGTGCCCGCCGCGCCCTCGTACCCGCCGGCGCATGCGGGGGCGCGTCCGTCACGCCTGCGCGCCACGCCGCCCATGCTGGTGATGTGCCACGCCTGCAGCCGCATGGTGGGCCCCGATGAGGCGTGGTGCCCGTTCTGCCAGGCCAGCCTCAAGGAGTCAGAGGAGCTGCACGTGGTGCGGATGGAACGCGCCCGGCAGGCCAGCCAGCGCATTCTGGAGTTGATCGGCGCCTGAGCGGGCCGTGTGCGAACGACACGGATGCCGCCATCCGTTGTCTCTGTAGCAGCAGCTGGGTCGAGGGATTCCGTGCGCCTCCGCTGGCGATTCTGGTGGATGGCGGCGCGTCCTCTCCGGAGGACAAAGAGGGTCGTTTACGATCCGCTTTACGACAATGGCGAGGGCGTGAAATCGCCTGTCAGGAAACGCGGGTCTGGTGCGTTGTATGATCGTAGGGCGAGCAGGGACGCAGGATTCCGAACCGTTGCACTTCACGATCCCGGCACCGAAAGGTAACGAACGATCGTTCGGCACGGATTCTGCCAGATCCGGTAGCAGGTCGCCACCGGACGGCGCGCCATCACACCCCGCCACGGGAGGCGCTTATTCGTACCTTGGGTGTCAGTCTCATCGCCATCGCGGCCGTCGTGGCGAGCCTTGCCGTAGCACGCCAGCGTCAGGACGACGCGCGGCTTCCGGAAGGCGACAAGAGGCCTCAGCTTTCTCCCGCGCACGGGTCTCTGGATCTGGACCAGCTGCGCGCCGCGGGGATGTAAGTCTCCGCTGGTAGAACGCTCGCAATCAGGGGCGCGGATGTCCTCCCCGGGACGTCTGCGCCCCTTGTTGCGTCTGTCATCCAGCCACTCTGGAGAGGTTCCGCCCCCACGCCACTGACGGATCTCCGTACGTGTCCGGAAATCGGGCGCCGAACGCCTCCGTGCGGGATGCCCCCCAGACCCTCTCCTTCGCCCTTGGTGTCATCCAGAGGCGGTGTTGAGAAAAACCCCGGTCTGTTCTGCCTCGATTGGTCCACGGGCCGGCTCACGCCGCAAGGCGTCATCCTGAGACGCCGACGGAGGATGTGTCAGCGGCACCGTAATCTGGCGCGGACGATGGATCTGCTTTCCCCGCGAGAACGGGCGTGCGTGTCGCGACGTTGGCTCGGCGGGAGAGCAGATCCTTCGGTCGCGCATGACCCGGCGGGATGGAGAGGGCGGCTCCTGCTCCCTCCGGATGACGCCTCACGGCGTGTTCGCTTACGTGGAACGCTGCCGGCGAGCAATGCTGTACGCGGGCGATGCTCTTTATGAGCAGCGCTGTCTTAGCGACGTAGCCCATTCGCGATGTTTTCCTTGGCGGTCGATGTACTAACAATCAGCGGGACAAGACCTTGCCACGCCAGGAATGATCCAGCAATACGGGTGCATGTTGATGGCGGCATGGGTGCCGATCGCCATCACATTATCCGGAAACGCATGATGCTGGAGCCAAGTTGATGCAGGGCAGAGCAGTGGGTGCCGACGAGAGTTTCTGCCACGGACCATGGGAGCACACGGCCCATCTCAAATTGACATAACGGGTTACGGCGGTTAGCTTCCCAACGTTGAAACGCGATGACGGATGCGGCCGGAACAAGCCGGCGCATCCTTTCGCATGACCAGTAGACCCGTATCCGTGAGCAACAACGAGAGCCGAAACAAGCCGGTAAAGCCTGGCGCCACCGAGCTGCGTAACGACTTTCGCTCGCTGATCCGTTCGCGCGCGGTTCAGGCGCTGCTGCTGGGCACCGCCGCCGTGCAGGCCGCCGTGGGCTTCACCGGCGGCGCGCACGACAACGACGGCAAGCTGCACCGCGGTGTACTGCAGAATGCCGTGCGCGAGGGCGTGGCCCTGCGCCTGGCCCCCAACGTGGTGAGCGCCCCGGCCCGCCTGGCCGCCGCCACCGGCGCCGCGGACGGGTCGCCCGCGCTGGCGCTGGCCGACGAGTACCGCGCCCAGGGCTACCAGATTCCCGACGAACTGGCCTCCAAGATCTACACCGCCGCGGTGGAGAACGAACTGCCGCCGGAACTGGCCTTTGGCCTGGTGCGCACGGAAAGCGAGTTCAAGGACTACGCGACCAGCCACGTGGGCGCCATCGGCCTTACGCAGCTCATGCTGCCCACCGCCAAGTGGTTCAAGAAGGGCGTCACCGAAGACGATCTGCGCGACTCCGACACCAACCTGCGCATCGGCTTCCGCTACCTGGGCGAGCTGATCGACCGCTACCACGGCGACGTGGAGCTGGCGCTGACCGCCTACAACCGGGGCACCGGCACGGTGGACCGCGTGCTGGCCAAGGGCGGCGACCCCGACAATGGCTACGCCGGCAAGGTCCTGGGCCGCGGCACCGAGTAGGCGCACCGCGCCGCGGACGCAAAAAGAGGGGCCGCATCCACGCCGGATGCGGCCCCTCTTTTCGTTCATCAACCGTGGCGCAGACCGGATCAGATGCCGGACAGCTCGCGGTTCTTGGCGATGTAGTCCGTCCACTCCGGCGGCACATCCGTGTCGGGAAAAATGGCCTGCACGGGGCACTCGGGCTCGCAGGCGCCGCAGTCGATGCACTCGTCGGGGTTGATGTAGTACTGCGCGTCAGCCTCGTAGATGCAGTCCACCGGGCACACCTCGACGCAGCTCGCGTCCTTGGTCCCGATGCACGGCTCGGCGATCACGTAGGGCATATCGGTCTCCAGCCAGGGGTCAGGGATTGGCGTCGGTCGCGGCCGCGCGGGCCGGCAGATCGACAACGTAACAAGCTATCAGACGATTGTAAAGCTGTCGAACGAACGTTCGAGCGGATCAGGCCAGGTGAGTGGAAAACCACTCCAGCGTGGCGTCGGCGGCGGTCCGCAGCTCCGGCGTGGCGCCCGCGTACGGGTGCTTCGACCCGAAGGTGTGGTCACCGCCCTCCACCACCAGCAGTTCCGCCTCGTCGCCCGCCGCGTCAAAGAGCGCGTGCCCCTCCTCCACCGTCACGGTCGCATCCGCGTCGCCGTGCACGATCAGCCACGGAATGGACAGCCGCGCCGCCGCCGCGGGAATGTCGAGCCGCTGCTGGTTCTGCTCCCAGTCCGCCCAGTACGCGGGACCCACGGGCATCATCTGCCTGGTCCGCGTGTTTTCCACCTCCACTGTGCCGCCCGCGCGCCAGGTGGCGATCTGCTCCGGCTTCCACCGCGAGGCGACGTCGCCGATGGCGGCCCAGGTGGCGAGCGCGTCCACCCGCGGATCGTCCGCCGCGGCTAGGACCGCTTCGCCGCCGCCGCGCGAGTGCCCCATCAGCCCGATGCGCCGCGGCGTACGGGGAAGGATCGTGCCGCTGGAGACGGCGTCCAGCACGGCGCGGATTTCGGCCACGTTGCGGCTGTGCGTCTGCTGGGCAAAGCGGTCCAGCGCGGAGAAATCCACCCCGTCGTCGCCCAGCCCGTTACGCGAAAAATCGAACGTGACCGCCGCGAAGCCCCGCTGCGCCGCCGCCCGCGCCAGGTTGGGAAAGAAGTTGGCGCCGCGAAAGCCCTTGAAGCCGTGGCAGATGACCACCGCCGCGGTGGGCCGCAGCCCCGCGCGCACGCGCACGTCGCCGCGGATGGGCGGGCCGCCGTCCGCGGCGCGGATCTCGAAGTCGGTGCGGGTGAACGCGGGCATGGGCCTCCGGATGAGGAGCGGTGGTCAGGCCGCCATGGGGCAGCCGCGGCAGGGAACGGCCTTGGGACAGCCTTCGCACGGAAGCTCCGGCGCGGCCAGGTCGCCGATGCGCTCCTTTTCCTCCGCCAGCCGCAGAGCCAGGTAGCGCATGCGGCGGGAATTGGTGGGCTCGCTGAACTCGCCTTCGCGCGCCAGCCCCACGGTTCCCGTCGCGGCGGAGGCGACGATCTCCCGCACCTGCGAGATCTCTTCCGCCCCCAGGCGGCCCAGCCCGGCGAGTTCAAAGCGGGGCGAGCGCTCCTGCACCAGCACCTGCCGGGCAAAGGAGATGAACATGGAGCAGGCTTCGGGGCAGGGCACCGGGGCGTCGCCCGTCACCTCGCCCTCGGAGGGCATGTCCAGCGGCGTCTGCGCGTCCACGCTCCACGCCACCCGGCGCAGGCAGACGGCGTCGCCGCAGCAGGCGCGCACGGTGTTCCGCACCACCTGGGGCGGCAGCAGCTTGACCGCGCCGTACATCCCCGTCTGCCGCGCGGCGACCTCGCGCCAGTGCGTCACCCGCAGCGAGTTCGTCCGCCCCGCGTGCCAGTGCACGGCGCAGGCCGGGTACAGGTACTCCAGCGCGGTCCACAGCCCGGGGCCGTCCAGGTCCACCAGCGCCCACCCCTGCCGCAGCGACGGCGCCGTCTTGAGCGGCCGGTGCTCGCCCGCGAACGTGGTCTGCGCAATCTCCCGCGCGGCGAACGGATCGCCGCTGACGAAGGCGACGGTGTCCAGCGTGCGGAACTCGTCGCGGCAGTGGCGGATTTCGTATCGCCCCTCGCCCGTGCGGCGCAGGCGGGCCTCCAGAAACTCGCGGCCGTCGTGCCCCGCCTCGTCCACCCAGGCCAGCAGGGCGGCGCGGGCCTCGGCGACGCCGGCGGGCGCGTGCCCGCCGCGGTCCTCGCGCGCGTCAGACACCGGCGGCCTCCACGGACAGCCCGGCGGGAACGCGGGCGCCGGCTTCGCGCGCGCGCTGCAGGACGATGTCGCCCACTTCCGGAAAGGTGCCCACCGGCGGCGCGTAGAAGATCACCTTGCCGTCCTTTTCCGTCACCGTGCTCACCGCGGGGCGGTTGATCCCCAGGTCGTCGGGAATGGTTTCCTGCGTGTGCCATCCCTCGGCGACAAAGAAGGGAACCAGCACCACGCGATCCTCTTCCATCGACTCCAGCACCTCCCCCACTTCGGGCTCCTGGTCCAGAAAGCCGGTGCGCACGTGGCCGAAAACGGCGGCTTCGTCCGCCTCGCGGCTCACGCGGTAGATGACCTCCGCCGAGTTGCTGTTGCGCTCCGTGCCGTGCCCGATGATGATGAGCCCCGCCCCGCGCGCCTGCTCGTCCGAGAGCCCCGCCGTTTCTTCGGCGCGGCGCAGGATCATGGACGCCATGCCGGGGTGCGTGCCCACGGGGCCGGCGTAGTGGATGGTCTTGCCCAGCTTGCGGGTGACGGAGGGCGCGGGCCCGTCCAGCCCCAGTTCACGGGGGATGACTTCTTCCGTGAAGTAGCCTTCGGAGATGAAGAGGGGAACGACGTACACCTCGTCGGCTTCCACCAGGTCGAACACCTCGCGCATGGAGGGCTCTTCCTTCCAGAAGCACTCGCGCACCTCGTCAAACGCGCCGGTGGCGCGGATGGCCGCGGCGTGGCGGTAGACGGGTGCGCTGCTCTCGGCGTTCAGGTGCGACCCGTGGCCGATGATGATCAATGCCTGCACTGCACTTGCTCCTTCGACGATCGTTGTGCGAGCGCCGAAGATGCGAGCGCGGGGGGCGGGGGGCAAGGGAAGAGGGCGGGGGCGGATGGTCTGGTGCGCGGGGCGGAGTTCACGGGCGGCCCCCACCCGGGCCGGCACAACCGGCCCACCCTCCCCCAAAAAAGACTGGGGGAGGTTGTTGGCGGGCGGATGGTCTGGCGCGTGAAGCGGAAATCGATGCGTGCCCACGCTGTCTTGAGCGAATGAATCCGCCGCTCAGACAGCGGGAACCCCCGACACGACGCCCACAGGCGCCGTTCGGGGCTTCAACCGCGTTCGGTCTCCCGCGGCGAAATGGGGTGTGCTCCCTCTCCCACATCCGTTCGTGGGAGAGGGTCGTCGTGCGCAGCACGCGGGGTGAGGGCCCCCGCCGGCGGCCGCGCACCAAGCCAGTCGCCGCCGCCGAACCGCCTGCCCCTGAACTCGGCTATCTCCACGAAAGCCCTTCTTTTCTCCGCACGGTCCAAGGTCCGGCTTGTGCTTTGCGTACGCCCGGGAGATGTTGTCCCGAGCTGCAACTCGCCGTGGTACCAGTCAACCAGCACGTCCTGAAAGTCATGCCGAACCGCCTTTTCGCCCGTGCGCTGCCGCTGCTGGTTCTGGCCGTTGCGCCCCGGCTGGCCGCGCAGCAGGCGGCGCCCATCCTTCCCGGCAATGAGGTGCGCGTGCTGGCGCCATCGGTGAGCCCCAACCGGCTGCAGGGCACCGTGGTGCTGTACCAGGCCGACACGCTGGCCATCGAAGACGCGGGCGGCATGCGCTACGCCATTCACGTGGACCAGATCCGCAAGCTGAGCCGCAACCTGGGCTACAGCCGCGCGCGCTCCACGCGCCGCGGCGCCATCATGGGCACTTTCGTGGGGACGGCGGTTGGCCTGGTGAGCGGCCCGCTGATCTCCATGGAGCGCAAGGACGAGCGCTTCGGGCGCACCACGGCCCTCACCGCGGCGGGCGGCGCGCTCGTGGGCGCCGGGCTGGGCGCGGCGGCGGGCTCCCTCTTTGCCGGCGACCGCTGGCAGAACCTGCGGACGCCCATCCCCCGCACCCGCTACGACGTCGCGGTGGGCGCGTCGGGCGTGGGGATGACGTTCCACGTCCGCTGACGGCGGTTTCCGGATGATGAAAAGAGGGGCACCGGCGGGTGCCCCTCTTTTCGTTTGCGGCCAGCGGCGTTTCATCCCGCAGCGCGGCGCCGCGAGCCGGGGTCCGTGCGGACGACCATCACCCCGACCAGGGTGAGCGCCGCGCCGGCCAGGGCCAGCGTGGACGGGCGCTCCCGCAGGATGACGGCCCCCGCGGCGAGCGCCACGATCGGCGTCAGGTTGCTGAAGATGGCCGTTCGCGTGTTGCCGATCCGCTCCACGCCGCGATACCAGATCAGGTATCCCAGGCTGATGGCGAACCCGGCGGAAAAGGCGAGTCCGCCCCACGCGCCCGGCGTCACCGCGGCCCACCGCTGCGCGCGGAGGGCGGGAATGCCGGCGGGGATGAGCCCCGCGGCGCCCACCCACAGCGTCCACGCCGTGGTGCGCACCGATCCGTATCGCGCCACGATGGGACGCGCGCCCACCGTGTACGCCGCCCACGCGATCGCCGCGGCCAGCAGGATGCCGTCGCCCACCAGCCCCGCGCGTCCCTGCGCGCCCAGGCCGGCGCCGCTCACCAGCGCGATGCCGGTGATGGAAAGCGCCGCGCCGCCCCAGGTGCGGCCGCCCGGTTGCTCGTGCCCGGTGGCGAGGGAGAGAAACGCCGTCATCACCGGGGTGAGCGCCAGGATCAGCGCGCTGTGGCCCGCCGCGCTGCGGTCCAGCCCCAGGATGAAGCACATCTGGTAGATGACGTTGCCCAGCAGCCCCAGCGCGATCACCCGCGGCGCGTCTGCCCGGGCGGGAAGCCCGGCCTCGCCCCGCGCGCGCAGCACGCCGTACACGAGCACGGAGGCGATGGCGAAGCGCAGCGCGTTGAAGCCCAGCGGATCAAATACGCGCAGCGCGTCCTTGACCACGGCGAAGTTCACGCCCCACACGCACACCATCAGCGCCAGCGAGCTTTCCGTCCACCCCCACCCCGGCACCGGCCCCGTCGCCTCCGCGCCCAGTTCCGTCGCCCCGTCCCGCTCGTCCATCCCGCCGCTCCGCTGTAAAACGAAGCCGGGGAAGACGCACGTCGTCTCCCCCGGCATCCGGTATCCGCCACTCGCGCGCTATCCGCGGGCGAACGGCGACTCGTCGAACCTCGCCAGAAGATCGGCGGGATCGCGGTAGACCGCAACCGCGTCCTTCAACTCATCCTCCCTCCAGCCGCCGCAGGTGAGCGCGATGCAGCGCACGCCCGCCTTGTTGGCCGCCTCGATGTCGTACGGCGTGTCTCCCAGCATGAGCGCTTCCCCCGGCTCGCACCCGCCGCGCTTCAGCGCCGCCTGCACGATGTCAGGATCCGGCTTGGACGCGTCGGCGTCGCTGGACGACGTCTTTTCATCCATCAGCTTCTCCAGCCCGCCCTGCTTCAGCAGCCCCTTCATGTCCGTCTTGCTGGCGGAGGTGGCCACGACGAGCGTGAGCCCCTCGTCGCCAAAGCGGCGCAGCAGGTCGGCCGCATGCGGAAACGGCTTCAGCGTCGGGAGATAGCGCTCGCGAAAGATCTCGCCGCGGCGGTCCTTGATGCGCGTTCCCTCATCCGTGTCCTCCTCGATTCCCGTCAGCTCGGGGAGAACCTTGTCGCCGCCCATGCCGATCATCCGCCGCACGCGCCCGTACTCCACCGTGTGGCCGAACTCGGCCAGGGCATCCACCCAGGCGTGGGCGTGCTCGTCGTTGCTGTCCATCAGCGTGCCGTCGATGTCCAGCAGCACCGCCTTGAGGCCGCTCACGACTTCACCTCGTCCAGCTTCTTGAGCGGGCCGATGGCGGGGCCGGTGAGCACCTCGCCGGTGGGGCCGAAGCGCGAGCCGTGGCAGGGGCAGTCCCAGCTGGTTTCCTCCGTGTTCCACCGCACCACGCAGCCCAGGTGCGTGCACAGCGCCGACATCTCGTGCACGGCGCCGGACGGATCGCGGTAGCACGCCACCTTGGAAAGCCCGCGCTGCAGGATGGCGCCGCTGCCGGCGGGAATCTGCACCGGGCCGTCCACGTCGCCGCCGGTGGGCGCCAGGCGCAGCATCTCCGACGCGACGTCCAGGTTCTCCTCCACGAACTCCATCACCGAATCCGTGCTGATGCGGATGCGCGACGGATCGTACAGCGACTCCCACTCGTTCGGCGTGCCCAGGATGAGGTCGCGGATGAGCATTCCCGTGATGGTCCCGTGCGTCATGCCGTGGCCGGAGTCGCCCGTGCCCACGTACACGTTTTCGCGCTTGCCCGGGTCGCGGCCGATGAAGGCCATGTAGTCCGCGGGCTCCATCACCATCCCGCTCCAGCGGAAGTCAAAGGTCTGCGCGGCGGGAAAGTGTTCGCGCGTCCAGGCTTCCAGCGGCGCGTAGCTCTGCCGCTCATCGTCCTCGTGCGCCTGCTTGTGGTCTTCACCACCCACGATCAGCCACTCGTGGGACGGATCGCCCTCCACCGGCTGCACGCGGATGTAGTGATAGGCCTCGCGCGTGTCCCAGTACAGCCCGCGGGCGACGCTGCCCGCGGGGATGCGCGACGCCACCACGTACGAGCGATACGGCGCCTGCTTGGTGTGTGGCCGGAACCGGTCGTGGATGGGCGGATTGGTGCAGACCACCGCCGCGCCCGCGGTGACGGAAAATCCTTCGCCGGACACGCGCGTCCGCTCGCCGCCCTCCACCTCCATCACGTGCGTGCCGGTGTGGATGCGGCCGCCGCGCCGCTCGATGGCATCCGCCAGGCCGTTCAGGTACTTGAGGATGTGGAACTGTCCCAGCCGCGGAAAGCGCAGCGCAGGGCCGCTGTCGAAGGGCACGCCGGGAATGCGCTCCACCATCTCGGCGTCTGCGCCGGCGCGGCGGGCGGCGTCGCGTTCTTTCTCGAGGAAGTCCCGCGTCTTGTCGGGATCCAGAAAGTAGTAGCCGTCCACCCGCTCGTAGTCGCAGTCGATCCCTTCCGCCGCGGCGATGGCGCCGATCTGCTCGATGGCGGCCTGATGGCTGGCAAAGGCCAGGCGCGCGCCGTCCTCGCCGTGCACCTTTTCGAGCACGTGGAAGTAGTCGTCCAGCGCGCTGCTGAGGTGGGCGGTGGTCTGCCCCGTCTCGCCTGCGCCGATGGCGTCCTTTTCCAGGACGATGACGCGCTTTCCCGCCGCGGCGAGCAGGTACGCGGTGGTCATGCCCGCGATCCCCGCGCCGATGACGCACACGTCCGCCTCCGCGTCGCCCGTGAGCGGCGTGGTCTGCCGCTGGGGGTGCGTGGATTCCCACACTGAAACCGATCGTTCGTTGGACTGCATCCCTGGCCTCCCGTACCGAGCACGCCTGCGGCCGCCGCGCCCCGGTGCGGCGGCGGGGCGGAGAGCGTTTGCAATGATCGTACAAGGACGCGGGGCAGGATGGATGGAGGGCGTCCGGGTGAGAATTGCGCGCCGCTCTCTGACCTCCTGAGCGGATGAATCCGCCGCTCAAACAGCGCAAAAGCCCCGACACCGCGCTATTCGCGCCCGGTTCGGGGCTTCAACCGCATTGGGGCTGACGGCAGGTCAAGGATGCAGTCCGCGGCGGCCGATTTCGGGTCCGCAGGCGCGATTGCCACGCCGAGCGGCAGCCCAGGAACGCACGCCGAACCCGCCTCCGCACCGAACGGCTCCCCCTCCCCCGCTTGCGGGGCGAGGGGGCTGGGGGGAGGGGGGTGCCCGCCGCCACGCCGAACCATCCGGAACGCACGATCCTGGTGTGTGCTCCCTCTCCCACATCCGTTCGTGGGAGAGGGTCGTCGTGCGCAGCACGCGGGGTGAGGGTCCTTCCTTCTACCGCAGCGCGCTGGTCACCACGCGCCCGTCCAGCGCCTCCGTGGGGCGCACGCCCAGGATCGCGGCCAGCGTCGGCGCGATGTCCACCACGCGGATCTCGTCGTCGTGGCGGCCGGGGCGAAAGGCGGGGCCGTAAAAGATGATGGGCACGTGCACGTCGTACGCGTGCGGCGCGCCGTGCTGCGCGTACGTTCCCGGCCCCCACACGCGACCCGGCTCCAGCGTCACCACCACGGGAATCGGCTGGTCGCGGGGGATCATGTGCACCCACCGGCGCGCGATCTCATCCCGCTCCAGCGCGGCCGGGGCGAGCCTCCACAGGTCCGCGATCCGGTCCACGCGCCGCACCCCGCGCACCCGCCGCGCGCGCCGCCCGAACGCGTCCGCCAGCGAATCCGGGTTCACCCCGCGCGGCAGCAGTTCCGGCCGCACGAACAGAATCCCGTCATCCGACTCGAACGCAGCGGGATTGACCCCGGAGCCCAGTTCCGCGCGCATCGCGGTGACGATCGTATCCAGGCTCACGTGGTACTCGGCGGCCCGCGCCGGCACCGCGACCTCCGGAAACGACGCCACGCCGTGGTCCGCCGTGAGCGCAAAGATGACGCGTGACGAATCCACCTGCGCGTACACGGAATCGATGAAGGCGCCCAGCGTGCGGTCCAGCCGCAGCACCTGGTCGTGGATTTCGCGCGAGTCCGGGCCGTAGCGGTGGCCCACCGCGTCCGTGGTGGAAAAGGAGACGGCCAGCAGGTCCGGCTGCCCGCCGCGCCCCAGCTGCATCGCGCGCAGGCCGGTGATGGCGGCGTCCGCGGTCAGCTGGTCCATGAACGGAAACTCGGTGAAGTACTTGGCCGCCGAATCGGGGTCCGCCGGCACGCGGTGCGGAAACGCGGGCTCGTGGCGGCCGCGCTCGATGGGGGAGCGGCTTTCGGCGGCGACGGTGTCCGGCTCCGGATACTCGCGCACGGGGAGCAGCGGTGCCCAATCGCGTCCCGCCATCCCCTGCACGATGCGGCGCGCGTTGAACGCCCGCACCCAGGCGGGAAGCGTGTCGCCGTAGTAGGTGCTGGTGGTGAACGAGCCGCGGTAGTCGTACCAGAACACGGACTGCTTGGCGCGCCCCAGGGGGAGGATGGCGCCGCGGTCCTTGCGGGAGATGGAAAGCGCGCGGCTGGCGGGATTGGCGATGCGCATCCAGTCGATCAGCGTGCTCCCGCGAAAGCGGAAGGGCGACGCGCCCAGCATGGTCCCGCTCAGCAGCGGCGTCTGGGCGTCGCCCACGCCGTACGCGTTGGCCACGATGCCGGTGCTGGCGGGAAAGCGCCCGCTGAGCGTGCTGGCGTGGCCGGGCGCGGTTTCGGTGATGGCGTGGTCCTGCATGCCGTTGGCGTAGAACGCGCCGTTCCGGTGCAGCCGCGCCAAGCCGCCGGTGAGCTGGCGTTCGTACCGGGCAAAGTAGTCCGGCCGAAGCTGGTCCACGGTGATGAAGACGACCAGCGAGGGCCGCGCGGCCTGCGCCGTCTGCGCGGCGGCGGGGAATGCCAGGGCCGTGGCCAGTGCCGCGGCCGCGGTCAATCTTGAAATCATGCTGCGTTCCTGCGTGTGCGGGTTGGGCTGGATGCACGCAAGGTATTCACCCCCAAATGCCTGCGCTACCCGGGCGCCCGGCGTGCGCGCGCCGCCGCCGCAAGCGCCCTGCCCGTGCGGCCGTCCGTGGCGGAAACGGGACGATGTTGTGACCGGCGACAGGAAATATCCCTGGTGCAAACGCACGTGGGATAGGCTTTCGGCGCACGACTGGATTCGGCGTGGCCGCCGGCTGTGGCCCTCACCCCGCGTGCTGCGCACGACGACCCTCTCCCACGAACAGATGTGGGAGAGGGAGCACACACCAGGATCGTGCATCCCGAATGGTTTGGCGCGGCGGCGGGCTCCCCCCTCCCCCTCGCCCCGCAAGCGGGGGAGGGGGAGCCGTTCGGTGCGGAGGTGGGTTCGGCGTGCGTTCCCGGGCTGCCGCTCTGTGTAAATTCGCGCCTGGAGGACACGAAACCGGCCGCCGCGGTCTGCATTCGAACCCGCTTGTCAGCCCCAACGCAGTTGAAGCCCCGATCGTGGACGCGACAGCGGCCGCGAGTCGGGGGTTCCCGCTGTTTGAGCGGCGGATTCATTCGCTCAACAGACTTCGCGCAGAACGATACTCCTCGTCACGCACCGACCTCTCCGCCCTGCCTCAACCCTCCCCCAGTCTTTTTTGGGGGAGGGTGGGCGAGTAGTACGAGCCCGGGTGGGGGCCGCTCCGGGGCCACATCTCCCGCCACCGTCGCCCCCGGTACGACGATTGCTCCCCCGTGATCCCGTTGTCTCTACACACACTCTGGAGGATTCCGTGGACCTGCTGACCTGGATCATCGTTGGACTCGTGGCGGGCGTGCTCGCCGGGCTGGTGGTGGGCGGCGTCGGCCTGATCGGCGACATCGTGGTGGGGATCGTGGGCGCGTTCGTCGGCGGATGGCTGTTCCGCCAGCTGGGCGTCACCACGCCGTTCAGCGGCTTGGCCGGCACCATCTTCACCGCCTTCATCGGCGCGGTGGTACTGCTGGTCCTGCTGCACGTCATCCACCGCAGCCGGCGCGGCGGGCGCAGGCTGTAGCCCGCGCCGCAGCGTCCGCGGAGCATCATCCCATGCTTCACGTCACCAACGGTGACCACGCGGCGGACGCGATCCGGGCGGCGGGTGCGCCCGGACCGGTCCTTCCGTGGCGCGACGTGCTGCACGACGGCCCCGTTCCCGCCGGCCTGCCGCTGGCGGAACTGAGCCGCATCCGCGCGGAGTTCATCGCCTCGCGCGGATGGGCGTCGCCGGAGGATGCGGAGCGCTCGTTCCGCGAGCGGGACGACGCGCTGGCCGCCGCGCGCGATGAGGATGAGGTCGTGCTCTGGTTCGAGCACGACCTGTACGATCAGCTGCAACTGGTCCAGGTGCTGGACGAGGCGGCGCGCCTCCCCGTCCGGCTTACGCTCATCAACCCCGCGCAGTACCTGGGGCCGTCCGCGCCGGAGCAGCTTCGCGCGCTGTTTCACCTGCGCGCGCCCGTCACGCCCGCGCAGACGGCGCTCGCCCGCGCCGCGTGGGAGGCATTCCGCGCCCCCGATCCGCGTGGCATCCAGTCGCTGCTGGAAACGGACACCTCCGCGCTCCAGCACCTCGGGTCCGCGCTGCGCCGGCATCTGCAGCAGTTTCCCTGGACGACGGACGGCCTGTCGCGCACGGAGCGGCAGGCGCTGCGGAGCCTGGCGGATGGCCCGGGCTCGTTCGCCGAGGCGTTCGCGGCGAATCAGGCGCGGGAGAGCGCGATATTTCTGGGCGATTCGTCGTTCCTGGGCGTGCTGGCGGACCTGGGCGCCGACCCAGATCCGCTGGTCACGTGGGATGACGGCGCACCCGTCCGCGCGCTCGCGCCCGGCGTGACGATCGCGAGCGTGGCGGACCATCGGCTCACCCTTACCGACAACGGCCGCGCTGTACTGGAGGGACGGGCCGCGTGGGCGCCGCGGACGGACCGTTGGCTCGGCGGCGTGCACCTGCGCGCCGGCGAGAGCGGATGGCGGTGGAACGACGACACCGGCCAGATCGAAGCCGGCACAGGGCGGACGGGCGAATCCGCATCCGCCGCAAGCGCGTAGTTCAGCCGCGTGGCACACATCCTCCACCGGGGAGGAGCACAGGGTACACGCAATCCCAGAAAACCGAACTCGGATGGACAATGGCCGGTTGAGCCTGCCCCCGCTTCCTGACGAAGAACTCAAGCGGCAGCAGCTGGATCACATGAAGCGCCTCGCCACCGGCCTGCTGGCCGTGGCGACGCTCATCTTCATCGTGGCGCGGATCTACGAGTCGCGGTATCCGTGGCTGGGGTACATCCGCGCCACCGCCGAAGCCGCCATGGTGGGCGCGGTGGCGGACTGGTTCGCCGTCACGGCGCTGTTCCGCCATCCGATGGGAATCCCCATCCCGCACACGGCCATCATCCCCACCCGCAAGGAGCGCATCGGCCGCAGCCTGGGGGGGTTCGTGCAGAACAACTTCCTCGCGGCGCCGGTCATTACCGCCAAGCTGCGCAGCGCCAACATCGCGGGAAAGCTGGCGCAGTGGCTGGCCGATCCCGCGCACGGCGACACGGTGGGGCGCCACGCCTCCGCGGCGGTGACGGGCGTGGTGCAGGTGCTGCGGGATGAGGAGGTGCAGGAGATCATCACCGAAAGCCTGAACAGCCGCGTGCGCAAGACGCAGGTGGCGCCGCTGATGGGCAACGTGCTGAGCCTGGTGACGGCGGAAAACCGGCACCAGGAGCTGCTGGATTCCGCCATCCGCCTGTTTGACCGGCTGTTCGAGGAAAACCGCGACGCGCTGCGCGACCGCATCGCCAAGGAAACGCCCTGGTGGATGCCGTCCGCGGTGGACGACCAGATCTACCGCAAGATCGCCAACGGGATCGAAAACACGCTGGTGCAGGTGGCGGCCGATCCGGACCATCCGCTGCGCCACCGCTTCAACGACGCCGTAAACGAGTTCGTGGAGCGGCTCAAGAGCTCGCCGCAGATGATTGCGCGCGGCGAGGAGCTCAAGGAGGAGATCCTGCAGCATCCGGCGGTGCGCGGGTACAGCGCCTCGCTGTGGGCAGACATGAAGGCTTCCGTTCTGCGCCACGGCGCGAACCCGGAATCCGAGTTCCGCCGCCGCGTGGGCAACGCCGCCACGCGCCTGGGCTCGTCGCTGGCGGAGGACCAGGAACTGCTGGACAAGGTGAACGGATGGGCGGAGCAGGCGCTGCTGTACGTGGTGGAGCAGTACCGCGGCGAGGTGGCGGACCTGATCGAGACGACGGTGGCCGCGTGGGACCCGGAGGATACGACGCGCAAGATCGAGCTTCAGATCGGCCGCGACCTGCAGTACATCCGCATCAACGGAACGCTGGTGGGCGGATTGGTGGGCCTGTTCATCTATACCGTCAGCCAGTTCTTCGGGGGATGACGGGAAGCCTCGCCCGGGGCGACTGAAGTCGCGGCAACAACGGGCAAAGTCCGCCTTCGCGGATTGTGGGGGCGGTTTCCTCCAGGAAGGCGCTGTTCGGAAAGTCCGCCATCCAGGAGCGAATAAATTCGCCGCTGGAATAGTGCGAAGTCCGCCTTCGCGGACTGCGGCGGAAGGGTTCGGCGCGGGTCGCGAAGTTCGCTTGTCGCAGGCCAGATCCTTCGGTCGCGCACAGTTCGGCTTGGCGGAGAGCGCGGCGCACGCTCCCTCAGGATGACATGGTGCGGGGTGCGTATCTCTTTGCGGCGCCACATCATGTCATCCTGAGGAGGCGCCGGCTGAAACCGCCGCCGCACCGCCGCTTGGCGCCGACGAAGGATCTACTTTCCGCCGAGCCAACTCCGCCTGACGCGCCGAATCCGCCGCCAATGCAGTAGAAGCCCCGAACAACGCCCACAGGCGTCGTTCGGGGCTTCTCATTATCAGAGCGGCGGATTCACCCGCTCCCGACCATCCGCGGCGAGGATGCCGGCGTGCTGATCCGCATCATCCACCACCCCGCACTAACGCACTAACGCACCCAGCACTAACGCACTTCCCGCCCTTACCACGTCAGCACGATCTTCCCGAAACTGTCGTTCCCTTCCATTCGCTCGTGCGCCTTGCGCACCTGCGAGAACGGAAAGGTGCTGTCCACCACCGGACGGATGCGTCCGGAGCTGATCAGCGGCAGCACCGCGCCGGAAAACTCGCGCGCCAGCGCGATCTTCTCCTCCAGCGGCCGGCTGCGCAGCACCGTGCCGAACAGGTGAATGCGGCGCCGCAGCAGCAGCCCCAGATCCACTTCCACCTTGCTTCCCCCCGTCGTCCCCACCACGCACACGCGGCCGCGCAGCGCCACCACGCGCAGGCTAGCCTCCAGCAGCGGCCCGCCCACCAGGTCCATTACCGCGTGCACGCCGCTGCCGTACGTGGACTGATTCACCGTCTCCGCCAGGTCCTCGCGCGTGGTGTCGATGCCGATCTCCATCCCCAGCTCCTTGGCGCGCTTCAGCTTGGAAGCCGACCGCGACGTGCCGATCACCGTCGCGCCCGCGGCCCCGGCCAGCTGCACCGCCGCCGTCCCCACGCCGCTGCCCACGGCCAGCACCAGCAGCCGCTCGCCCACGGTCAGGTCCAGCTGCCGGAAGAGCGCGTCGTACGAGGTCAGGAACGCCTCCGGGATCGCCGCGGCCTCTTCCCACGACAGGTTCTGCGGAATGCGGATGCCCTCGCGCTCGTGCACCACCACGTACTCCGCGTGCCCGCCGCCGCCCACGATCCCCATCACACGGTTCCCGACAGCCCACAAACCGGCGCCCTCGCCCACCGCGTCCACCTCGCCCGCGTACTCAAGCCCCGGAATGTCCGCCGGCGCGCCCGGCGGGGCGGGGTAGGAGCCCCGCCGCTGCAGCAGGTCCGCGCGGTTGAGCGCCGAGGCGTGCACGCGCACGCGGATTTCGCCGGGGCCGGGCTGCGGAACGGGGCGGTCCAGCAGTTCCAGCACCTCCGGCCCGCCCGGTTTGGTGATGACCAGCGCCTTCATCAGCGGCCTCCCCCGGCCGCGCGCTCGCGAAAGAACGCCTCGATGCCGCGCACGTGCGCATCCGCCAAGCGGTCCAGAAAGGCCGGGTCGCGCAGCGCCGCTTCCTGCTCCGGAATGGGCATGAAGAGCGATTCCGTCAGCGCCGTCGGCATCCACGTGGGCCGGGCGAGCGCCAGGTTGCTCTGCTGCGCGCCGATGTCGCGGATTCGCGTCACACCCACGATTTCGCGGTTGAGCGCGCGCGCCAGCGAGGCGGAAAAGGGATGGAACCAGTAGACGCTGGTCCCCTGCCCGCGGAATGGGTTCTGTCCCTCGCCGAACGCGTTGTTGTGCACGGAAACCAGCAGCTCCGCGTTGCGGTTGACGGCCAGCGACACGCGGGCGCCCAGCTCCTGCGACGCGCTGGTGTTGCTCACCATCGCCTCACGGGTCGTGCGCGTCATGATGACTTCCGCGCCGCGCGCCCGCAGCTTTTCCGCCAGCGGCAGCGCGATGGCGAGGTTGGCGTCGCCCTCGTACATCCCGGTCGGCCCCGTGGCCCCTGCCGGCGGGTGGCCCGGGTCGATGACGATCCGCCGGCCGCGCAGCGGGTTGGCCGCGTCGATGGCCGGCGGGCGGCGGACGCGCACCACGAGCGTTCCATCCCCCTCGTACCACGCCTTGTAGCCCCACGCCGGCGTGGACGTCATCACCATGTACTGCGGCGATCCACCCGACGCCGACGCCTGCGCCACGCCGCGCAGCCACGCGTCGGGTGCGGCTTCGCTGCGGGGCGCGGCCGTACCCGAGGCGCCATAGACGGTCACGCGCACCGCGCTGTCCGTGTGCTCCACCAGGAACGGCCGCCCGCCCGCGGCGATGCGCAGGTCCACGCCGTCCGCCGCGCGCACCAGCCGCGCCGCGCCGATGGTGCCGCCCGCGGGAGCCGCCGCCGTGGTGTCGGCGATGGCCAGATTGTCGGCGTCCACCCATGCCTCGGTGGACGCGTCCAGCCGCACGCGGTACTGGCTGCCGCGCCGCTCCACCACGCTCAGCCGGGTGCCGCGGGGAAAGAACCAGCGGTACGTGCCGGTGGGCGTCGGCCGCGCGTAGATGGCGTCGGAGCCGGTGGCCAGCGTGTCGCCGCCCCGCGTGACGGTGGCCGCGCGCGCGGTGGCGTATACCGCGTTTTGCGACGCGCCGGTGGACGGCGTGACGCGCGTGGCGGTGGACGGTGTCACGTAGGCGATCTCCCGGGTCACCACTTCGCTGCCCAGCCCTGCCCGCAGCCGCCACGTGCGGTCCGCCGGGCGCGGCAGGTAGGCGATGAACGCGCCGTTGGGCGCCACGGGAACGGGGGTGCCGTTGATCTCCAGCCCCGCCCGGCCATTGCCGACGGAGCCGTACAGGATGATGCTGTCCGACCGGGGCTGCGCGCCGCCGCCGCTGGGCTCGATGACGCGGATGGCGAGCGCGCCGTTCACCGCGGGAATGGCGGGAAGCTCGGGGCTCACCGGCTGGTAGTCCACGTGCGCGACGGCAGACGGGGTCGTCGTCGTGCCCGTGGGCGCGGGGCGCGGCTCGGGGCTGGTTGCCGGACCGGACGGCGAGCAGCCAGCGGCCAGGACGGCGGAAAGCGCCAGGGGCGCTGCGATGCGATGCATCAGAGCTTCGGGAACCGGTGGTGAAGCGCGGGGATGGACCGCCCGCGCGGCTTCGTTCGCCGGGGCCTACTGCAAGGTGCGGGCAACTCCGCCGATCGGCCGCACCCGCGCGCGTTTTTCGTGGATGCCGATCATCCCCGGGCCGCCACCGCGCGCTCTACGAAGCGAGCCGCCATCCGCGGGTCCGCGCCAAAGTGCAGGTGCAGATACGAGGCGAGAATGTTTCCGTCGATGGAGACGAATCCATCCACCGCGCCGTTGTCCAGCCGGTACGCGGGGCGGATGGACGGGGCGGCCAGCGTGGAATGATGGAACTCGTGCCCGCGCACCATCCATCCGGATTGCGCCACGGGAGAATCCGCCAGCGCACGCGCCTCGCGATAGCCGATCGTCAGCCCGCCCATCGCCGAGGTGCCGGGGATGACGCCCGCCATCGCGTGCCGCGCACCGTCCGCGTCCACCAGCCACTCCGCCAGGTACATCAGCCCGCCGCACTCGGCGTAGACGGGGCGCCCGGACGCGGCAAAGGCGCGGATCGCGTCCAGCATCGGCGCGTTTGCCGCCAGCGCCGCGGCATGCAGTTCCGGATAACCGCCGCCCAGGTACAGCGCATCCGCGTCAGGAAGGGAGTCGTCCGCCAGCGGAGAGAAGGGGACCAGTTCCGCGCCCGCCTCGCGCAGCAGGTCGAGGTTGTCTTCGTAGTAGAAGTCGAACGCCACGTCCCGCGCGACCGCGATCCGCGCACGTGTCTGCGCCACCGGTGGCGGGAGCGGATCGTCGAACCGCGGGAGCGCGCCCGCGGACCGCGCGATCTGGAGAATGGCGTCCACGTCGATCGTGGGGCTGGCGAGGTCGCGCAGCCGCGCGATGTCCATCGGCCGCTCGGCCGCGGTGGTCAGCCCCAGGTGCCGCTCGGGCAGGCGGATGGCGTCGTCCGCCGGCAGCCAGCCGAGCACGGGGACGCCGGCCTGCACGACGGCGTCGCGGCAGAGCGCAAAATGCCCCGCGCCGGCGCAGCGGTTCAGAATCACTCCCGCGAGCGGCAGGTCCGGGGCGAGGGTGTTCAGCCCGTGCGCCACCGCCGCCGCCGTCCGCCCCATCGTCCACACGTCGATGACGGCGATCACCGGCGCGCGCAGAAGACGGGCGACGTGCGCGGTGGATCCTTCGTCGTCCGCGCCGCGCCCGTCGAACAGCCCCATCATCCCCTCGATGACCGCCACGTCCGCCGCGTTCCGCCCCGCCGTCGCGCGGCGGAAAAGGGCACGCAGCGTGTCTGGCGGCAGCAGCCACGCATCCAGGCTGCGCCCCGGCCGCCCCGCCGCCGCGCGGTGGTGGGCGGGATCGATGTAGTCCGGCCCGGCCTTGAACGGCGCGACGCAAAAGCCCCGCTCGGTGAGCAGGGCCATGATCGCGGCGGCGACGGTCGTTTTCCCCTGCCCGGTCCCCGCGGCGGCGATCACAAGCCGCGGTGCGTCTTCCCTAGCCTTTCCCGTCATCAGCCGTGCAGCCATGGGCGCACCAGGTGCGGTACCAGCACGCAGACGGCGAAGCGGAAAAAACGGCCCACCAGGCCGATGGCCAGAAAGAGCCACAGGTTCATCCGCGCGGCTCCCGCCACCAGCGTCATCAGCACAAAGGGCGGAAAGCCGACGAACGCGCTGATGAACATCACCATCCCCCCCGAACGGGGCTTGGTGGCGATGTACTCGTTGGCGCGGGTAAGCGCGTTCTGCAGGTGCTTGCCGGGAAGCTTTACGGCGCCGGTTCCCGCGTAGTAGACGAGGATCTTTCCCACCATCTGCCCCAGCGCGGCGGCCAGCGCCAGCGAAAGGGCAAAAGGCTTCGGCGCCAGTGCCGCCGCGCCGATCAGATAGATTTCAATGGGGATGACGGGAATGACCGCGCTGGCGAACGCGACGCCGAACGTGGCGAGACAGGCAAGCAGAAAAGACATCACAATCCGGTGCAGGGGCGTGCCGACAGGGACGGAAACGTAACGCGGCGTCACGGCCCGTGCACCCTGCCGCGCAAGGACGGCGCCGCGCGGAAACGGATGGCTTCGCCGCCGGGCGCGGGCTGGGAATTGCATTCCCCCGGCCGGGGCGCGGAGCGCGCGCCGTTGTTCGCACCCCGTGGCCGCCGCCGCGGGCCGCATCCACCGTACGGGAGTCCGCCGTGATCCGTTTCCTCCGTTCCGCCCGCATCGCGGTTCTGCTCGCCCTGCCGCTGCTCGCGGCCTGCGACGACGGTTTTACGGCCCCCAAGCGGCGCGACATCGCGGGCACGTACGCGCTGGCCAGCATCCAGGTCACGGAGAGCGGCGCCACGACCACGAAGCCGGTTCCGCTGCTGCTGTACCAGGGGCCGCTGACGGTGAACGGCACGGCGTTCAGCATCCGTTACGAGCTGCTGTCGGGCTCCATCGCCCTCACGGAAACCGGCGGCACCTTTTCCTACTCCGCCACCTACCGCATCACCGAGGTGAATGGAGGATTCGCGCCGGACACGCGCACGGTGACCGCATCCGGTACGTACCTGTTCCTGAACGGGCAGATCGGCCTCACCCAGACCGCGGGCGGCGACGCGGAGATCGCGCCCGGCGGTACGCTGGTAAACGGAGAGCTTACGTTGCAGACGCGCGAACCGCTGTTCGGCAGCCCCGGCACGTACCTGTTCCGCCGGTGACGGGATCTGGATGGATGACGAGGGGCCCCGGAGCTTGCTGCCCCGGGGCCCCTCGCTCGTTCTCCGCGCCATCGTGCCTGACGGGTCCGCCGATGCCCCCGTCGATCTGCCACGTGGTGGCTCGGATAGATGCCGCTGATCGGCGTCACCAATCCGCAGGTGTCCTGCGTAGCGATACTGATATCGACGCGAGGATCAGGGCTGCTGGCGGGAGAGCGTCATCACCCAGGGCGCGATCGGGGGCTCGCCGGCAAAGAAGTCGCCGCGCTCTCCCTGTGTAATCGCCCAGCGGTGAATCCAGCTGATTCCGCCCGCGCCGGTGAACGTGTCGGCCGACGCGTACACGGGGTCGTCCAGTGCCTGCGCCATGGGCACGAACCGGTAGCCGCGGCGGCGCAGCATCTCGGCCACACGCCCGAAGTGGTCGGCGTTCAGATTGTTGGCGTGCACCAGCAGCACCTGCGGGATCTCGCGGCCGAACAGCGCGGTGGACTGCTGCTCGTAGTACGCGGTAATCGCTTCCATGTAGCGCACGTACTCGTCCGCCAGACGCACGCGCGTGGCGGAATCCGGCGCGTAGTCGTACGCGGCGGCAAAAAGCCAGTCCTGGTCGTCGATGGTGACCGGCGCCACGCGATAGCCGCGCTCCGTCAGCAGCGCCTCCACCCGGCGGCGGTCATCCAGCGAGCGTCCCGTGTGCAGAAACGGGTGGCGAAAGTAGCGGGGCCGCTGTCCGGAATCCCGCGTCAGCGCGCGCGTCACGGAATCCCCGCGCGTGATGTCGGCCAGGTACGCGTCCAGGGACGTGGTGTGCATGTCCAGGTGCGCGTAGCCGTGGTTGCCCAGTTCCAGCCCGGCATCCGTCCACTGGCGCAGAAAGGCGATCCTCTGCGGATCCGGCGCCCCATCCGTCACCAGCTTGGCCTCGTTGACGAACCCGATCACCGGAATGCGGTTTTCGGTGATCGTGGCAATCAGCCGTGTGGTGATGCGCTCGTGCGTGGCCAGCACCCCGTCGTTCACCTGCGCCACGGCCGGCAGATCGTCAAAAGTGATGACCATCTGCCGCTCAGTGGTGGGAGCGGCTGGGCTTCGGGCAGCTGCGGGCCCCTGCGCCGAAGCGATTGACGCGGCCAGGAAGGTCGCCGCAAGGCTGATGGTTGCAACGCGCATGTTCATGAGGGCAGACGCCGTTGTCGGATGCGATCTTCGTAGACCACGGTGAAGTAGCCGGTGATCTCCAGCTCGGTCGAGTTCACCAAAGCCGCGACCGCGTGTCCAACGGCGGTGAGGTCGGCCGGTCCGCGTCGAATGTAGATCACGGCGCGGGGCGCAGGCGCTCCTCGATAGTAGATCAGTTCCCCGAAGTCTCGGTCTTGAGTGATGAGAACCCGGCCCGTGGCCCGTGCGAGCGCAAGGACATCGGTGTCCGCACTCCCCGGCGCGAGTTCCGCAACCGACTCGATGTCGAGGTTCGCGGCTCTCAGCAGAGTTACGCTCAGCGCCGAGACATTCTCATCCGCCAGAAAGCGCATTCAGTCTGCCGCGGCCAGCGAGGCAGAGAAGTACGACTCTTCGCTCATGTTGTCCTGAGCGAACGCGAACACGGCGCGAAGGTCCTCCGGCTTCAGATGCGGATACCCCTCCAGCACCTGCGCCTGCGTCAGCCCGTCCGCAAAAAGCCCGAGCAGGAATTCAACAGCCAGCCTCGTCCCGCGAACAACCGGCCGGCCAGACAGGATTGCGGGATCCGAGTGGATATGCTCGCGCCAGTCAATCTTGCTTTCCATGACGACCACCTTGGTTGGGGATGAGATCGGTCGCGGTTCAACGCGACTGCTGCGCCGCCGCCCGAATCCGCACGGTGCGCTCCAGTTCATCGCGCGACTGCAGCAGCTTGCGGCGCACGTCCAGCGGCAGGTCCGGGTTCTCGGCCAGGTAGCGGTCCACCACGGCCAGCGCCTCCGGGCTGGACTGCCCGCCCACGAACGAGCTGATCCAGCGCGGCAAAAAGAAGATGCGCCGGTTGTCGCGAATCCACACCAGCCGGTCCAGCGAGCGGCGCAGGAACGGGAGCGTGAGGTCCGCCTGCGACGGCACGTTGAACGTTCCGGCCGCGGCCGTCACCCACTCCTCGTTCAGCGCCGGATCATCCAGAAAGCGCCCGAACAGCTCCGCCTTCGACGCCGCGGACGGCACCGCCGCCTGCGCCACGAACGCCCGCCGCGGCGACTCGGCGCTGGTGTCGCGCGCCGCCTCCGCGCTGATCAGCCGCGCCGGCTCCCGCTCGCCGAGCGAAACCAGCCGCTCCACGATGCTCCACCGCGTCGGCTGCCGCACCGCCGCGCCGTCGAACGTCCGCGTGCCGGCCAGGTACTCGCGCAGCACTGCACGCCCCTCGTCCGTGCGCGCCGTGCCCGCCAGCCAGTCCAGGCTCGCCTTGCGCGCGCCGTAACCCAGGCGCGAATCCGCCGTGCGCGCCAGCAGCAGCCGCTCCCACTGCGCGGACAGCGCCGCGCCGCGCGCCTCCGGAAGGTAGGTGGCGATCGCCGTCCACGCGCGCCCCATGTTCAGCCCGGCGATCTGCTCGTCCGTTTCCGCCGGCAGGTCGCGCAGCACCGTCGCGGCGAACGCGGCCGGGTCCATCCGTCCCTCGCGCACCTCGTCCCACAGCGCGCCCCACAGCATCGCCCGGCGCAGCCCGTCCGGCTCCGATCCCACCTTCTGCGCCACGTGCCGCGCGCTGGCGCTGTCCAGCAGAAACAGCCCGTAGCCGTAGTCGCCCTCGTTGCTCCACACGTACTCCGGCGCGGGGAGCCCCGCCGCCTCGCGCACCTCCGTCACCGCACCCGTGAACGCCACGGGAATGACGGTGTCGCGCCTACCGCCGTATGCCAGGCGGACCAGGACGCGCCCCGGCCACCATCCGCCGGGATCGCCCGCCAGGTCGCGCGCCGGACGCTGGTGCAGCGTCAGCCCGCGGATGCGCCCGTCGCGCACTTCCACCCGCGTTTCCACGACGGGCATTCCCGCGCGCAGAATGTACTGCTCGCCGAACTGTTCCAGCGGCACGCCCGACGTTTCCTGCACCGCGGCCAGCAGATCGCGCCAGGTGGCGTTGCCGTACGCATGGCGCTTGAGGAACACCGTGAGTCCCGCCTGGAACGCCGAATCGCCCACCATGAAGTTGAGCTGCTTCAGAATGGCGGGCGCCTTGTTGTAGACGATGGGGCCGTAGTTGCTCTTGGCCAGGTCCAGGTTGGGCAGGTCCTGCCACACCGGCGTGGTGCCGGAGGTCTGGTCCGTGGCGTACGCCAGCGGCTTGTTGCGCAGGTAGAAGCTCTTCCACGCCTCGCTTCCCGGATCCAGCTCGTCCTGAATGCGGGCCGCCATGTACGTGCTGAACCCCTCCTTGAGCCACAGGTCGTCAAACCAGCGCATGGTCACCAGGTCGCCGAACCACTGGTGCGCCACCTCGTGGTAGATGGTGCTCTTGCGGCCGATCTGCTGGTTGAGCGTCGGTGCTTCGCGAAAGACGAACTGGCTTTCGTTGTAGAAGACCGCCCCCACGTGCTCCATCCCGCCAAAGGGGAAGGCGGGCGCCAGCAGCATGTCGAACTTGGCGAAGGGAAAGGGGACGCCGAAGTACCCTTCCAGCCATCGCACGGCCCGGCGGTTGGCCTGCATCAGCGTGTCGGCGTCCACCTCGCCGGCGCGGCTGGCGCGGGCGTACAGGGTGATGGGGAGCCCGTCGTCGTCCGACGTCCACGTGCGCCACGGCCCGGCGGCAAAGGCGGCCAGGTAGGTGCTGATGGGCTCCGTCTCCGCGAAGGTCCAGCGCCGCACCGCGCCGTCCGGCTCCGGCGAGCCCGGCCCGTTGGCCAGCACCTTCCACCCCGCCGGCGCGGTGATGGTCACGCGGAAGCGCGCCTTGAGGTCCGGCTGGTCGAACGAGGGAAAGAGCTGGTTGGCGTCCGCGGGAACCAGCAGCGTGTACAGGTAGCGCGAGCCGTCCGCCGTGTCGTCCGCGCGGATGATGCTGGCGCCCGCCGGCGCGATGCGCGCAGTGAACGCCGCGGTGACGGTGTTTTCCCCCGCGCGCAGCCGCGCGGCGGGAATGCGCAGGTGGCCGTTGCGCCACTCCGCATCCGCCACGGGAACGTCGTTCACCGAGACGGCGCCCAGCGCGGGGCCGCGAAAGTCCAAGATCAGGTCGCCCGCCTCCGCCGCGCGCACGAAGCCCACCCGCACCCGCCCCGGTGCGCTGTCCGCGGCGGTTACGTCCAGTTCCAGCCCGTAGCGCACGTCGCGCAGGGTGGCGGCGCGGCGGCGGGCCAGTTCCGCGCTCACGCCGGGCTGCATCATCCCGTCCGGGGCGGCGCTCACGGACGACTGCCCGGCCAGCGGCGCGGCGAGAACAAGGGGAGCAAGGATGAGCGGAAGCAGCGCATGTCGACGGATCATCGGGCGTAACCACGGATTTGCGCGCACGGCGGCGATCCCGTCCACGGCGGCGGGGCGAACGCGGGTGCGGCGGCTGAAAAGGATGACGCCGAACTATAGACGGGCCCGCCGTTCCGGGACAGAGGTCCTGTCCGCCGCCATCGCATCCACCTCCGCCTGTTCGTCCGGGTCGGACTCCCACTGCATGGGCTCGATCGCTTCGATCTCGGCTGCGCTGGACGAGTGGATGGCATGATACAAATCCCACGCTGTCTGCAGGCCCAGCCACATGTCCGCCGTGGTTCCCAGGAAGCGGGCGAATCGCAGGGCCGTATCCGCCGTGACCCCCCGGCGGGCGTTCACGATTTCGTTGAGACGGACATATGAAACGCCGATCCGCCGCGCGAACTCGGCCTGCGTCATCCCCATCGGCCCCAGGAACTCGTGCAGCAGCATCTGCCCGGGATGCGTTGGTTCACGGTGGGTGGGCAGGTTTCGGTAAACATGCGTATAAAGCGTCGACATGTTTTCTTCCACCCGGCTGACCGGCTCAGTGGTAATCGAGGATCTGGACCTCGGTCGCGCCTCCTTCCGAGAACCAGAACCTGATCCGGTACTGGTCGTTGATTCGAATGCTGTGGTATCCAATGTAGTCTCCCTTCAGCTTTTCCAGGCGATTCCCCGGCGGGACCTGCAGATCGGTCACTTGCTTCGCTTCGTCGATCCGCTCCAATCGCCTGAGTGCGGCGGGCCAGAGGATCCGCGGGCAGGTTTGCCGGGCGGCGCGGGTGTCTCTGCCGCGGTAGATGTCTTCCGTACCATCATCGGCGAACGACTTGATCATCGCGGGTGCGCGAGGTGGCGGGTGGATGAGAACGGACCCGTGCACCTCTCGCGCTGTCCAGATTATAACGAGGTCCGTTATAGTCTGCAAGCCCGGCGAGTGATGCCCCACCAAGCTGATGAATGAGGTGTAAACATGGCAATGTCTGTGGTTTAAGTGATCCGCACGCTGGCGGAAAGTGAACGTGGTGGTCAGGCGGGCATTGTTTCTGCCTGTGCGGATTGCCCCATGAAACCAACGAAAATCTTTCTGCTTTCGCCTGCGTACTCCGGCGGCAAGCGCGGGCAGATGCTGCTGCGCGAAGCGGCAACCTTTCCTCTGGCGACACAGCTGCGCAGCGCGGAAGGCGCGGAGCTGGGCGACGTCTTCAGTTTTCTGAGCGGATTGTACTTTCGCGGCAAGATCGCGTACGCCCGCGCCTTTGCCGCGCCGCCGCCGCGGCTGCCCGGCGCGCTCGTCATCACCCCCACGCGCGGGCTGGTGCCGGCGGAGTCGCGCATCGGGGCCGGCGTGCTGCGCGAGTTCGCGGAGCAGGGCGAGGTGGCGCTGAACAACGCCCGCTACCGCGAGCCGCTGGAGGAGCACGCCCGGGCCGTGGTGCAGGCGAGTGCGCCGGACACGGCATTCGTTCTGCTGGGGAGCATCGCTTCCGGCAAGTACGTGGACGTTTTGGCGAGCATCATGGGTGACCGGCTGATGTTTCCCACCGACTTCGTGGGGCGCGGCGACATGAGCCGCGGCGGGCTCATGCTGCGGGCGGCGGCCGACGGTCCGGAGCTGGCGTACACGCCGGTGCGGGGCGCCGTCCGCCACGGCGCGCGTCCACCCAAGCTCGCTCCCCGATCGTGGAAACAGGCCGACCCATGACGCCCCGCGCATCCACCTCCGCATCTTCGGCGCGAAGCAAGCCCGCCGCGCGCCGCGCCGCGAAGCCCGCCAGCGTTCCGGACGCGGAGGCCACGCCGGACATCATCCCGCGCGGCGGCAAGTCGTGCGAGGTGCGGGTGGGCGGCCGGACGGTGACGCTCACCAATCTGCAGAAGCCGTTCTGGCCGGAACTGGGCATCACCAAGGCGGATCTGCTGCGCTACTACGTCGCCGTATCGCCGTATCTGCTGCCGCACCTGGCGGACCGGGCGATGGTGATGAAGCGCTATCCCAACGGGTGGAACGGCAAGTTCTTTTTCATGAAGCGCACGCCGGAGAATGCGCCGTCGTGGCTGAAGACGTGTGCCATCGAGCACGCCAGCAAGAGCGTCATCGACTTTCCGCTGGTCAACCATCTCGCGGAACTTCTGTGGGTGGTGAATCTGGGGTGCATCGACCTGAACCCCTGGTACGCCCGCTGCGACGACGTGAACCGGCCGGACTACCTGCACTTCGACCTGGATCCCGTACCCGGCGCGGACTTCGCGCGCGTGCGGCAGACGGCGCTGATGGTGCGCGACAATCTCAGGAAGCTGGGAATGACGTCGTACGCCAAGACGACCGGCTCGTCGGGCATTCACGTCTACGTCCCCATCGTGCGCGGGCCCCTGCAGAAGCAGGTGTGGAGCTTTGCCAAGGAGTTCGCCCGCGCGATGGAAACGCTGGATCCCGCGCTGGTTACGGCGGAGTACCGGATCTCTAAGCGGCCGCACGGGCGGGTGCTGGTGGATTACAACCAGAACGCCTGGGGGCGCACGCTGGCCTCCATCTACTCCGTGCGCCCCAAGCCCGGCGCCACCGTGTCCATGCCGGTGACGTGGGACGAGGTGGAGAACGGGGTGGAACTGGAGGACTTCACGCTCCAGAACGCGCCCGCCCGCCTGGCGCGCGTGGGCGACCTGTGGAAGCCGCTCACCCAGAAGCGCGGCCGCTTCAACCTGGGGGACCTGCTGTGAACCTTCCGCTTTCCACCGACTACGCCGCGGCGGAAAGCGAGCCGCGCGACGAGCTGCCCACCGGGCCAGAGTGGCAGTACGAGCCCAAGTGGGATGGATTCCGCTGCCTCGCCTTTCGCGACGGCGACGAGGTGGATCTGCGCTCCAAGGCCGGCAAGCCGCTCGCCCGCTACTTTCCCGACGTGGCCGATGCGCTGCGCTCCCTGCGCGCCCGCCGCTTCGTGCTGGACGGCGAGATCGTGATTCCGGTGGATGGATCGCTTTCGTTCGAGGAGCTGCAGCTTCGGCTGCACCCGGCGGAGAGCCGCGTGCGCAAGCTGGCGGCGGTGCATCCCGCCACGCTGGTCGCGTTCGACCTGCTGCTGGGCGCGCGCGGGGGGGTGCTGGTGGACCGTCCCCTGCGCGAGCGGCGGGCGAAGCTGCAGGCGTTCGCGGACCAGTTCTTTGCGGAACGCGTGGCGCTCTCGCCCGTGACGGACGACGCGGAGCAGGCGCGCGCGTGGCTGGAACAGGGAGAGAAGGGGCTGGACGGCGTGATGGCCAAGCGGCTGGACCTGCCCTACCTGTCCGGCGAGCGAACGGGGATGGTCAAGATCAAGAACGTGCGCACGGCGGACTGCGTGGTCGGCGGGTTCCGCTATGCGCAGAAGGAGCGCGTCGTCGGCTCGCTTCTCCTTGGGCTGTATGATGAGGTGGGGAAGCTGAACCACGTCGGCTTCTGCTCCAGCATCAGCCGCGGCGAGCGGAAGGAATTGACGGAGCGGTTGGAGGCGCTGCGCGGCGGCGAGGGGTTCAGCGGCGCCGCGCCGGGCGGGGAAAGCCGCTGGACGCGCATGTCGGACCGGTCCACCGAGTGGGAGCCGCTGCTGACGGAACTGGTGGTGGAAGTGAGCTACGACCACTTCACCGGCGGCCGTTTTCGCCACGGTACCGGGTTCGTGCGGTGGCGGCCGGACAAGGCGCCGGAGCAGTGCACCTACGCCCAGCTGGGCACCGCGGGGCGCGAGTCGCTCCGGCTATTGGGCGTGTAGGCGGGCGTTCCGGGAGCCGCGGTCAGGAAACGATCGGGTGAGGTGGAGGAGACAATCCATCCACCTTCTTGTCCCGGCTGGTCGCGTGACCCATGTCCCCAGGGTGCGCGCGACCTCGAAACTTCCTGTCCCGCCGCGCCGTTGATGCGGCGGGACGTCCGCGTCTGCTCCGGTCCCACTCCGGCGAAACCGGCGGATGCAGAGAACGTGACGGCCCGAATTCTGCTCCGGCCGAACCACGAATCGGTCAACTGCGCGGACCCGTTCCGCGCACCTACACCCTGTACCCGAAAACGAGAGATGAAGAAAGCTGCCGCTGGTTTGTTCGCTGTTCTCGCTACGGCCGCCCTCGCCGGGACGGCCTCGGCCCAGGTGTGCGCGGGCTTCCCGTCGTCCGATCGCGGGTTCTACTTCGGTGGCCGCGCGGACTTCCCCGAGGACCAGGACTCCTTTGGTGTGGAGGCCAACTACAACGCGGCCGGCCCCATCGGCGTGTACGGCGGTCTGAACGTGATCACGATTGACGAAGTCGAAGATTCGGACACCAACGAGTTCTTTGCCGGCGTCGCGTTCGAGACGCCCGCGCTGGGCATGATGATCGGGCCGCGCGTGTCGGCGTGCCCGGTGATCGAGGGCCGCGTGCGGTCGTTCGAGGATTTCGGCGACCTCGTGCAGGTTCCCATCGGCCTGGGCCTGGGCGCTGACCTGGGCATCCCCGTGGGGCCGTCGGTGTCGGGCTACGTGCAGCCGCAGGTGGTGTTCTCGCGCTTCAACCCGGAAGACGACGACATCGACACCGAGACCGAGACCGACTTCGGCATCAAGGCCGGCGCCAACATCGGCTTCAGCCTGCTGACCATCGGCGGCGAAGTGCGCCACGTCTTCCAGGAAGACGCGGACCCGCTGTTCGCCATCCGCGTCGGCATCCGCCTGTAAGGCAGCTGCCCTGACCACAGCCGCCGGGCGTGCATCGCACGCCCGGCGGTTCTTTTTCCCCCTCCCACGAGCGCCATCCCGCCCACCTCGCCCCTCACCGTCATCCATCCCGTCTTCTCCCCACCTGACCCGCCTCCGCCCCGATCCGCCGTCCCACCCCGAATCCAGTCCTCAGTCCTATTCCCTATTCCCCATTCCCTACTCCCTATTCCCCAGCAGCCGACCCATTGCCCCTTTCCGCCACGGCGCTTTCAGCCCGCGACCGTGTCCATCTTACGCGTTTATGTGTCCGCATAGAGACACACCTGTGTCATCGTGGATGATGAAAAGTGTTGCACCGCAACGATTTCTCAGTTGGCACCGGTGATGCTTTACTCCACGGCGGGCACCGGACGTTCGGTATACAGCGTCGCGGTGCACGGACGGACGTGACCCGCCGGCGCAGAGCCGGCGGCAGACCACCGGGCACGGAGCCCGGAGCAGCGCAGCAGGCAGGCGCTTGCCGAGGCCGCCATCTGGGGCGGAGCGGCATGACACTTTTCAGGATGAACAAATCGTGAACAAGAAGCTGATCTTTTCGGTGCTGGTGGCGGGCACTGCCCTGACCTCGACCGGCCTTAGCGCGCAGGTTTCCAAGAACGCCGGCCTGCTGCTCAACGCGCACGTGCTCGGCAGCGGCCTCACGATCGAGGACGAAGATGCCGAGGGCGGCGTGGGCGCCGGCATCACGGCGGGCTACGGCTTCAACGAGAATCTGTCGATCTACCTGACGGTCGACGGCGCCAAGATGAAGTACGACGAGGGCAGCGACCCGACCGGCGAAGAAACCTACACGCTGGCGCAGGCCGACCTTGGGCTGCGCTATACCTTCGGCAGCACCGCCAACTCGCTGCGCCCGTACCTGAACGCGGCCGTCAGCGGCGTCAGCCGCTCGGACGAGTTTGACGACACCGATTTCACGCTCACCGGCCCCGCGGGCACCTTCGGCGCCGGCCTGCAGTACTTCTTCAGCCCGAGCCTGGCGCTGGACACCAACCTGCAGGTGAGCCTGGGCAAGTTCAACAAGTACACGGTGGACGGTGACGACGTCGACTTCGACGACGACGGGGAGCCGAGCCTCACCGGTTCGCGCCTGCAGGTGGGCCTGAGCTGGCATCCGTAATCGGACGCAGCACGCGGGCGCGGTCTTCGGACCGCGCCCGTTTTTTTGTCGATGGTGGTTCGTGAGACAAGGATGACCGGCGCCGCGGGCTGAGCCGGACGTTCACGGCGGGGTGCGAGGCGATACGGCTTTCGCATCGCGCGGCGACGCCGGGCCTCATCGCCCGGGTACGAAAAACAGGAACGGCCGCGGCGCGCTGATGCGCGTCACGGGCGTGCTTCCGTGCGTCCATCAACCTCGCAGATGCGGAGCGTTTTTCCGATTTTTTTTCCCGGTGGAATGCGGGATCTTTCCGTGATCGCGGCGTGTATCCGTCGGGCGCTGATCGCAAGAACATTCATTTCCGGACCCGGGCCGGTGACGGAAATGTGAACCTGACGGTGCCCGGCCAGACGGCACGGGCACGCACGCCGGCGGCCGCTGCTCCATCTCCGGAGAGCGTCGTGCCCGGCGCACCCTGCACCCCAGGATCGGCCATGAAGCGTACTCTGTTTGGCACCACGGTCGCGCTCGCGCTCCTTGCCCTGCCCGCGGCGGGGCGGGCGCAGACGGGATGGAGTCTGGGCGCGAACCTGGCCGGCGCATCGTTCAGCGGGGGCACCGGGCCCCGCGGCGGTCTGGGCGGCGGCGTGACGGTGGAGTACGGCCTTACCGAGCGCCTGGGCGTGTACCTGGCCGGGCAGCACAACGGCAGCGTCGGCACGGTAGACGACCAGCAGTACGGGGTTCTCACCTCCGGCACCACGCAGGGAGACCTGGGCCTCCGCTACCGCCTGGGCCGGTCGACCTCGTCGTTCCGCCCGTACGTGAGCCTGGCCGCCAGCGCCATTTCCCTGCACGAGAGTGCGCCCGTCAGCGGCGAAAACTCGTTCAGTTCCACCACGTACGGCTTGGCCGGCACGCTGGGCGTCGGCGTGCAGCACGCAATCTCCCGCCACACCGCGCTGGACCTGGGGCTGCAGCGCACCATCGGCGGATTGACGCGCATCAAGGCGGACGGAGAAGACCGCAAACTGTGGTCGGACCGCGGCTTTGGCGCATCGAGGCTGCGGGTGGGCATCACCTGGCGCCCGTAGTAGCCTGACTGGTTCTGTTGGATGAGAAGCCCCGGAATACCCACTGTGTTCCGGGGCTTCTGGCATGGTGCACCGATCGCCGCGGATCGGTGGGACGGACGGATATGCGTTCGGCGTGGATGGCACTCTGCCGGCTCAGGCGGTGCGATCCAGTTCCCACCGCTGCAGTTCGATGAGATTGCCCTCCGGATCCGCCGCGTACACGAAGGTGATCCGACCCTTCCCCGGCACGACGGCTTCGGTGATGCGCCCGACCTCCGCCCCGCCGTGAAGCACGACCTCGGCGAGCACGGCGGCAACGTCATCCACCTCAAACGCGATGTGGCCGAAGCCGGTGCGGTTGGCCACCTGCGGCGGATTCGGCTCCATCGACGAATACGAGTACACCTCCAGCGTCGGCCCCGCGTCACCGAATCCCGGAAGGCGCAGATGCACGCCGTTCAGCCGCGCCCCGGGCACTCCGGTGCCCGCTTCCAGCCACGCCCCGGATTGCGAGCGCACCGGCGGCACCCGCACGCATTCAAACACCTGCTCGTAAAAGGCGGCCAGCCGCTCCCAGTCGCGGGCCACCACGTTGGTATGCGCGTACTTCATCATGCCTCCCGTCGCGAGAACCTGTGCATCTCCGGCCACCCGGAGTGCAGCATCAGGTGAAAGATACGGCTTGGGATGGCCGGCGGCGCCGGTTGCATGACCCGCTGCGTGGTTGTGGGTGTCGCAGGCAAAACGCCGTTCCGCTTCCGTGGTGAGTGGGTCCTGGCGGAGCCATCGATGAAGAGAGCCCCGGGAGACGCGATCGTCTCCCGGGGCTCTCCATCATTCGCTTCCCGCCATCCGGCGAAAGGATTACCGCTGCTGCATGGGAAGCTGAATCATGGGCATGGCGCTGCCGCTCACCTGGGGCATCTTGCCGTCCCAGCGCTTGGTCATCTCGTACTGCACCAGCGTGCCGGTGATGCTCTGCGAAAGCAGGCGGTTGGCCTCGGCCTGGGCCTGCGCCTCGGCCAGAATCGCCTTGGCGCGGCCGGCCGCCTTGATGCTGTCGCCCTGCGCCTGGTACATGTTCTTCTGCAGCTCGTTCTGGGCCGTCAGCGCCTGCTGCTGCATCACGTTCTTGGCGTTGATGGCGTCCATGACGGCGCCCGGCGCGCGGATTTCGTTGATGGTGAACTGCTTGACCACGAATCCGTACGGAGCCAGCCGCTGGCTCAGCAGCCCCTGCGCCTGCATCACCGTCTGCGCCTTCTTGGGGCCCAGGATGGCCGCGATCTCCTCGCTCCCCACCACCTCCTGCAGCGCCTGGCGAATCGCCTGCTTCAGGTAGCTGTGCTGGATCGTTTCGATGTCCGTGCGGAACGTCTGGTACAGCAGCGGCGCCCGCGCGGGCTCCAGCTCGAACGAGAGCGACACGTCCATGGAAACCGGCTGGCCCTCCATGCTGTTGACGTTGATCTCGTCGTTGCTGTTGTTGGTGTTGGCGCGCGCCAGCACCAGCGTCTGCATGTAGACGGGATACTCCTCGATCCCCGTGGTGAACGGGTTTCGCAGGTGCATTCCGGCGCTCATCGGCTTGGGATCCACGCCGCCCCGCAGCTTGTGAATCACGATTCCCACGTGCCCGGGGTTCACGTAGGTAAACGCCTGCGGGATGCTGATGAGAAGGATGAGCGCGACGGCGACCCACCCCCAGGCCATTCCGCGGAACATGCGGCCCACGCCGGCACCGACCGATGACGACGACGGGCGTTTGGAACCGGGCATCTTGATGGCGTCCATGATTCTGCGTTGTCATCCGCCGTGGCGGACCTTGAAAGGAGTGCGCCCCTGCCGGAGCGCTTCAGGCGGCCGTACCGATCGTGGCCGCGGGGGAGAATACGGGGCGGGGAGGGGGCGAGTTTCGCCGTAACCGGCTGCGTCCGCTGCGCTTCAGCTCTGGCTGGGTCTGCTGACCCATCCCGGCCGTGAATGCGGATGCGTACCGTTGTCGGGCAGTTCGCGACGGAAATCAGACGCTCACTCCCCATCAGGATCCACGGCCATGACCGATACGCTTGCCCCCGCGCACTTTCTGAACGCCCGTCTGGACGCCGCATTTGGCGATCCCGCCGATCCCATGGCGCTGCTGGACGCTCGCGCCGCGGAGTTTCTGGCCGGTCAGCAGTCGATCGTGTGGGAGTGCGACGCGGCCACCTTTGTCTTTTCGCACGTGAGCCAGTCGGCGAAGGAGATTCTGGGCTACCCCGCGTCCCGGTGGACGGACGAGCCGACCTTCTGGGCCGATGTGGTGCTGCATGACGACGACCGCGAGGCGTCGGTGACGTTCTGCGTGGCCGAGACGCAGTGCGACCGCGACCACGACTTCGAGTACCGGGCGCGCGCCATCGACGGCCGCATCGTGCGGCTGCGCGACTACGTGCGCGTGATTCCCGCGACGGGGGATGCGCCCAAGCGGCTGCGCGGCATCATGCTCGTGATCGACTGACGCACTTCAACAGAAACGCCTCACGCAGAGCAGCGGAGACGCAGAGGATGATGGAAAAGGATGAGAAGCCTTCATCCTCATCCTTGCCTTCTCTCTCTGCTGCTCTGCTGCTCTGCGTGAGGCGTTGTTGCTGTTCATCGCGCCGCCCAGGTGCGTCAGTCGCTCTCGAGCCGGGCGAGGTTGCCCCGGGCGATCACGGAACCGGCCTGGCCGGCGCGCCGGTACCAGGCCGCGGCTTTCCGGTGGTTCTCCGGAACCCCCAGGCCGCCGTCGTACAGGGCGCCGATGCTGTTCATGGCCTCGGCGGAGCCGAGTTCGGCTGCTTTGCGATACCACGCCATCGCCATCCCGTAGTCCTGGACGGTGCCCACGCCGTCCTGGTGGCTCCGGCCTACCGCCAGCATCCCGCGCCGTGATCCCGCGGCCGCGGCTGCGCGGTACCATTGGAGCGCGAGCGACGGGTCCCGCGGCACGGCCTGCCCGAACTGGTACATCGCTCCCAGATCGACCATGGCCTCGATGGAGCCAGCTTCGCGGGCCCTGCCGTACCACGCCAGCGCGTCGCGGTAACCGTCTTCCGTCATCCGCCGCGCGGCGAGGTGGCCCAGGCTGCGCATGGACTCCGCGTGGTGCAGCAAGGCGGCTTTTTGGAACCATTCCCTGGCCAGGTGCTCTCGCCGGTCGGTGCCCTGACCGGCGAGATACGCGTTGGCCAGCACGTACATCGCGTGCGGGTTGCGCTCCTTCACCGCACCGTCGTGCACCAGCCCGAATCCGATCCCGGGCTGCGAATCCACGCCGCGGCCGTTGAGGTACATGTAGCCCAGGCACCCCATGGCCTCGCCGTCTTTCGCGGCCACGCCACGCGCGAATGCCTCGGCCGCGGCCGTGTAGTTCCGGTCGTGGTACAGTGCCTTGCCGTCCGCCACGTCCTTTGCGGGTCCCCCGAGAGCGGCGGATGCCAGCGACATCGCGCCCTGACCGGGTGCGTGCGTCTTGACGTCCGTGGCGGAAACCGATCCGCAGGCAATGTCGGAGGCAGTAAGCTCCAGCGGGACGGGCGGCTCCCGGACCAGCCGCGCCGTCGTGACTGCGCAGGCGAGGGCGGCGGCGGATGCAAAGGCGACAACGCGGGGACGGACCCGCGGAAGCGTTTTTACCAGGACAAGATCGGCGGCGTCTTTCTTCTCACCCAGCAGAATCTTCGGGTATTCGGACTCCAGTATCCCGTGTACCTGCAATGCCGTCAGCCCCTTGTCGAACGCCCTGCGAACCGAGTCGCCGTTCGCGATCGACTGATAGAACCGGCTGTTGAAGATGATGGCGGCGTCGTCGCTGATCTTGCTCGTGGTACCGATGGCGCATCCCACGATGTTCGCGATGGCCTGCGCGACATCGTGACTGGAGCACGCGGCGACGACTACCAGCCGCACCGGGCCTTTGTACTGCCTGAAAACCTTCGCGAGCGCCTCTGCATCCACGTTGTGAGGATGGAGCCCGTCCGCGTGCACGAACCTGAGGCCCTGCTTCCCGCCGTGCCCGCTGAAATGCACGATGCGCGCGTCCGCATGTTCCAGGAAATCCAGAAAGTCGTCCGCCCGCGCGGCACCGTGCGCCTCAAAATGGAGGCGATGTGCATGGCGCGCCTTTCTGACCTGTGTCTCGATCCGGTGCATCTCCTCGGCGATCTCCAAAGGCGCGCCGCCGGGCCGGGCGAGGATGGGGTCCGCCGAAAAGAACAGGACTTTGGTCTTTCGCATGATGGACTCACACAAGGATTGAAGAACGCAACATTGATCATCAGACATACTGCAAATCAGCTGCACCACCAGCGCAAGCCAGCCCTAACTTCACCGGACTGCACGGACGCCGGTCCATCCACCGCTCCGATCCCGGACGTATCTCGCTCTTCTTCTCCTCCTCCGTGACCTCCGTGCATCCCCCGTGACCTCCGTGTGAAACGGCAGTTCCCTTTGCCGTTCATCCACAAAACACGGAGCGAGGATCAGGACTCGGCTTCGGAGTCGCCTCGGCCGCGGTGCCGGTCCTTGGGGTCGCGGTTGGCGATGCGCGCTGGCACCAGCGTGCCGCGCCCGTACTTTCCGCGCAGCTTGTCCGACGCTTCCGCCAGCCGCCGGTCGCGCTCCGTTTCGCCGCTCCCTTCCACGTCGGCGAAAAGCTCCGGCTCCGCTTCCTGCTCCGGCCCCAGCTTGCTGACGCCCACGCCCAGCAGCCGGATTCCCCCCGCGCGCCGCGCCAGCAGTTCGCGGAACAGCTCCCGAGCCACGGCGTAGATCGCGCGGTCGCTTTCAATCGGCTCCGGCGCGGTGCGGCTGGCACTGCGGTCGGTGAAGTCGGCGTAGCGCACGCGCACGGTCACGGTGCGTGCCCGCAGCCCTTCCGCGCGCAGCGAGGCGCCCGTTTCCACGGCCAGCATCAGCAGCCGCGTTTCCAGCTCTTCGCGGTCGCTGATGTCCATGGGAAACGTGCGCTCGTGCGACACGGACTTCTGCGGCCCCCGGCGCGACACCCGTCCGCCGTCCTCGCCGCGCGCCAGGCGGTGCAGCCACGGCCCGCGCGAATCGCCCACCCAGGAGACCACCGTCGCCAGGTCCTGCACGGCCAGGTCGCGCACCATGGTCACGCCGCGCCGCCGCAGCGACTCGGCGAGCGCGGGCCCCACGCCGGGGATGTCGGACACGGGAAAGCGCGCCATGAACTCCGCCTCGCCTCCCGGCGGCACGATGCACACGCCGAACGGCTTGTTCACCGACGCGGCGATCTTGGCCAGCGTGCGCCCCGTCGCCCCGCCGATGCTGATGCTGATGCCCGTGCGCTCCATCACCTCGCGCTGAATGCGCAGCGCGGTCTGCTCCAGCGGCTCGCCGTGGTACATCAGCTCCGTCCCGGTGAGGTCCAGGTAGAACTCGTCCACGCTGGCCGCCTCCACCACGGGGCTGAAGTCGTCCAGCACCGCCCGCACCTCCACGTGCTTGCCGCGCACGACCTCGCCGGGGACGGGGGCGAAGACGGCGCCCGGGCACAGGCGCACGGCGGTGGCCATGGGCATGCCCGCGTGCACGCCGAACGCGCGCGCCGCGTACGAGGCGCTGGTCACCACGCCGCGCCCCGTGGGGCTGCCGCCCACGATCACCAGCTCCGAGCGGCCCGCGCCCTCCGGGTCCGCCAACATGGCGCAGCGCACGAAGTACGAGTCGCAGTCGGCCAGCAGAATGCGCGGTTCGCTCAAGACGCGGAGGCGGAAGCCGTTTTGTGAGGGGATGATGAGCGGCACCGGGCGGGGATGGTGCCGCGGCGCGCGACGAACAATAATGCGGGCGATGACGGAGCGGTATCGCCGCCCGTCCCCGCCTTCCTTCCCGCCCGTTCCCTGACGGAGCCGCGGCGGGCAACCCTCCCGCATCTACCGGCATCCCACTCGCCGGACCCGTGAGCGGACCATGGACGATACCGACAACCACCTGATCCACCAGGCCCGTCAGGGCGACGGCGGCGCCGTGCGCGCGCTGTACGAACGGCACGCCCAGCGGGTGTATGCCGTCGTAAAGCGGCTGGCCGGCCACGACGACGCCCTGGCCGAAGACTGGGCGCAGGAAGCCTGGGTGCGCGCCATCCGCGCGCTTCCCACCTTTCGCGGCGATGCACGCTTCACCACGTGGCTGCACCGCATCGCGGTGAACAGCGCGCTGCACGGCCGCCGCACCCGCATGCGCAAGGCGGGGCGCGAGACGGTGATGATGGACGACACGTTCTCCGTTCGCGCGGTGGCGGATACGTCCGTGCTCAAGATCCGTCTGGAGCGCGCGATGGAGCAGCTGCCCGAAGGGATGAGAAAGGTGCTGGTCCTGCACGACGTGGAGGGCTACACCCACGAGGAAATCGGCGAGATGCTGGGCGTAACGGCCGGCACCTGCAAGAGCCAGCTCTTCAAGGCCCGCGCGCGCATGCGCAGGCTGCTGGCTCCGCGGCCCGCCGCAGATGAACCCGCGGAGGAGGAGATGGCCGCATGCGCCACCTGAACGACGAAGCGATCGCGCGGCTGGTGGACGAGCCCGCCGAGCCGCACGAGGCCCAGCACCTTCGCGAGTGCCTGGTCTGCCGGCGCGAGCTGATGGAGATGCGCGCGCAGACCACGGCCCTGGCCGAACTGGCGGACCCGCCGCTTCCCGCGGAGGCGTGGGACCGGCTGGAGGCGCGCCTGCGGGACGAGCGGCTGCTGGACGGCCCCGCGCCCGTGCGCCGCGGCTGGGTTCGCCTGCACGGGGTTCGCGCCGCCGCCGCCGTCGCCCTGTTCCTGCTGGGCGGCGCGGCGGGCGCGGCGCTGTGGAGTCGGCGCGGCGCTCCCTCGCCGCCGCTGGCGCTGATCCCGGCGCAGAACGCCACGCGCACCGCGCCGTCCCCGGCCGCTGAAGGGGAGGCGGATGGGGGTGCGGAACTGTTTGCTCCCGCTCCGGCACGCTCACTGATGAGCCCGGTTCCGTCCTCACCCGCGGGCGTCCGGCTGGTGTCCACCGCACAGCCGGAACCCGCCACCACGCGGATCCGCACGCCGGACCCGCGTCCCCGGGCGTCCGCGCCGCGGCCGGCGCCGGTGCGCGTCACGCGGCGGCAGGCGGAGCAGGCCGCGCGCGAACTGGTGCAGGCGCAGGCGGCGTACGTGGCGGCGCTGCAGCGCTATACCGACATCGCCGATCCCGCCTCGGGCAACGACGCCGATACGCGGATGGCCGCGCTGGACCAGCTGATCGAACTCACCGGCGCGGCGCTGGAGCGCACGCCGGAGGATCCGGTCATCAATGGATACCACCTGGCCGCCACGGCCGAGCGCGACCGCCTGCGCCGCGAGCAGGCCCGCGATGCCGAAACCAACTGGTTCTGATTCAACCTGTACGATTGGATGGAGACACACCCATGAAGCTGCGTACCCTGGTTCTTCCACTGCTGGCCGCGATGCTTGCCTTTCCCGCCGCCGCGCGGGCGCAGAACGATTCCACCCCATCCCGCAGGCCGGGGATGCTGGGCTTTACCTTTGATGTCCGGACGCGGCAGACGTCGGACGCGCCCGCGCAGCACACGATCCGCGTGACCGACGTGCTGGCCGGCTCCGCGGCGGCCCGCGCGGGAATGCGGGAGGGCGACCTGATCGTGCAGGTGAACGGCGCGCCGGTCGCCGACGTGCCGCAGGCTTCCCCCCTGCTGCAGGTGAACGAGGGCGACGCGGTGCGCATCCGCGTGCGCCGCGTGGACGGCGAGCACGAGCTGCGGATGGTGGCCGGCGCGCGGCCCGCGTCGCAGCTGGCGGGGATGGCTCCGTCGGAGCGCCGCCGCGTCATCATCCGCGAGGGCGTGCCCGGGGCGCCCGGCGCGCCGATGCGGGAACGCCGCCGCGTGATCGTGCGGGGCGCGGATTCCCTGACCGGCACGCATGACGACGAAGTGCGCGAGATCATCATCGAACGCGATTCCCTGGTGCGCCGCGGGGAGCGCCGTCGTCTGGAGGTCACGGTCGACAGCGTGCGCGGGCGGCGGGGCGAGCTCCGCCGGACGATCGTCATCGACGGCGACACGGTGCCGCATGCACGCATGCACCCGTCCGTGGAACGCCGCGTGGTGGTCATCAACGGGGATACCGTGCGGGACGGCGAAGGCTTTACGATGACGGTGGATACGCTCAGCTTTCCGGTGCAGTGGCTGGCGTCGCGGATGGACAGCCTGATCCGCGTGGTGCAGACGGACTCGTTCATTGCGTCGCGGCTGGATTCACTCACCGTGGTGCTGCGCGACAGCCTGCCCCGGCTGCTGCAGTTCGGGCCGACCCAGCAGGCGTTGCGGGAACTGCCCGACATGCAGCGCCAGATCATCCGCCTGGGCGAGCAGACCAGCATGATCAACGTGGGGCCCTCCGCGCGGGCGTTCTTCATGGACGCGGGGCGGGCGGCGGCGGCCGGCGCCCAGCTGGCGGAGATGAACGAGGGCCTCAGCCGCTACTTTGGCGGAACGAGCGAGGGCGTGCTGGTGCTGGAGGTGTCGCCGGGGAGCCCGGCGCGCCGCGCGGGGCTGGAAGCGGGCGACATCATCGTGGGCGTGGAGGGCGGGGTGGTGCAGCGTCCCGAGGACGTGCGCGCCGCGCTCACCCGCGACGAAGACGGCAGCATGATGCTGAACGTGGTGCGCCAGGGCCGCCGCCGCGAGATCACGCTGCAGTGGGACCCCCAGCGTGACTGGGTGCGCGTCCTTGCCCCGTCGACGGTGGAACTCGACATGGCCTCTCCCCACGCCCCGCCCTCGCCGCCGCGGCCCTGAGCGGACGGGCAGGATGACAAAGGGCCCGCTCTCCGGATGGAGGGCGGGCCCTTTCTGCTTATGTTGATCACCATCGCTTGGCCAGGCAGCCGGGCTTGTCATCCAGAGACACGCCGTGTTGACCAGGACCGGTCAGATGACGCGGCCGTCGGCCAGGCGGATCAGCGGCGGCGGATGACGGTGGGGGCGTGGGCCAGCAGCCGCGCGAGCGTCTGCCGCTCCGCGCGATAGGCGGGGTTGAAGTCCGCGCGGGGCGCCACGCGGGCGGGCGCGGCGGCGTAGGCCATCGCCATCGCGGGATCGACCGGCTGGCCCTTGCGACGCACTTCGTAGTGCAGGTGCGGCCCCGTCGCCAGCCCCGACATCCCCGTATACCCGATGACGTCGCCCTGCCGCACCGGCTGCCACGGCCGCACGGAGACGGCGGAAAGGTGGGCGTAGCGGGTGGCGTACCCGTTGGGGTGCTGGATCTCGATCAGGTTGCCGTACCCGCCGCGCGGGGCGGCGTAGGAAACACTTCCATCCGCCGTGGCGTGAACCGGGGTGCCGTACGCCGCGGCGTAGTCCGTTCCCGTGTGCGGCAGCACGCGCCCCAGCAGCGGGTGCATGCGGTTCATGCGAAAGGGCGAAGTGACGCGCAACGTGGGAAGCGGGCCGGCCCAGGTCTGCGGGTCCAGCGACTCCCCCGCGTCGCCGTAGTAGCCGGGCTGCTCGGCCTGATCCACGAGGTAGACGGTGTGCAGCCCACCGCCCACGGCCGCCTGCGCAGCCAGCACCTGGATGGAGCGCGTGGTGCCGTCCGGCCGCCGCGTGCGCTCATACGCCACCTTGAGCCGCCCGCCCGTCTTGAGCGCGCCGTCCTGGAGGATGGGGACGAAGATCTTGTCCAGGTGCCGCCCCACCATCTCGCGTTCCGCGTCCGTCAGGTCGCTGGCGATGACCCGCAGCGCCTCGCCGAAGGTGCCGCGCGCGAATCCGCCGATGAGCAGCGTATCCGTGGTGACGGGAATCGCGTGCATGGGCGGCAGCGTGGCCAGTTCCTGCTCGGCTTCGCGCGGCTCGGCGGGGAGCGCGGCGGCACCAATGCCCAGCACCGCCGCCGCCGCGACGGCAACGACGAGCGGAGACGGCCGCCAGGGCCGCCGCGTGCTGCTGGGAAATGCGCTCATGGATGAAACGGAACGATCCGGGTGGGCACGCGAGCGTGCACCGATGTGTTGGGGAGACAACAAGATAGTGTCCGCCGGGATCGAACGGAAGCGCCTCACCGTCAGCCGCGGGCCCACTCGCGCGTTGCATGAGGGAGCAGAGCGGACGACTGCTTCGGAGTCGCGTATCAGCAGAGGCGATGGCGGTGCATGCTGCCGCTGGCGTCATGCTGAGTTCATCCGCATTTTTTGAAGGAGATCCATTCCGCTCCCTCCGCTGATCCTGTCGACCGCACTGCCCGATCGCGTTTGTTGCCGGAGCAGGGAACCCGCACCGGCATTCGCCGAGTACAAGCGTCCGCACGTTTCCCATCCTCATCTCCTTCCGAGGCTCGCATGCTTCCTCGATTGCTGCTGGCCGCCCTTCTGGCCGGCGCGGTGTCCGCGCCGCTCGCCGCGCAGGGCGTCATCATCCCCGGCGAATGCAACGACTGCCGCCCGTGGACGCCGGGCCGTCCCGCCGGCATCCCCGTAGAATCCGTCACGTTCGAGACTACGGTAGAGGGCCAGGTCGCCACCACGCACGTGACGCAGGTGTTCCGCAACGAGACGGGGAGGGTGATGGAGGGCACCTACCTTTTCCCGCTGCCGGGCGAGGCATCCATCACCGAGTTCGCCATCTGGGACGGTGACCGGCGCCTGGCGGGAGAGGTGCGGCCCCGCGCGGAGGCGCGGCGCATCTACGAAGACATCGTACGCCGCGTGCGCGACCCCGGCCTGCTGGAATACGCGGGGCAGAACCTGTTTCAGGCCCGCATCTTTCCCATCCCGGCGCGCGGCACCAAGAAGCTGGAGCTGACGTACACGCAGGTGCTGCGGGCGGAAAACGGGAGCGTGGGCTACCGGTACCCGCTGGGCGTGGGCCGCAACGCCTCGCCCGTGGAGCGGCTGGAGGGCACGGTGCGCATCAACGCGCGGAGCGGCCTGCGCGCGGTGTACTCGCCCACGCACGACGTGGATGTGCGGCGCGAGGGCGGGCGCGCGGCGACCGTGCGCTTCACCCGCGGCGCGCGGACGGAGCAGCGCGACTTTCAGCTCTTCTACACGCTTTCGGAGGTGGAAGTCGGCCTGTCGCTCTTTACGTACCGCGAGCCCGGCAAGGACGGCTTCTTTCTCCTGCTGCTGTCGCCGGATAACGAATCGCAGCGGCGCGAGTATCCGGCCAAGGACGTCGTCTTCGTGCTGGACGTAAGCGGGTCGATGACGGATGAGGGGAAGATGGAAAAGGCCCGGCGCGCGCTGACGTACGGCGTGCGCGGGCTGAACCCGGGAGACCGCTACAACATCATCGCGTTTTCCGGCGAGACGCGGCTGATGGAAACGGGGCTGATCGCGGCGGACCGGGCCGGCATCGCGCGGGGCGTGGCGTTCGTGGCGGGGCTGCAGGCGCGCGGCGGAACCAACATCAACGATGCGCTGATCGAGGCGCTGGGCCAGTTTCCCGCGACGGGCACGCGGCCGCGCATGCTGGTGTTCATGACGGACGGCCTGCCCACGGTGAGCGAGACCAACGTGGAGCGCATCGTGGCCAACGTGACCCGCGCGCGCCGGCCGGGGCTGCGGCTGTTCACATTCGGCGTGGGGTACGACGTCAACACGCGGCTGCTTGACCGCGTGGCGGCGGAAAACGGCGGCACGGCGGACTACGTGGCGCCCGAGGAGGACCTGGAGGTCAAGGTGTCCGGCTTCTTCGACAAGGTGAACCACCCGGTTCTCACCAACCTGGCGCTGGACCTGGGCGCGGTGCGCACGGACCTGGTGTATCCGCGCGCGCTGCCGGACCTGTTCAAGGGAACGCAGATCGCGCTGGTGGGGCGCTACCGCAACGACCGCGACCTGAGCGCCATCACCGCGCGCCTGACGGGAAACGCGTCGCCCACGCAGACCTTCACCTATCCCGGGCTGCGCTTTCCGCTGCGCGACGAACGCCACGAGTTTCTGCCGCGCCTGTGGGCCACGCGGCGCGTGGGCTGGCTGATGGAGCAGATCCGCAGCTACGGCGAAAACCGCGAACTGGTGGACGAGGTGACGGACCTGGGAACGCGCTACGGCATCGTCACGCCGTACACCTCGTTCCTGGCGCTGGAGCCGGGGGCGGGGGAACGGGGGCAGGTGGGGCTGGACCAGGTTTCGGTCACGGGTGCCCCGGTGCGGCGCCGCGACGGGCAGGCGCCGCCTCCTCCTCCTCCTCCTCCGCCGGCCATGGTCCCCGCGCCGGTGGCCGCCAGCGGGCAGGGCGCGGTGGAGGCCAGCCGCTCCAGCCGCGCCCAGCAGGAGGCGCTGAACCTGGACGAGGTCGTCGTCACGGGAATGTCGGGCGGCACGGCGGCCAAGGCGGCGGTGCAGCGCGTGGGCACCCGCACCTTCCGCGAGATGGATGGCGAGTGGCGGGACACGGAGATCACGGACAGCACGCGGCTGGCGGAAACCGCGGTGGTCTTCGGCTCGGATGAGTACTACGCGCTGATCCGGCGGATTCCGGAGCTGGGGCGGTACTTTGCGCTCGGCACGCGGGTCGCGGTCATCCACGAAGGCCGCGTCTACCGCGTCCGCGAGCGCTGACCGGCGCCGCGTCTCTACGAAAGATGCGGGAGGAAAGACGAGGGGCACGGAGCGAGCGCTCCGTGCTCCTCGTTTCGTCAGCGACCGAAAACACCCGCGTCAGGGATGCGGCGGCTCGGTCGCCGTCTCCGCGGGCCGGTCTGCCGCGGCGGTAAGCAGCACGCCGAACAGCACCAGCGCCGCGCAGGCGTACCCGGCCGCGCTCAGCCGCTCGTTCCACATCAGGAAGGCGGCAAAGGCGGCGACGACGGGTTCAATGGTCGCCACCGTGGCGGCGCGCGTCGCCTCGATCCGCTTCAACCCCGCGCTGTAGAAAACGTACGACGTGTAGGTGGGGACGATGGCGAGAAAGGCGAGCGCGCCCCACGCCGCCGCTGATTTGGGATGAAAGCGCACGGCGGGAAGGATGAGGAGTGCCGCGGCGGGCAGCGCGTACATGAAGAGCGTCGCCGTCGCGTACCGCTCGAAGTAGCGCTTGCCGAACAGGTAGTACAGCGCGTACGCCAAGCCGGAGGCCAGTCCCCACCCCAGCCCCGCGGCGGTCAGGCGGATGCTTCCGCCGCCGGTGGACAGCGCGATTCCCGCCACCCCCAGCGTGGCCAGGGCGAGCGCGGCCAGCTTGCGCCCTGTCATCCGCTCGGCGAGGAAAAGGACGGAGAACAGGGCGACCCACACCGGCGCGGTGTACAGCAGGATGGCGGCGAGGGCCGCGCCGCCGGCCTCCACCGCGAGCGAGTATGTGGCCAGCAGCCCCGCCACGCCCGTCAGCCCGAACGCGATCACCATCGGCACGTCACGCTTCTGCAGCCACGGGCGCTGGATGACGACGGCGTGCACGGCGAACAGGCCGCCCGCCAGCATGCCGCGCCAGAACGCAATCTCCAGCGGCGTCAGCCCTTCGGCGAGGGCGATGCGGGTCACGGGGCCCATCAGCCCCCAGAGGACGGCGGCGACGGTGACGAACAGGGTTCCCATCGGTTTCCGGCGGATGTGTGAGGTCGCGCAACCTACGCCCGCGCCCGCGATCCCGCACGCCGGACTTGCGCGCAGGGGTGCCCGCCGCGATCCTCCGCCAACCGATCCATTCCCCCGGCCCCCGCCCATGCCCATCAACCGCTTCTTCGTCATCCTGAACGCCACCGCCGGCCGGGGCGCCGCCGCTGCGTTCGGACCGCGCCTTCGTGAGGAGCTGGAAGCCGCGGGGGTGGAGCACCTGATTGTGCAGACGCAGCGGCGGGGGCATGCCGCGGAACTGGCGGAAAGCGCGGCGCGCGCCGGCTGGCCCGCCGTGGTGGCCGTGGGCGGCGACGGCACCGTGCACGAGGTGGTGAACGGCCTCATGCGCGCCGCGGGGGACGGGCCTTCCACGCCGCTGGGGATCATTGCCGTGGGGAGCGGAAACGACTTCGCCAAGCTCGCGGGCGTCCCCGCGAACTCCATGGCCGCCCTGGCCCGGCTGTCCGTCGCGGAGCCCCGGGCGGTGGACGTGGGCTCGGTGAACGGGCAGTGGTTCAGCAACGGCGTGGGGATCGGGCTGGATGCGCAGGTCGCCATCGAGGTGGACCGGCGCCGGCGGTTTCGCGGGATGGCGATGTACCTGAACGCCCTGGCGCGCGTGCTGCGCGCCTTTCGCCCGCGCCGCATGCGGCTGGAACTGGATGGCGTGCTCGTCTCCGACCTGCCGATGACGCTGGTGACCATCGCTAACGGCGGGCGCCATGGCGGCGGATTCTGGATCTGCCCCGACGCGCGGATCGACGACGGCGCGCTGGACATCTGCGCCTGCGATGCGCTGGGCACGGCGGGCATTCTGCGCTTTCTGCCCCGCGTGATGCGCGGCACGCACGTGGGCGCGTCGTGCGTGCACATGCACCAGGCCCGGCGCGTCCGCATCACCAGTTCCGACCCGCTCCCCGTGCACGCGGACGGCGAAATCATCGCCGAAGACGCCCGCGAGCTGGATATCGTGATCCACCCCGGCCGCCTGCGCGTACTGGTGTAAGGGCTTGGGGTGGATAGGACGATAAACGGAAGCGGCGCCGACCCTCATGGTCGGCGCCGCTCTGCTTTCGGCATCTGGGCTCAGAAGCCGCGCCTGGCGCGAATCCGCTCTCGCAGGAGAGCCTTCTCCTCGGTGATGATTCGCAGCCGTGCGCGCAGTTCCCGATCCCTTTCCTCAAGGTTGTGCGCCGCTTTCTGGAACTCGCGCGCCCATTCCAGGAACGCGTCGCTGCTTTGCTTTTCAGGCATGGGCGTTTTCCACTCCGTCATTGCTGGGGTGCAAGCGCGCTGTCACTTTCCGTCTCTTCCAGGTCCAGCCGAGAAAGAGTGGCGTTCATAACATGGACAATGGATACAATCGTGTCAACCCGTTCGGTGAGTACACGGATGTGTTCATCCTCCAGACGCCCTGCCTTGTCCAGTTCGAAGCTCGCCCCGTCGGGTCCCACTTTCCAGCCGCGAATAAGTGGCGGCGGCTGCTTCCACTCGCCGGTTCTGAAAAAGAACACCGCGCGCCGCAGCAACGACGTGATTCCCGCGACGAGCAGCATGAGGATAAGCACGGCTGCCAGCGTAATGGCCGTCTGGCTCACGCCGCGCGCGGGCTGCCACGCCGGGATCAGCCGGTCGAGGAGCGGCTGCTGGGCCGTGGCGGACTTTTCGGGATCGCCGGCGGGTCTGCCGGGCGCGCGAAGGGGCGCCGGCGCCGCGGAGCGGGGCTTGGGTGAGGTTGTGCCCGGCGTGGGATGCGGCTGTGCGTTCCGGGCCGGCGCCGGGCTCTGCTGCAGAATCATGATCATGATCTGCACTTACGGGTTCACGATGTTGATGCGCGCCCCACGACGCCGGGCTCGCGTCCGTTCAATGCTGAAATCTGAACGGACCGAGCACTGCTGGCAACGTTTGGAGCACGCCCGGAACGTGAACCGTTGCGGCGCCTACTTTTCTATCGTGACGCCCTTCCAGAAGGCGACATGGTCGCGAATGTTGGCCGCTGCGTCCTTCGGTTCCGGGTAGTACCAGGCCGCATCCTTGTTTTCCTCCCCGTCCACCACGACGCTGTAGTAGCTCGCCGTCCCCTTCCAGCCGCAGACGGTATGCGTGTCGGTGGGCTTGAAGTGCTCCGCGCGGATCGACTCCGGCGGAAAATAGACATTCCCCTCCACGACTTCGAACCGGTCGCTTTCCGCGATCACAGTGCCGTTCCACGTTGCCTTTGCCATCACTTCTCCTGTGTTCAGATGACCGCGCCTCCGGAAGATGCCGGTCAGCGCGCCAGAATGGCGGCGGCCTGCTCCGCAACGGCGTCCAGTGTCTGAAACGGCATCAGCCGCCCGCTCGCGACGTCATAGATGAACGTGCGCTGCCTCGTCTTCGCCGTGTCGGCCGCGGTGGGCTCCATCGCGTACACCAGCATGCGGCCGGGGCGGATGGGCGCGTACTCGCTCACCCGCAGCGGCGGACGGACCACGGGGCGCAGGTTGCGGCCGTCCAGCCCGCTCACGTACAGGGCGCGCGGATCGCGCTCGTCCAGGCGGCCGTCCCGGTTGCCGTCCTCCAGCGCGACGTCGTACGCGATCCAGTCCTGCGCCGGGTCCGCCATCCCCTCGGCCGTGCCGTCGCCGGGAACGTCGATCACGCGGATGTACGCCGGGCGGTCCAGCAGCAGCCGCGCGCCCTGGTCATCCACGAACACCACGTTCACCGTGGGCCCCTGCGCCACACTGGCGGACCCGGAGCCGTAGCTGGTGCGCCCCGGCTCCGGCGCGCGGTACACACGAATGATGCGCGTCGCCGTCCCGCGCACGCTGTCCGGCAGGCTCATCCGCAGCAGGTCCGGCTCGCGTGCGGGGGAGCCGGCCTCGCGCGCCACGCGGACCGCATCTTCGCTCGCGCCGCGCGTGCCCATCCATCCGGCGGCCGCCACGAAGCCAAGAACCACGATCACGCCCAGCAGCAGCACGCCGATCGTCAGCCAGACGGCTCGCAGCGCACGGTCCACGTTCAGCTTCATGCGGCGGAGAAGGGGAGGAGGGAAAAAGGCTTTGTGCAAGGTGCGGCGGAGCGCGGCGCCCGGCAAGCCGCCGCGCCCTCGTCATCGGCCGAAGCTCACCGCAGGGTGGGCGTCCGGAAGCGCTCCAGGTACGGATCCGCGCGGACCAGGTCGTAGTCCGGCGACTCGTCCACAAAGCGGCGCAGCAGCGGTCCGTGCCCCGAGCCCATGATCACCAGCACGCGCTCGCCGGGCTGCGCCACCCGGGTGATGTTGGCGAAGATCTTCAGATTCCGCTCGTACCATCCGGCTACCATCTCCGCCCCGGGATAGACGGTGTCGCGGCCGACGGGGACGAACAGCAGGTACTTCGCTTCCAGTGAATCCATCATCGCCCCGTTGTTCACCCGCACCACCTCGCCCAGCGTGGAGGTGCGGATGGTGCTGTCCATTCCCGCGACGATCGCCTGGATCTCGGTGCCCATCCGCTGCGCCACGTGGCCCTGGCCATTGCGGGTGGCAAAGGCCATCACGCCGTCGATGTCCATCCCGTGCTGGTAATCCACCGTGTACACGCGGGGATGGTTGAGGCGGGCCGCCAGCCGCAGCCCGATCTGCTCGCGCTCGTCGCGTCCGAGCGTGTGCGACCCGGTGCGGTACTGTTGATAACGGGCGTTCCACAGGCTGTCGTACGCGGGCTCGGCCTCCAGCGCGATGCGCGTGGGACGGAACTCGGCGATGGCGGCGACCAGGGCCTCCATCTCCGCCTGCCGGCGCGGCGCGAGCACGTCGTCCACCGTGGGATTGTTGTAGTCCATCCCCGGATTGTCCCAGTGCGGGGTGCCCAGCACCATGACCTGCGGCCGCGCGGAAGACGGAGCGGCGGGGGCCTGCGCCTGGGCACGCGCGGCAAAGAGAACGAGGAGCAGCGCGGGCAGGCCGCGCGAACGGAGCGGAGCGGGACGCATCATTCGGAAATGTCGGGAGAGGGCGGGGGTGGGCCGCGAAACCACGGCGGCGACGGGGCCGTACGCTCCCTCCCGGGCCGCGGTTTCGGGCGATTGCGGGTCACCTGACCCCCCTCGCGGACGGTGGCCGAAAGCGTGCTCCGCGCACGCTTTCGGCCGTGGCGCGGGAGGGCCCGGCAGAGAGGAACCTTACGCCCGGGGGCTGGTACTGAACCGTGTGACGAGAGCGGCGGAAAACAGTACGCCGCGACCGTTGACGCGCATCGTGGGCCGCTCTACTTTGTGCGCCCCCGTACAATGGTTACGGGCTCTCTCAACCTTTTTTCCATCCCCGGTGCATTGAAGATGGCGTTCGCGTTCGCCCCTGGCCTCATGGACCTCCCCGGCTCGTTCCGGGCGCGGTTCCGCATGGGCATGGCGAACGCATGCGCCGGGGACGGCGGCGGGACGCACGCGTAGCTTCTGGCACGCGCCGCTCCCTCCGCCGCCCGCCGCAACCGCGTCGGGCGGCTTTGTTTCGCACTGCGGCAGAGCTTTTGCAAGTCCGCGCCCATCCGCGTTCGTTCGCGGAAGCAGGGCCGGACCCTCTTCGGAAGGGCACGTGAAGAACGACGACACGACCACGCAGCGAAAGGGAGCCCGCCGCCGCAAGCGGTCGGCACCCAGCCTGGACGGGGGCTTCGGCGTAGCGGCCGAAGACCAGTCCAGTCTTGACCAGTACCTCAAGGAGGTCAGCACCCACTCGCTGCTGACCCCCGCGCAGGAAGTGGAGCTGGGCAGGCGCTCGCAGGTGGGCGACGAGCAGGCAGTCGCCGAGCTGGTGCGCGCCAACCTGCGCTTCGTGATCTCGGTGGCCAAGAAGTACCAGAACCGCGGCGTCTCCCTGGCTGACCTCATCCAGGAAGGCAACGTGGGCCTGGTGACGGCCGCGCGGAAGTTTGATCCGGAGCAGGGCGTAAAGTTCATTTCCTACGCCGTGTGGTGGATCCGGCAGGCCATTCTGTCGGCCCTGGCCAACCAGGGGCGCAGCGTGCGCGTGCCGCTCAACCGCGCCAGCGACCTTGCCAAGATCTTTCGCGAGCGCGAGCGGCTCAAGCAGGAGCTTCGGCGCGATCCCACGCCGCAGGAACTGGGCGAAGCCACGGGCCTGTCCGTGGACATCGTCGAGAGCCTGCAGACGCTGAACGCGGCCGAGATCCGCCTGGACGCCCCCATCGGCGACAGCGACGACAGCCAGCTGATGGACCGCTTCGTGGCGGATTCCGCCATCGAAACGGAGGACGAGGTCGAGGAGCGGCTGCTTTCCGAGCGCATCGACAAGGCGCTGGGCACGCTGCAGCCGCGCGACGCCAAGGTGCTCAAGCTGTACTTCGGCCTGGAAGGCGGACGCGAGCACACCCTGGAAGAGATCGGCGACATCCTGGGCGTGACGCGCGAACGCATCCGCCAGCTTCGCGACCGCGCGCTCAAGCGGCTGCGCGAGGGCGAGATGGGCGAAGCGCTGGCCTCCTTCGCCGCGTAATGCGCATCCGCACCGGTTCGTACTCCACACGGCACTCTTCCGCACGGAAGGGTGCCGTTGTGTTTTCCGCCACGCGCGTCCGGACTGGCCGCGCGCACCCGTACCGAAACACCGAATGCTGACGGGCACGATCAGACAGGGGCAGGGCGGCATCTACGAGGTGGAGACGCCGGACGGCGTGGTGGAGGCCTCCCTCCGCGGCCGGCTCAAGCGCGACGAGCGCTCGGGGGGCAAGGTCGTCGTCGGCGACCGCGTGGACCTGGAATCCGAGGCGTCGGGCGAGGGAATCGTGTGGGCCATTCAGCGGGTGCACGAGCGCACCACGCTGCTGGAGCGCCGCTCGCCCGGCAAGGCGCCGCGCTCCAAGCCCATCGTGGCCAACGTCGACCAGGTGCTCATCGTGTTCGCCGCGGCCAATCCCGATCCGCACCTGCGCATGCTGGACCGCTTTCTCGTCATTGCGGGAAGCAGCGGGATCGCGCCGCTCATCGTCATCAACAAGGTGGACGTAAAGGGCGAGGCGGCGGCGCGGGCCTTTTTTGCGCCGTACGAAAAGGCGGGGTACCGGCTGCTGTTTACCGCGGCCAAGGCGGGGATAGGGGTGGATGAACTGCGCGAGTCGCTCTGCGGGCGGCTGTCCGCGCTCACCGGGCCGTCGGGCGTGGGCAAGAGCAGCCTGCTGAACGCCATCCAGCCCGGGCTGGGGCTGCGCGTGGCCGCCATCAGCGAGGCGGTGAACAAGGGCAAGCACACGACGGTGACCGCGCAGCTGATTCCGCTGGACTGCGGCGGATGGGTGGCGGACACGCCCGGGCTGCGCGAACTCGGCCTGTGGGAGATCGACCGCGACCAGCTGCAGTTCTATTTTCCGGAGATCGAGCGGTTGCTGGGCGGATGCCGCTACCCCACCTGCAGCCACATCCACGAGCCGGACTGCGCGATCCGCACGGCGGTGGCCGCGGGGGAGCTGGATGCCGGCCGCTACGACAGCTACCGCCGCATGGTGCTGGGCGAGGACGACTTCTAGACCGGTCGATGGAGGGCTGTGATGACGTCCGCCGTTGATGCTGATCGAGAATGATCACCGCTGTCCGATGATTCGCGACGGGGGCGACTGAAGTCGCGGCAACAACGGCGCGAAGTCCGCCTTCGCGGACTGTGGCGGAAAGACAGGCGCGGACGGCGACGGGGCAGCGCGCTGGCCGCTTTCCAGGAGCGAGTGAATACGCCGTTGGAGAAGCACGAAGTCCGCCCTCGCGGACTGTGGCGGGCATAGGCGGTGCGGGGGGCGACGTTGGCTTGGCGAAAGGCCAGATCCTTCGTCGGCTCCAGAGCACGGCGCGGCGGACACTTCGGCCGGCGCCTCTTCAGGACGACCTGTGTCGTGCGCTGCGGTGGAGGATAACAGCTTGGGATTTGTTGAGATCGTCTGTGGCGGATAACGAAAGAGGAGAGCAGACCATGTCTGCTCTCCTCTTTCGTTTCGCTGATGGCGAAGCAGCCGTCAGGGCGTGCCCACCCGCTGCGCCGCACCGATGCTGCGGGGCTCGGGCGCCTGGTCGATGCACCGCCCGGCTTCCCACGTCTTGCGCCAGGTGCCGCCGTCGCGCGAGATCGCCTCGTACCAGCTTTCGCGCACGCCAAAGATCTGGATGAGCAGTTCGGGCTGGCCGGCGCCGTTCCAGTTCAGGTGGTCCACTGCCTTGGGCGCGCCCTTGCCGGTCTTGGCGTAGGAGCGCACTTCCTGGTAGATGGGCGTGTACCCCGCGCGCTGCTCGTAGTCGCCCACGTAGAACACGCTCCACGCGTCCGGCTCCGCCGCGCCAAGCCCGATCTGGTCGCCCACCAGGTAGGTGGAAGCCATCTCCGGATGCCCGCCGCGGATCAGGTCCAGCGCCTGCAGGTCACGCATGGCCCCGCCCCAGCTGCGCGGCCGCTGCAGGCCGTTCTGCAGCACCAGCCGTTCGGCCACGAGGGAAGCGTAGCGGCGGATGGTGCCATCCACCTGCGGCGGCGAGTACTCGCCCATCACGTCCGGCGCGAGTCCCTTGCGAAAGGCCAGGAACTCGCCTTCCGCCGCGGCGGCGGCCACCGTGGTGGCCTGCCCCTGCGCCGTGGGCACCCCGCACGCCGTGGGACGCGAGGGCGTCTGGATGGTGAGCGTGCCCACCTGCGAGCCGCGCCGGAACAGCACGAACTGCGCGTTCAGGGGCATCACCGCCTCGCGGAAGCGCTGCTCGTACGCCTGCGGCGACACGCCCGCCGGCTTCTTGATGGTGCGCAGCGAATCGCCGGAGATCTCTGCCACGGGAATCAGCTGCGCAATGCCGTTCTGCGCGCGGATGACGTGAAAGAGCACGGGGCCGGTGGGCAGCGCCATTCCCGCGATGGCGCCCGGTTCCGGGCCCGTCGCGTCTTCGCCGCCCGGGGGCGGCGGCGTGACCACCTGCACCGACGCACCGCCCCATTCCACGTTGTCGCAGGCGGCCGGAGCGGTTAGAATCAGGAGCGCCGCCACGCGGGCGGTGCGTGCTGCTTGGACGCGCATGGTGCGGTTCTGTCTGTCGGAAGAGCGGGCCGGCCCATCCGGACGGCCCGGCTTTTGTTTGGGGATCGGTTCGACCCCGCAGGCCGCGCGCTCCGCAAGGACCCGGCCAGCACTCAGCCCAAGCTACGGCCGATCCCCGTTCGCTGCCAGATGATTGATCCCAGCGAGTACCGCCGCGTCATGGGCCACTTTGCCACCGGCGTGGCCGTGGTGACCTCGTGCCGTGACGACGGATCGCCCGCCGGGCTCACGGTGAGCGCCGTTTCGGCCCTTTCTCTGCAGCCCACGCTCATGATGGTGGCGCTCGACCGCAAGTCGCAGACGCACGCGTGGATCGAGCAGTGCGGCTACTTTGCCGTCAACGTCATGGAAGACGGCCGGGGAGAAACGCTGGCGCGGCGCTTTGCCGCGGGCGGGCAGGAAGAAAAGTTCCGCGGCGTGGCCTGGCACTCGCAGACCACCGGCGCTCCCGTGCTGGACGACGCACTGGCCTGGCTGGACTGCCGCGTGCAGGCCGCCCTTCCCGGCGGCGACCACACCATCTTTGTCGGCGAAGTCGTGGCCGCCGACACCCGTGAAGGCACACCCCTGGTTTATTATCGTGGCGGATTTGGACGCTTCGTCCCCTGACGCCCGCGGACGCCCCTGGCCCGTGCTGGTTCGCGCGGCGCTGGCGGGTTTTGCCCTCGGGCTGATTCTTTTCGCCGCCGGCGCGCTGATCCTGTATCAGACGCAGGGCGTGCTTCCCGCCGCGGGAGGGCTGCTGGCCACATTTGCCGCCGCGCTCGCCGCGGGGGGGTGGGCCGGCGCGCCCGGCGCGCGCACGGACGCGCCCCCCACCTGGCGCTGGGTGGGAGCCGGGATCGCCGTGGCCGTGTCCGGCGCGTTCGGCACGCTGTGGGCGCACTTTGGCTGGGACCGCTTCGGCGGGGTGGCCCGCGCGCTGGCCCTGCTGTTTCTGGTGGGGGTGCCGGTGTACGCCATCGGCTTTCTGCTCCCCGGCCTGTCCACCTGGGCGGCGGCGTTCCGCGCCGCGCTGGAGGAGGACGACGAGGAAACGCGCGGCCTGCCGCGCGGCGCGGAAGAGGTGGTGCTGGCCATTCTCCTGGGTGCCGCGCTGGGCGCGGCTCTGGGCGGCCTGCTGCTGCTGCCGCTGGTGAGCCCGGGGCCGCTGCTGTTCGGCGTAGCCCTGCTGCTCACCTTTCCCCTCTTCTTTCCCCGCGAGATGCCCGTGTCGCCCGGCAGCGGCGAGCGCGTGCTGCACGAGGAAGAAACGGCGTACTGCACGCTGCGGGTGACGGAAACAGTGTTCCCCGGCGGGGGGCGCCAGCCGGAGATGCGGCTGTACGTCAACGAAGAAGCGGAGTCGGGAGAGCTGGAGCGCAGCGGCGCGCCCACCTTCGCCTACATCGCGGCCGCGGAAAAGTGGCTGCGGGAGATCACCCCCCGCGGCGCGTCGTACCTGTTTCTCGGCGGCGGCGCCTACACCCTGCCGCGCCGCGTGGCGGAAGACGACAGCACGGCGCGGGTCACCGTCGTCGAACTGGATCCCGCCATCACCCGCGCCGCGTACCGCTGGTTCGGGGTGCGGCCGGAGCACGGCATCACCACGCTGCACGGCGACGCGCGGGCGGTGGCGGCGGCGCTCCCGGCCGGCGGGTGGGACCGGGTGATCGTGGACGTGTACGGCGGCGACGAGATGGTGCCGCCGCACCTGGTCACGCGGGAAGCGCTCGCCGAGTTTGCCGCGCTGCTGCGGCCGGACGGGCTGCTGCTCATCAACCTGATCGGGGTGGCGCGCGGCGAGGGGCAGGGGCGCTTCTGGTCCACCGTGCGCACCGTGGCGGAGTCGTTTTCCTCCACGCGGCTGTACACGCACCTGGGGCGCGACTCGGGGGAGCGGCAGAATTTTCTGCTCGCCGCCTCACCGTGGGCAGGGGTGGGATTTCCGGAGCGGGCGGGGTGGTTTGAGCCGTGGGCGGCGGAGGAGTGGCCCCGGGTGGACGCCGCCGCGGTGTACCGCGACCGGGCGGGGGCGGATGAGGGGCAAGCGCAGCGCGCCGCGCCCCGGGAGGAGCGCGGCGCGCGGGTGACGCCGGCGGCGGACTAGCGCGGGCCGCCCTTGGTGCGCTTCTGCGCCTTTTTCTGCTGCCGGGCCATTTCGCCCTGCATGAACTCCATCTGCTTGCGCCGCATTTCCAGGTGGCGCTTCATCTGCTCCTGCTGCTTCAGCTTCTGCCCTTCGGGGCCGGCGTACCGCTGCCGGTCCATCATCCGCTTCATCAGGCGGATGACGGGCGCGGCCAGGTACTTGAGCATGAACGCCTTGCGCTTTTCGCCCTTGGCTTCCAGATCCGCGAGCGCGTACGGAAGCGCCTGCACCTGGTCCTGCAGGTTGCGGTGCCTCTGCTCGGGCGTTTCCTTCTTTTTCTTCTTTTTATTCTCGGCCATGACGACGTGGGTCGGTCGATGGTAGTGTCAGGATCGCCGGTGCCCGGCAGCGGTTCCGGTACCCCGGCGGGGAAACCCGGTTCGCGCCGCCCATCCCGCGCGGAACGCACAATCGTAGCCCCCGCGCGCCCCGCTCACAAGCGCGGACGCGCGGCGGGACGGGTGCGCCCGTGAGGATCGCGCACTGGGCGGACCTGCACCTGGGCTTTCGCGCGTACCACCGCGTCACGCAGCGCGGCGCCAACGTGCGCGAGGCCGACATCGCCGATGCCTTCCGCCAGACGGTGGCGCGCACCATCGAACTGCGGCCGGACCTGGTGCTGGTGGCGGGCGACGTGTTTCACACCGTGCGCCCCTCCAACACGGCCATCGCCGAGGCGTTCCGCCAGTTCTCGTCCCTCTCCGAGCGCCTTCCCGGTGTGCCCGTGGTGATGATCGCCGGCAACCACGACTCGCCGCGCTCGGCGGACACGGGGAACATTCTGCACCTGTTCCGGGAGATCGAGGGCGTGCGCGTGGTGGCGGATGAGTGCCGCGCGCTGCACCTGCCGGACGTAAATGCCTCCATCCTCTGCCTGCCGCACGTCTCCCTTTCCGGCGGGGAGGAAACGCGCATCGAGCCGGAGCCGGGCGCGCGGCACAACCTGCTGATGCTGCACGGCACCGTGGGCGGCGACGTGGCCGAGCGCAAGCTGCGCTACGTGTCGGAATACGGCGGCGCCATCGTTCCCGACACGGACATCGGGCCGGACCGGTGGGACTACGTGGCGCTGGGCCACTATCACATCTGCACGGACCTGGCGCCGAACATGTGGTACGCGGGCGGCATCGAGCGCACCTCCACCAACATCTGGATGGAGAAGGAAGAGAAGGGGTTCCTCCTGTACGACACGGATGCGGGCACCGCCGAGTTCCAGCCGGTGCGCACCCGCGCCATGGTGGACCTGCCCCGCCTGGACGCGCGCGGGCTTTCTCCCGCGGAGGTGGATGACGCCATTTACGCCGCTGTCAGCCGGGTGCCGGAGGGAATCCGCGGCAAGATGGTGCGCATGGTGGTGGGTGACGTGTCCCGCGCCGTCGTCCGTGAACTCAACCACCGCCGCATCCGCGAGTGGAAGGCGGAAGCCCTGCACTTTCACCTGGACGCGCGCCCGCCGGAAATCCGCCGCCGCGCGGGGAGCGCCGCGCCCGTCCGCCGCCAGACGCTGCAGGAGCAGGTGTCCGCGTTTCTGCGCACGGACTGGCAGCTGCGCGACGACCGGCTGCAGAAGGACCGGCTGGTGGAGATGGGGATGGACTACGTGGACCGCACGGGAGAGGGCTGAGCCATGCGCCTGCTCGCTCTGCGGATGCGCAACTTCCGCCAGCACGCCGACACGGAAATCACCTTCCGCCCGGGTCTCACCGGCATCATCGGCCCCAACGGCGCGGGAAAATCCACCATCCTCGAAGGGATCGCCTGGGCCATCTACGGCGCGCAGGCGGCCCGGGGGACCAACGACACCATCCGCTTCATCCGCGCGGGCGCCCGGTCGCGCGTGGAGGTCGAGCTCTCGTTCGGCCTGGGTGCACACGAGTTCCGCGTCGTCCGCACGCTGAACAGCGCGGACGTGTACCTGGACGGCGGCATCGCGCCCGTCGCGTCCACGCTGGGCGGGGCGACGGCGTACCTGCAGCAGCGCGTGGGGATGACGCGCGAGGAGTTCTTCAACACCTACTTCACCGGGCAGAAGGAGCTGCAGTTCCTGGCGGCCATGGGCCCCACGGACCGCGGCCGCTTCCTGAGCCAGGTGCTGGGCTACGAACGCCTTCGCCGCGCGCAGGACCTGGTCAAGGCGCGCAAGACGGAGCTGCGCGCCGAGATCAAGGGCCTTCGCGCCACCCTGGGGGACCGCGAGGGGATCGTCGCGGCGCGGCTGGGGGCGGAGCAGCGGGTGACGGACGCCATGGCCTCGCTCAAGGCCGCGAAGCTGGCGGTCGAGGACGCGGAGTCCGAGCTGAAGATGGTGCAGCCGCGCTGGGTGCAGGCGCAGGCCTCGCGCGAGCGATTCCGCGAGCTGACGCACGCCATGCAGTCCGCGGAGCGCGACCGCGAGTCCGCCCGCCGCGACCTGGACCGCGCCGCGCGGGAGCTGGAGGCGGTGTCCGCCGCGGAGGCCGAACTGGCCCCGCTGCGCGCCGGGCTCGCCGAACTGCCCTCCGTGAACGACCAGTGTTCGCGGCTGAGCGAACTCGCCCGGCAGGACGAGCGCCGCAAGGCGCTGGCGCGGCAGACGGCGGAGCTGGACGCGGAACTGGAACGTGCCCGCGAGCGGCTGGAAAAGGTGGCCACCGCGCCGGAGCTGGAGCGCCGCTACGCGGAGGAGCTGGAGCGCCTGCGCGCCGAGCGTGCCGCGGCGGAAACGGAGCTGGAGGAAAAGAAGTCCGCCTGGCTGGTGGACAAGCAGGACGCGTGGACCAAGCTCAGCGGCTACCGCGACCGCGCGGCGGAACTGCGCGAGCAGATCAAGCAGATCCAGACGCTGGGGCCGGAAGGCACCTGCCCCACCTGCGGCCGCCCCGTGGGCGCCGACTACGAGCGGCTGCTGGAGGAGCTGGAGGAGCAGTGGGGCTCGCTGGTGCAGGACGGCAAGTGGTGGGCGCGCCGCCACGAGCAGCTGGAGCCCAAGCCAGAGGACGTGGCGGAACTGGAGACGCGCGTCCGCGCGCTGTCGGAGGCGATCGACGACCGCTCCCGCAAGCACACTCGCTGCCAGAGCGCCGTCCGCGAGCGGGACGAGCTTTCCGCGGATCTCACCCAGCGCGTGGCCCGGCGCGAGGAACTGGGCGCGGAGATCCAGGCGCTTCCGTCCGGATACGACGCCGCGGAGCACCGGCAGGCGGAAAAGCGGCTGGGCGAACTGCGCGAGCTGGAAAAGCGCGCGGCCCGGCTGGATGAAACCGCCGCCCGCCGCCCGCACTGGGCCGCGGAGCAGGAAGCCGCGGGCGCCCGGCAGGCGGATGCGGTGGAGCGCGGCCGCGCCGCCGCTGCGGAGCGGGGTGCGCTGGCCTTTTCGGAGGAAGCCTTTGCCGCCACGCGCGGCGAGCACGAGCGCGCCGACGTCACCCTGCGCGGCGCCCAGCTCCACGCCGCGGACGCCAACGGCAACGTGCGCACGGCGGAAGAAGCGGTACAGGCCGCCCGCCGCGCGGAAACGGAGTTCGAGGAGCGCAGCCGGGCCGTGGAGGCGCAGGAAACGGATCTGCGCTACCACGACGAGCTGGACGCCGCGTACAGCGAACTGCGCCAGGAACTGAACGACCAGGTGCGCCCCGAACTTTCCGAGATCGCGTCCGCGTTCCTGTCGCAGTTGACGGACGGGCGCTACACGGCGATGGAGATCGACGAGGCGTACAACCTGATGGTGCTGGACGAGGGCGAGGAAAAACCCGTCATTTCCGGCGGCGAGGAGGACATCGCCAACCTGGTCCTTCGCCTTTCGCTTTCGCAGATGATCGCCGAGCGCGCCGGGCATCCGCTTTCCCTGCTGATCCTGGACGAGGTGTTCGGCTCGCTGGACGTGGCCCGCCGCGACAACGTCGTCCAGCTTCTCCACCATCTGGAAGACCGCTTCGAGCAGGTGATCCTCATCACCCACATCGAGGGAATCCGCGAAAGCCTGGACCAGGTGCTGCGCGTGGACTACGACGAGCGCGCCGGCACCTCGCGCGTGCGCGAGGAAAACGTCACCGGCGGCGAGGAGTTCCCCGAAGCCCCCATGGCGGCGGACTGACGGCGTCCGTCCACCGAAACCGCGTCGCGGGCCCGTCCATCCTCTCCGGGGGACGAGCCCGCCGCGGAGCCCGCCCCGTCCACATGTTGACAGGGAACCGCGCGCAGCGGACATTGCGCGCCGCCCACATCCCGGAAGCCGTCCTGAAATGCCGTCGTACACGCCGCCGCTTTCCGAATTCCTGCAGCTGGCCGGGGACGCCACCCTGGTGCCGGTGTCGCGGGAGTTTCTGTTCGACACCGACACCGCGGTTTCCGCCTTTCACAAGCTGGCGCGGCCGCCGTTCGGCTTTTTGCTGGAATCCGTGGTCGGCGGCGAGCGGTGGGCGCGCTACACCATTCTGGGAAGCGAGCCCCGTTCTGCGTGGCGGCTGCGCGGCAGCCGGGTAGACCGGTGGACGCCGGAAGGCGGATGGTCGGAACCGGTGGAAACGGCGGACCCGCTGGGCGACTTTGATGCGCTGCTCCAGGCGCACCGCCCCGCCGAGGTGCCCGGCCTTCCGCGCTTCTGGGGGGGCGCCGTGGGCTACTTCGGCTATGACGTGGTGCGCCTGATCGAGCGACTGCCCGACGCCCCCGCGGACGACCTGGGCCTTCCCGACGCCCTGTTCATGTTCACGGGCGCGACGCTCATCGTCGACAACCTCTTCAACCGCGCGCGTGCCGTCATCGCGGTGGAAACCCAAGGGGTGTCACAGGATGAACTGGCGGAACGTTATCAATCCGCGACACGGGAGCTGGAGGGATTGATCGCCCGGCTGGCCGAGTCCGCGGGCCCGGAACCGCTGGCGCTGGCCAGCCCGGGCGGGGACGAGGATCCCGGCTTCGACAGCACCAGCACCCCGGAGCGGTACCAGGAGGGCGTGCGCCGCGTGCAGGAGTACATCCGCGCGGGCGACGCCTTTCAGGTGGTGCTTTCGCAGCGGCTCACCGTGCCGCTGAGCGCCCGGCCGTTCGACCTGTACCGGGCGCTGCGCACGCTGAACCCGTCGCCGTACCTGTTCTATCTGGAACTGGACGGCATGCAGCTGATCGGCTCGTCGCCCGAGGTGATGGTGCGGCTGGAGGAAGGGACGGTCACGGTGCGCCCCATCGCCGGCACCCGCCGCCGCGGCCGCGACGACGCGCACGACGACGAACTCGCCGCCGACCTCCTGGCCGACCCCAAGGAAGTGGCGGAGCACCTGATGCTGCTGGACCTGGGGCGCAACGACGTGGGCCGCGTAAGCCGGTGGGGCACGGTGCGCGTGCCGCAGCGGATGGTGATTGAGAAGTACTCGCACGTGCTGCACATGGTGTCCACGGTGGAGGGTGCGCTGCGCGAGGGGTTGTCGGCAATGGACGTATTTCGCGCCTCCTTTCCCGCCGGCACCGTTTCCGGAGCGCCCAAGGTGCGGGCGATGGAGATCATCGACGAGCTTGAGCCGGTGCGCCGGGGGGCGTACGCGGGGGCGGCGGGCTACTTCGGATACGGAGGGCGCTCGATGGACACCGCCATCGCCATCCGCACGGTGGTGGCTCGCGACGGCCGGGCGCACGTGCAGGCCGGCGCCGGGATCGTGGCCGACTCGCGCCCCGCCGACGAATACGAGGAAACGCTCAACAAGGCCCGTGCGCTGCTCCGCGCCGTGCGCATGGTGGAAGCCCGCGGCGAAGACAATCCCGGCTGAATCCGGGCTCCGCGGGGAGGATGACGCGATCGTGACCGGGCGCGGAACCGCTCTTGACATGATCGAACGCCCGTTCTATATACCAGTCATTCCAGCCACCTGCTTGTTCGCGCCCCTGCAGTTCACGTCCCTTTTCGTATCTCATCCGTGCTGACCGCGCCTCCGGCGCGCCGATGACCAATCGCGCCTGTACGGCGTCAACGACATAGTCCGCCGCGGTTTTTCTTTTTCTGTTCACTCTGCCAGGAGGTGCGCACCGGAGCGAGCCGTTCTTTGAGGCAAAATACAGGCTGTACCCCGATCGGGCGGCGGGATGTTCCACCGGAACATCCGCATGCCTGGTGCGACGGGGGGCGCATGCCGCGCCCGTTCTGCTTCGCACGGATCGGATCCAACCTCGGTGGCCCGCAGGGGGCTGCCGAACCACAGGAGGACGAGGAATGAAAAACTTCCGTCGGCTCATCGCGGTCCTGATCGCGGCGGCCTTCACGCCCCTCACCGTGCTGGCGCAGGGCGCCGCGACGGTGACCGGTCGCGTGACGAACGCCCAGGGCCAGCCCGAGGCTGCGGTGCTCGTGCGCATCGAAAGCCTCAACGTCGGCGCCGCCACCGGCGCGGACGGCAACTACCGTCTCGCCATTCCGGCCGACCGCATCCGCGCCGGCCAGAGCGTCGCCATCACGGCGTCGCGCCAGGGCCTGGGAAACATCTCGCGCCAGCTCACGCTGTCGCCGGGTGCCAACCTGACCCAGAACTTCACCATGAGCACCAGCGTCATCCAGCTTGAAGAGCTGGTGGTGACCGGTGTGGCCGCCCCCACCTCGCGCGCCCGCATTCCGTTTGAAGTCGCGACGGTGAGCGCCGAGGACATCGTCGTTCCGTCGACCTCCGCGGCCGGCGCCATCCAGGGCAAGGTCGCCGGTGCGCGCGTGGTTTCGGGCGGCGGACAGCCGGGCTCCAGCCCGTCCATCCTGCTGCGCGGCCCCACCAGCATCAACGCCAGCGGCCGCACGCAGGACCCGCTCTACATCGTGGACGGCGTCATCCTGGGCGAAGGCAACGGCCTGGGCGACATCGACCCGCAGGACATCGAGAGCATCGAAGTCGTGAAGGGCGCCGCCGCGGCCTCGCTGTACGGCTCGCGCGCCGCCGCCGGCGTCATCCAGGTGCGCACGCGCCGCGGCCGCAACCTGTCGGGTGAGCGCACGCGCTACACCACCCGCCTCGAGGCCGGCCAGAGCGACATCGAGCACTACGTCGAGGTTGCCCAGCACCACCCCTGGCGCATGAACGCCGCCAAGACGCGCTTCGTGCGCGCGGACGGCAGCGAGTACGACTGGAGCACCCGCACCACGCAGGCGCTGGCCGGCTCCAGCCCGTACACCACCTTCCAGGTGAACCCCTGGCCGGGCACGAACTACAACCAGCTGGAGCGCTTCTTCAACCCCGGCGACTACCGCCAGGGCTATGTGGGCGTCGAAGGCGCGTCGGGCCGCACCAACTTCTTCGCGTCGGTGACGTCGCTTGACAACTCCGGCGTGGTCGTCGGCCACGACGGCTACAAGCGCAACAGCTTCCGCCTGAACCTGGACCACGGCATCGGCGACAAGCTGCAGGTGTCGGCGAGCGGCAACTACATCCGCTCCAACCAGGACGTCATCAATGACGGGGGCGCGGGCTCGCCGTTCTACAACCTGACGTTCATCACCCCCAACATCGACCTGGCGCAGCGCGACAGCCTGGGCGAGCTGGTGGTGACCGGCGATCCGCAGAGCGCGACCGAGTACGCGAACCCGCTGTACGAGATCGAGAACCGCGAAACGACGGACACCAACAACCGGTTCCTGAGCAGCCTGCAGTTGGTGTACGCGCCGGTCAACGGCGTGTCGCTGGACGGCCAGATCAGCTATGACCGTACGGACTTCAACCGCCAGGACCTGTACCCGTACGGCTACCGCACCAAGACGCCGAGCGCGACGCTGAACCGCGGCTACCTGCAGCGCTTCAACTCGATCACGGACGCCCTGAACGGCAGCGCCACCAGCACGTTCGACAAGACGTTCGGCGACCTGCAGGCGCGCACCCAGTTCCGCTACTCGTACGAAGAGCAGAACTACGAGGACTTCGACGCGGAAGGCGCGGCCTTCGCCGCCGAGGGCGTCGAGACGCTGGAAGCCACCACGCAGAACAAGTTCGTGGACTCGCAGCGCACGTCCGCGCGTTCGGAAGGCTTCTTCAACCAGACCAACCTGTCGTTCCGCGACCGGTACATCCTGGACGGCCTAGTTCGCCGCGACGGCAGCTCGCTGTTCGGCGCCGACCAGCGCTGGCAGACGTACTACCGCCTGAGCGGCGCGTGGCGCGTGGCCGAGGAGCCCTGGTTCAACATGGCCGCCGTCTCGGACCTGAAGCTGCACGCCTCGCTGGGCACCGCGGGCAACCGCCCGGCCTTCTCGGCGCAGTACCAGACCAACCGCCTGGACCGCGGCACCGTGACGCCGGACATTCAGGGCAACCCGGACCTGAAGCCGGAACGCGTCACCGAGCGCGAATTCGGCATCAACCTGGGCCTGCTGGACCGCTTCAACTTCACGGCCAACTACGCCAACTCGACCGCCGAGGACCAGCTGCTGCTGGTGCCCCTGCCGTCGGTGGCGGGCTACACCGCGCGCTGGACCAACGCCGGCACGCTGCAGAGCAACACGATCGAGCTTTCGCTGGACGCCACGCTGATGCAGCGTGAGAACTTCGGCTGGTCGGCCCGCGTGAACTGGGACCGCACCCGCCAGGAGATCTCCGAGCTGGACGTGCCCTGCTACTCCTGGGGCAACCCGAACTACCAGAACGTCGAGAACGTCTTCTTCAACTGCGAAGGCGTGGAGCTGGGCACCTTCTTCGGCCGCAAGTGGGCCGAGTCCTGCGACGACCTGCCGGCCGCGCAGCAGAGCCAGTGCTCTTCGTTCGACGTGAACGACGACGGCTACCTGGTCTACGTGGGCGAGGGCGGTTCCTCGACCGCCGGCGCCGGCCCCGACGGCGTGCTGGGCAACGCCGACGACAAGTGGGGAACGCGCGGAACGGGCACCCTGTTCAACTACAACTGGGGCATTCCGTTCTCGGCGATCGGCACCGACCCGTTCTCGGGCGCGCTGACCAACTACTTCGCGCTGGGCAGCGCCCAGCCGGACTACAACTTCTCGGTGTCCAACACCGTGAACTGGGGCGGCCTGTCGCTGTACGGCCTGCTCGACGCCTCCATGGGCTTCGAGGTCTACAACCAGACCCGCCAGTGGGCCATGTTCCGCAACCGGTCGGGTGAAAACGACCAGTTCGGCAAGTCGGTCGAGGAGATGAAGCCGGTGGGCTACTACAGCCTGCTGTACAACGCCGCGACCGTGAACAGCGAGTTCGTCGAGGACGCCAGCTTCGTGAAGCTGCGCGAAGTCGCGCTGCGGTACTCCTTCGGCGCCGACCGTCTGCGGGCTCTGCGGATGGGTGGTTTCAACCGCCTGACCCTGGGCGTGATCGGACGCAACCTGAAGACGTGGACTGACTACCAGGGCTACGACCCCGAAGTGGGCGTCGCGGGCAGCACGGGCGGTTCGGCGGTGATCAGCCGCTTCGATGCCTTCGGGTATCCGAACTTCCGCACTGTCAGCCTGTCGGTCGAACTCGGATTCTGATACCGGACGTGGCTCCCGCCCCACGGGGACGGGAGCCACCCTCACTGTGAAGGATACCAATGAACAAGAGAGTTGGCGCATACGCGGCCGCCCTCGCCTCGGTGCTGGGCGCGGCCTGCGCGGACCTTGACGTCACGAACTCGAACTCGCCTCCGGCGCCCACGGGCGACCCGACGCCGGTCGTGATCGAGAGCCTGCTGGCGGGATCGTTCCGCAACTACCACCTGGCTACGCACAGCGAAGGCGGAATCACCCTCGCGATGAGCGTGGCGGCCGACGAGCACACGTCGAGCGCCGGCAACTTCGCGATGATCGACTTCTACCAGGAGCCGCGCCGCCAGATCGACAACTTCCCGCAGTACAGCAACTCCCCGGTGCTGAACTACACCTGGGACCGCCTGTACCTCGTGCTGTCGTCGGCGCGCACGGTGATGACGCCCATCAGCCGTCCGCAGAGCCCGGTGAAGGTGATCATCGCCGGGGAAGACAACACGATCCGCGCCAAGGCCTTTGCGCGGTTCATGCAGGGAATCGCGACCGGCGTGGTGGCTTCCACGTACGACCGCGGCTACCGCCTGGACGAGACGACGCCGGCCGACGTGGCCCCGACGCTGCTGTCGCACGATGAGATGCTGGCCCTGTCGCTGGCCTACCTTGACGAGGCCATCACGCTCGCCAACGGCAACAGCTTTCAGATCCCGGCGGGGTGGATCCCCACCGACCTGACGCTGAACAGCGCCGAACTGGCGCGCCTTGCGCACTCGTACAAGGCCCGCTTCATGGCGTGGGAAGCGCGCACGCCGGCGGAGCGCGCGGCGGTGAACTGGGATGCCGTGATCACCGAGACGGGCCTGGGCATCACCGACGACTTCAACATCATCATCGACGACGTCGTGTACGCCAACGGCCTCGTGTACCAGACCCTTCCGGGCTGGGGCTGGTGGGACCTGCGCTACGCCGGCATGGCCGAAACGACGGGCAACCTGTACCAGGCGTGGGCCGCGACCCCGCTGGGCCAGCGCCAGCCGTTCCGCTTCGGCTCGCTGGACGCGCGCTTCCCGGCCACCACGGCCATCGACGACGCGGGCCTGTACGTGTACAACACCGGCTTCGTGGGCGGCAACGCGGACCGCGGCACGTACAACTGGTCGGAGTACGGCGACTATCGCTGGTCGGAATACTGGGAGGCCTCGGACGTGCCGATGCCCGACATGACCGCCCGCGAGATCCAGCTTCTGCGCGCGGAAGGCATGTTCCGCAAGGGCAACCTGGCCGGCGCCGTGGCGATCATCAACGAGACGCGCGTCGGCAACGGCGAGCTTCCCCCGGTGACCACCGCCGGCATCCCCGACGGCCCCTCGACCTGCGTTCCGCAGCTGGCCAACGGCCAGTGCGGCAACCTGTTCGAGGCGCTCAAGTGGGAGAAGCGCACCGAAGTCTACGGCATCACGCTGGGCGACTGGTTCTTTGACAGCCGCGGCTGGGGCGACCTGATCGAGGGCACGCCGATCCAGTTCCCGATTCCGCCCAAGGAAAGCGCCGGCCTGGGCCTGGCGCCGTACACCTTTGGCGGCGTGGGCGGCAACTGCTCCGCCGGCGGCACCTGCGTCGCGGTTCAGTAAGCAGTCATGACCGCCGTGCCCGGACCCGGTCCGGGCACGGCGGCGGCGAACCGTTGTGGTACGCTCTTCCAAACGGCCCGCCGGCGTACGCTGGCGGGCCGTTCCCGTTCTTTTTCCCTCTCCTATGAACACGTGATCATGCTGAGGAAGTCCGCCCTTGTGGCGCTCACGGCCGCGCTGGCGCTGGGCGCCTGCGCCCCCGCCCCCGGTGCCTCCACCGGCGCAGCGCCCTCCGCCGCCCGGTCGTCGGACCCCAACCGCCTCACCCTGGCGGAGATCGAGTCCGCGCCGGGGATGAGCACCGCCTACGACGCGGTGCAGCGGCTGCGGCCCGCATGGCTGCGCGTGACCGGCGCCCGCGCGAGCGACGGGCAGATCGCGGTGTTCCAGAACGGCACCCGGATGGGCACCGTGGAGGCGCTGCGCCAGATTTCGCTCGAGGTGGTGGGCTCCATGCGCTACCTGGACTCGGTGGACGCGAACAACCAGCTGCAGGTGTCGGGGATGGGGCCCATCGCGGGTGCCATCATCGTGAGCACGCGCGGACGCTGAGCCGCGCGCGTGCGGGCGCGGCTCAGCGTCCGCACGCGGAACCGCGCTCCGCCGCGCCGACATCCCGCAGCCGCAGGGTTCTCCCGCGCGGATGGCGGCGCGGCGGGAACGGACGGCCGCCGGCCGCCGCGATCCGGTGCGGACAGGGGCTGGCGCGCGTGCCCGCCTTTGCGGTCAGAATCGTGCGGACTGCGGCGTTCAGACTGGTCCTTGAAGGTGGCTCCCTATCATGCCCGGTGGGGCAGGAGGCAACGATGCTGCGACCTTTGGTGCTGTCGATCGTGCTGGCGCTGGTGTCCCTTCCCGCCGCGGCCCAGAGCTGGGTTTCCGGGCGGCTGATGGATTCGCGCGACGGCGGCCCGGTGGCGCGGGGGAGCGTCGTTCTGCTCACCGATGGGGGCCGCTTTCAGCGGGAGGTGCAGACCGACTCGCTGGGGGTGTTCTGGTTCGACGGCGTCACGCCCGGACGGTTCCGGCTGCGCGCCTCGCGCGTGGGGTACAACACCGCGCAGAGCGGCTATCTGAACCTGTCGCACAACGACACCGTCGTGGTGGACATCCGGGTTTCCGTCACCGAGGTGCTGCTGGACCCGGTGACGGTGGTGGCCCGCTCGGCGCCGCGAAGCAGCGCCATGCTGCGCGGCTTCTACGACCGCAAGGAGCGCGGAATGGGGCGGTACCTGACCCGCGACCACATCCAGGCCCGCAACGCGTCGGTGGTGAGCGACCTGCTGCTCACCATTCCCGGGGTGCGCTCCGGCGGATGGCAGCCGGGCGGGCGGCAGCTCTTCTTTTCGCGCGCCATCCGCAGCGGGCCGGGCGGGTGCCCGGTGCAGTTCTTTGTGGACAACGTGCACGTCAACCGCACCAGCGGCGTGGCGGCGCTCGGCTCGTCGCGCCTGGCGGCGCGCGACACCATCGGCATGTCGCAGGGCAGCGACCCGTTTCAGCCCTCCATCGACGAGATCGTGGATCCGCAGGCGGTGGAGGGAATCGAGGTGTATCCCGGCCTGGGCAGCGTGCCGGCGGAGTTCTCTAGCCCGGAAGCGCGCTGCGGAACCGTGGTGATCTGGACCCGACGCGGCTACCAGGACTGATCGCCCCCGTCCCGCGCGGGCTGGCTCTCCGGCCCGCCGCAAAGGCCGCCGCGCGAAGCTCGCGCGGCGGCCTTTGCCGTTGCGCGGCGGGGCGCGCGGACGCGCCCGGCTGGTCCAACCTTTGCGCCTGCGCACGAACATGGCAGACGCAAACCCATCCAGTGAGCGGCGCCGCGGCCAGGACCGGCGCCAGCGCCCCGGCGGAGGCATGCGCCCTCCGCGCTTTTCCGTTTTCCCCATCGTGCTCGTGCTTCTGGGGCTGCTGCTGGTTTCGCAGCTGCTGAAGCCCACGGGCGCCCAGAAGATCAGCTACAGCGAGCTCAAGAACCGCATCTCGGCGCGGCAGGTGAAGGAGGTCACCATCGGCCAGACGGTGGTGGAGGCCATTCCCGTCGACAGCATCAGCGCGGGCAAGGGCCCGGACCGCTGGCGCGCCGAAAAGGTGGACGATCCCTCACTGGTCACGCTGCTGGAGGCGCGCCAGATCCGCTTTCAGGCGCAGCCCCGCAGCGGGTGGAGCCCGTTCCTGGTCTTCCTGCTCCCCCTGCTGCTGATGGTGGGGCTGTGGATGTTCATGCTGCGGCGGATGAACCCCACCCAGGGTGTGCTGACGGTGGGAAAGAGCCGCGCGCGCATCGTGGGCGAAGAGGGAACGGGGATCTCGTTTGACGACGTCGCCGGCGTGGACGAGGCCAAGGTGGAGCTCCAGGAGATCGTGGAGTTCCTCAAGACGCCGGAGAAGTTCGTCAAGCTGGGCGCCAAGATCCCCAAGGGGGTGCTGCTGGTGGGCCCTCCGGGAACCGGCAAGACGCTGATTGCCCGCGCCGTGGCGGGAGAGGCGGGGGTGACCTTCTTCAGCATCTCCGGCGCGGAGTTCGTGGAGATGTTCGTGGGGGTGGGCGCGGCCCGCGTGCGCGACCTGTTCGGGCAGGCCAAGGCGCAGGCGCCGTGCATCATCTTCATCGACGAGCTGGACGCGCTGGGCAAGGCGCGCTCGCCGGGGAACATGCTGGGCGGCAACGACGAGCGCGAGCAGACGCTGAACCAGCTGCTGGTGGAGATGGACGGGTTCGATCCGCGGCTGGGCGTCATCATCATGGGCGCCACCAACCGGCCGGAGATCCTGGACCCCGCGCTGCTGCGCCCGGGCCGCTTTGACCGCCAGGTGCTGGTGGACCGCCCGGACGTGAACGGCCGCCTCGCGATCCTCAAGATCCACTCGCGCGGCATCACCCTGGGCGAGGATCTGGACCTGGAGCGCATCGCGCGGCGCACGCCGGGCTTCGTGGGCGCGGACCTGGCCAACCTGCTGAACGAGGCGGCGCTGCTGGCCGCGCGGCGCGACAAGTCTGCCGTGACCATGCAGGAGGTGGACGAGGCGGTGGACCGCATCGTGGCCGGGCTGGAAAAGAAGAACCGGCTGATCAACGACAAGGAACGCACCATCGTGGCCTACCACGAGGCCGGCCACGCCATCGTGGCGGAGCGGGTGCCCACGGCGGACCCGGTGCACAAGATCAGCATCATTCCGCGCGGCGTGGCGGCGCTGGGGTACACGCAGCAGCTGCCCACGGAAGACCGCTACCTGCTGCAGAAGCAGGAGCTGATGGACCGCATCGCGGTGCTGCTGGGCGGGCGCGTGGCGGAAGAGATCGTCTTTGACGAGATCAGCACCGGCGCGGGCAACGACCTGGAGCGGGTGACGGAGCTGGCGCGCAGCATGGTGACGGAATACGGCATGTCGCGCGAGCTGGGGCCCGTAAACCTGGCCGGACCGCGCCGCAGCCAGTTTCTGCAGCAGGACGGCGGGATGCAGCAGCGCAACTACTCGGAAGAGACGGCGCGCGCCATCGACGCGGAAATCCGCGGCCTGATCGACGGCACATATGAGCGGGTGCGCCGCATTCTGACGCAGGACCGCGCGATTCTGGAAACGCTGTCGCAGCGGCTGCTGGAAAAGGAAGTGGTGGACGAGGCGGAGCTGCGGGAGATCATGGGCCTGCCCGTTCGCAAGCACGAGCCCCTGCCCCAGCGCGTGGTGCAGCCGCCGCCGGTGAACGGCACGGAGCAGGCGGCGGCATCGCCCCCGTCCGGCGCCACGGCCGCGCGGCGGGGCGGCCGGCCCAAGAAGTAACGCCCGCCCCGCGCGAGCGGGACGGTTTTCAGCCACGACACGCGATCGCGTTCGCGAACCTGGAGGAACCGGTGGAGAAAGACCCGCGCTACGAGGACAAGAGCCCGCACATGGCGGACGAGCAGGACCAGCCGGAGCCGGAGCGTCCCACGACGCCGACGGAAAAGCGGCTGGACGGCCCGGAAGACAAGCCGTCGCAGGCCGAAGGCGAGCGGGATTCATCCGCCGAGTAGGACCGGGACGGCGGCAGAAGGAGGGAGGGCGCATGCGGGACGTGCGCCCTCCCTCGCCGTTTGGGGGGATGCTCGCTGGACGACGGCGGCTGGCGATGGCAGGTAATCGGCGGATGACCACGCCGAGTCCCCATCCATCGTGTTCCGTTGAGCCCTGAACATCGTCGATCACCGTCGATCAGGAACGCCGGTGATCGCCGGTCTCGCCGGGCGTGAGACGCGGACCGAAGCCGATCCACATCCATCAAACGTCCACGAAGCTGCTTCCGTCGCAGGCACACGGGTGCGCGCGGCGGGTACGCAGGGGCGATCGCGCCCGCGCTGGCGCAGGGGTTGCACCCGCGTCGCGTGCGGCCTGCACCGCGGTCCGGCCCCGGCCGGACCTCATGGACCGAGGTTTACCAGGACAGATGCACTTTCGACGTTTGCCGCGCCTCTTTCCGGCGCTGATTGCCGCCGCCCTGCTGGCCGGCTGTTCCGCCGTGGGGGTGGGCTCGCGCTCGTCCGCGCCCGATCCGCGCGTTGCCGCGCCGCCCGCGGACCAGCCGCCCGTTCGCCGCGACCTCAAGTACGTGGTGGTGGACGTGGAGGCCAACGAACTGCGCTTCATGGACGGCCAGACCGTGCTGTGGCGCGCGCCGGTGGGCACCGGAACGGGCTTCCGCCTGGCGGGCACCGACCGCCACTGGAATTTCAATACGCCCAGCGGCACCATGTACGTGCAATTCAAGGAGCAGAACCCCACCTGGATCATTCCCGACTGGTGGTTCATCGAAAATAAGCGCCCCATTCCCCCGGAGAACTCGCCGCTGCGCCGGCAGGAGGGCGGGCTGGGCGCCGCCGCGGTCTACCTGGGGAACGAGCTGGCCATCCACGGTACGGACAAGCCCGAGCTGCTGGGCCGCCGCGTGTCGCACGGCTGCATCCGGCTGAGCGACGCCAACGCGCTGCGCCTGTTTCACAACGTGCAGGTGGGGACGCCGGTGGTCATCGTGGGGACGGCGCCGCTGCTGGGCGAGCAGCCGGACAGCGTGGCTGCCTTCACCCGCGCCGCGCGCCGGGTGACCCGCGCGCCCAATCCGCTGGACCGCCTGTCCACCGCCGCGCTGCTGACCCGGCTGGAACGCCAGCTGGGCGCGGCGGACACGGCCGCCGCGTGGACCGCCACCGCGCACACGCTGCTGGAGCGGGGATTGAAGGAAGACGCCCCGGCGCTGCGCGGACTGCTTTCCCGCGCGCGGCAGGCGGGGACGGAAGCTCGGCGCGACGAGTACGGGACCTTTCTGGCGGACGCGTTCTCGCGCGGGTCGCTGCGGGTGACGGTGAGCCTGAACCGCATTGACGCGGACGCGCGGGAGCGCGCCGCCGCCGACATCGTGGACGCGACCATGGGGTTGTGGCACGGCGGGCTGGACGACCAGACGACGCCCTGGCCCACGCGCCGTGTTCCGCGCGACCGGCTGGGGCCGGAGGGGCAGGCGGGCTGGCTGGCCATTCAGCGCGCGGAAGAGGCGTACCGCACCCGCTTCGGCGCCTCTCGCGCCCGCACCGCGGGGAGGAACTGATGGCGGATTCGCTGATCGGCCGGCAGGACCTGCACGCGCACACCACCATGTCCGACGGCGATCTGCCGCTGGAGCGCGTGATCGAGCTGGCGCGCGAGCGCGGGGTGATGATCGGCATCGCCGACCACATCTCGCGGCGCAACGTGGACCGGTTCGTGGCCACCGAGGCGCAGCTGCAGCACTACCTGGAGGTGCTGGAAGCGCCCATGGTGTTCCGCTCCGGCGAGTTCTGCTGGTGCGACGACTTCGCGCTGTCGCTGCCGCAGGAGGTGCTGGACCGGTTCGACTACCGCATCGGCAGCAACCACGGCTTCAACCTTCCCGGCGGGGGGATGGGCTCTCCCTGGTGGCAGAAGCTCCCCGATCCGTGGGGAACGCGCCCGCAGGAGCTGATGGACGCCATGGTGGACGAGCTGTGCCGGATGGTGAAGGCCATGCCCATCCACATCGCGGCGCACAGCACGCTTACGCCGCCCGCGCTGTACGAGATGGAAAGCGACGTGCATGCGTGGTGGACGGAGGCGCGCGAGGACCGGTGGATCGAGGCGCTGCGGGCCAGCGGGGTGGCGCTGGAGATCAGCAACCGCTACCGTCTGCCGCATGACCGGCTCCTGGTAAAGGCGCGGGAAGCGGGGGTCCGGTTCTCGCTGGGGAGCGACGGGCACACGGAGGCACAGGTAGGCCGCCTGGAGTGGGCCGCCGAAACCGCGCGGCGGGTGGGGTACACGGACGCGCTTCTGTTCGTACCCGAGCGGCGGCGCTAGAGCAGGACTTACGCGGTACGGAACCGACACGGGGGAGATTGATGCGAGAGGACGAGGCGGGGCGGCCCATCGGCGACCCGGACGGACGTGCCGGCGGGCAGGGATTTCCGGCGCGCGGCGAGGCGATCCCGGAGCGGATCCAGCCGGTGACGGAGCGTGCGTCCCAGGGCCCGGCGGGTCCGGCGGTGCCGGGCTCCGAGGTGCGGCGCGATCCGGGCTCCATCCGGGCGGAGGACACGGAGCCGTACGTGGGGCTGCAGTACATCGCGCGGCTGTTCAAGATCGTCGCGCTGATCGTGCTGGTGGCGATCTTTGCCGAGGTGGTGGCCGGGCTGATGTTCGAGGCCAGCTCGGAAACGCAGGCGTGGCCGGAACTGGTGCTGAACCTGATGGCCGAGGTCATTCAGGGCGGCGTGCTTTCCGCCATGCTGTGGGGCGCGGGCGACCTTACCCTGCTGCTGATCGACGTGGGCCACGACGTGCGCGCGGGCCGCGTGCTGCTGGGCCGCATGTCGGCGCGCATGGGTGCCGCGGACTTCGCCCCGCGCCGCCGCGAACGTGGAGGCGAGCCTCCCGCGGCCGACCTGCCGCCGCGTCCCACGGGCGACCCCCGCACGCCGCGCTGACGGATCGATCCGGGACTGTCTTCCGTCCCGGCGCGGGTTGACTGGACGCGGGCATCGGCCATGAGAGCCGGTGCCCGCGTTCGTCCATCCGCCACCGTCGAACGCCGTCCGCGCATCCTCTATCACCGACTGCGATCGGGATCGATGGTGATCATGGATGATCGTCATCCGCAGGTCATGAGCTACGGACGGGATGCCGTTCATCGACGCCATCCGATGAACGTCATCCGATGAACGTCATCCGATGACTGGGATGGTCGTGCCGGCGGTCATCGGCCGGCAGGATCGTCATCCACGGAGGCTCATCCAGCGGAGGGAACGGATGACGGGCGGAAGGGTCCCATGGTCCCCCCGCTGGCTTCCATGGCGCCGGGGTGCTAAATCTCTCGCTGCTCCATCGCGCAACCCTCGATCCCGCTCCCGAATGCGTCATCTCCTCCCGCTGCCGGCGCTTGCCGCGGCCCTGCTGATCGCCGCGCCGGCCTCCGCCCAGGAACGCGTCGAATACGACATCCGCTTTCCCAACCGCGTGCACCACGAGGCGGAGGTGACGGCCACCTTCACCGGCGTGCCCGCCGGACACCCCCTGGAGGTGCGCATGAGCCGCACCTCGCCGGGCCGGTACGCGCTGCACGAGTTCGCCAAGAACGTCTACGGCGTCCGCGTGACGGACGGCCGCGGGCGCGCGCTGCAGGCGGAGCGCTCCGACCCCAGCGGGTGGACTGTGGCCGGCCACGACGGCACGGTGCGGGTGCAGTACACGCTGTTCGGCGACCGCGTGGACGGCACCTACACCGCGGTGGACGCCACGCACGCGCACCTGAACATGCCCGCCACCTTCATGTGGGCGCGGGGAATGGAGCGGGCGCCCATCCGCGTGCGCTTTGACCGGCCGGACGGGTGGCGCGTGGCCACGCAGCTTGCGCCCACGCCCGACAGCGCCGTGTTCACCGCGCCCAACCTGCAGTGGTTCATGGATTCGCCCGCCGAGGTGAGCGACTTTGACCTGCGGACGTGGACGGTGGCGGGCCCCGGCGGGCGCACGTACACCATGCGCATGGCCATGCACCACCTGGGCACGGACGCGGAGCTGGACCGCTACGTGGAAAAGACCAAAAAGGTGGTGGCGGAGGAAATCGCCATGTGGGGCGAGCCGGCGGCGTACGACAACGGCACCTACACTTTTCTGGCGGATTACCTGCCCTGGGCCTCGGGCGACGGGATGGAGCACCGCAACAGCACGGTGATCACCGCGCCGGCCTCGCTGGCGCAGGCGGAGATGGGACTGCTGGGCACGGTGTCGCACGAGTATTTCCACTCGTGGAACGTGGAGCGCCTGCGCCCGCGCTCGCTGGAGCCGTTCAACTTCACCGAAGCCAACATGAGCGGCGAGCTGTGGTTCGCCGAAGGCTTCACCAGCTACTACGACGCGCTGTTCATCCGCCGCGCGGGGCTCAGCGACGACGCGGAGTACGCGTCGGAAGCGGGCGGCACGGCCAACGCGGTGGTGAACGCGGCGGGGCGGCGCTTCTTTTCCCCGGTGGAGATGGCGAAGCAGGCGCCGTTCGTGGACGCGGCGGTTTCCATCGACCCGGTGAACCGCGGCAACACCTTTCTGAGCTACTACACCTGGGGCGCGGGGATCGGGCTGGGGCTGGACCTTACGCTGCGGTCGCGCTTCAACAACATCACGCTGGACGACTTCATGCGCGCCATGTGGCGCCAGTACGGCCGCGAGCAGACGCCGGCGCTGGCGCCCGCGCGTCCGTACACCGTGGCCGACCTGCGCCGCGTGCTGGGCGAGGTCACGCGCGACACGGCGTTCGCCAACGACTTCTTCCGCCGCTACGTGGAAGGGCGCGAGGCGGTGGACTACGCCCCGCTGCTGGCGCGCGCCGGGTACCTGCTGCGCAAGTCGCAGGCGGGGCGGCCCTGGCTGGGCGGGCAGATCGACGACGCGCAGGGCGGGGGCGTGCGCCTGACCCAGCCCTCGCTGTACGGCGGGTCCCTGTACTCCGCCGGGCTGGACATCGGCGACGTGATCCGCTCGGTGGACGGGCAGCTGGTGGCCAACGCCGCCGCGCTGCGCACGCTGCTGCAGGGCAGGCAGGCGGGCGACCGCCTGCAGGTGGAGGTCGTCTCCCGCGGCACGACACGCACGGTGGCGATGGCGCTGGTGGAGAACCCCGCGCTGGAAGCGGTGCCGTACGAGGCGGCGGGAATGACGCTGACGCCGGAGATGCGGGCGTTCCGCGAATCGTGGCTGGGATCGAGGGCCGGGCGGTGAGCGGGAAAGTGATGCCGCGCGTGCCCCTTCTCTGGGGAATGGTGATTCTGATGACGACCGCGGCTTCCTGCGGCGGCGACGGCACCGCGGACCGGTCCGGCACGCAGACGCCGCCCCCGGGCCCGCCCGCGCCCGTGGTGGCGGTGGACCAGGTGCGCAGCTATCCGCACGACACGGCCAGCTTTACGCAGGGCCTGGTGTGGCAGGGCGGCAATCTGTACGAAAGCACGGGGCGCTACGGAACGTCCACGGTGCGGCAGGTGGAACTGGAGACGGGGGCGGTCATCCGCAGCACGCCGCTGGCGCCGCAGTACTTTGCGGAAGGGCTGGCGTTGGTGGGCGACAGCCTGTTTCAGCTCACGTGGCGGGAAGGGGTCATGTTCGTCTATGACCGCGCCACGCTGCGGCCGGGGCGGCAGATCAGCTACCAGGGCGAGGGCTGGGGGCTGACGACGGACGGCCGCTCGCTGATCATCAGCGACGGCAGCAGCTACCTGACGTTTCTGGACGCGCGGACGCTGAATCCGCAGCGCACGGTGCAGGTAGTTGACGCCGGGCAGGGCGTGAACGACCTGAACGAGTTGGAGTGGGTGAAGGGTGAGGTGTGGGCCAACGTATGGCACACCAACCGCATCGCCCGCATCGATCCGCAGACGGGGCAGGTGAAGGGATGGCTGGATCTGGCGGCCCTGGTTCCGCCCGTGAGCGACCCCGAGGGCGTGCTGAACGGCATCGCCTACGACTCGCAGACCAACCGGCTGCTGGTGACGGGAAAGCTCTGGCCGAAGATCTTTGAGATCCGCATCCCGTCGCTCGGCATCGGGCAGTAGGCTGTTCGTTGGATGAACGTCGCGAGCCCGCCCTTCCGTCCGGAAGGCGGGCTCGCGTGTTTCGGTCGATGACGGGAACCGCAGGCCGCGTCGCGCTCGTCCGCCTCAGCGCAACGCACGCCGAGGTCGCGATGGCGAGGGGATGCGCGAGCGGGGGTCTGTCTTCTGCTGGCACATCGCCCGGCGCTAAGTCAGGATGATATGCTTCGGCGCAGTCGATCCTCCGCGTGAAACTCGCCGGGGCGGAGGTGCGTACCAAGGCGAGTGTCGGAGGCAGGCCGTTCGCATTCACCGTCAGGCCCACCATGCTCCTCGTTATCCGCTTTCTCTTCCGGACTCTGCTCACCGGCCTCGTCACCAAGGGCCTGGGCAAGTTCTTTCCGCTGGTCCGCAGGCTTCTCGCCCTGATCTGGCGCTAGACCGAACGGCACCGCCTGCCGCATCACGGGCGCTCCGTCCACCGACGGGGCGCCCGCCGCGCGTTGTGCACTTGCCCTCCGTCCCCGTCCCCACGACCTTTGCGCGGTTCGCCGTTCTCCCCTTTCGGCTCTGATGGACCGCATGCACGAAAGCCCGTCGCCCCTGCTCGCCATTCCCGGCCTGCCGCTGCCCCCGTTGTACCCGGGCGGCTTCTTTCCCCCGTTCGGCATCGCCGCGGCGGGCGGATCGGCAGAGCTGGCGGACGCGGATGCGGCGCGGCGCGCGATGGACTGGGAGCAGGCGCGGACGAGCGCTTCGCGGGCCGAAGCCGTCGCGCGCGAGGCGGACGACGTGCCCGCGACCGCCGCCGCGCGCATCGAGCACGCCTGCACGGATCTGCTGGCGGGCGAGCTGGAGCGCGCCGCGTCGTACGCACGCGAGGTGCTGGCGGAGAGCGCCGGCCTGCCGCGCCTGGCCAAGTTCGCGGCGGCGCTGGTGGATGCCATCGCGAGCGGCCTCGCCGGCCGCGCAGACGAAGCGCTCGCCAAGCTGACGGACGCGGAACGCCACGCGCAGGCTGCGGGCGACGTGGGCCTGGTGCTGATCCGCGTCAACCGCGCCGCCGTCCGCGCAAGCACGGGCGTGTTCGACGAAGCCGAGCGCGACGCGTCCAGCGCGCAGCGCGCCGGCCGCCGCGCCAAGGACGACGAAGCCGCGGCCATCGGCGCTCTCTCCCTCGCCATCGCGCACCTGGCTCGCGGCCGCCGCGCCGCCGCGCGCTCCCGCCTGGGCGACGCGCTGCGCACCTTTGAGCGCACGGGCGACGTGCTGCGCCAGATCCAGTGCCATCACCTGCTGGGCGAGGTGGCGTGGGACGGCGAGGACGCGATCCGCGCCGGCGGCCACTATCGCGACGGCCTCTCGCTCGCCCGCCCGGCGAACGCGCTGCCGATCGTGGAACTGCTGACGCTGCGCTTCGAACACCGCTGACGTTCATCCCTCGACAAAAAGGCCCGCCGGAATCATCCGGCGGGCCTTTTCGTCATCCATCCAAGTCCCGTCACCACGTGCGCCCCTCCGCGATCAGCTGTTCGGCCCGGTCCGCGCCCATGGGCTCGGCGATCAGAAAGCCCTGCACGTGATCGCACCCCATCTCGCGGAGCGCCTCCAGCTGTTCACTCGTTTCCACGCCTTCCGCCACCACGCGAACACCAAGGATGTGCGACATGTTGATGATGGCGTGCACCAGCTGCCCGCTGCGCGGATCGCGGTCCATCCGGCTGACGAACGAGCGGTCCACCTTGAGAATGTCCAGCGGAAAGCGGTGCAGGTAGCCGAGCGACGAGTAGCCGGTGCCGAAGTCGTCCATGCACAGCCCGACGCCGATTTCGCGCAGCTGGTGCAGCACGCGGATGGCCGCCTCCTCATCCTCCAGCAGCACGCCCTCCGTCAGTTCCAGACGGATGCGCGACGGAGCGACGCCGCACCCGTTGAGCGTGGATGCCAGGTGCTCCGCCAGGTCTGGCTGGGCGAACTGCACGGGAGACAGGTTGATGGCCATGGTGAGGCGGGCGTTGCCCGGGTCCCTGCTCCAGCGGGCCACCTGCGCGCAGCACTGCTCAATCACCCACCGTCCGATGGGAAGGATGAGCCCCGTTTCCTCGGCGATGGGGATGAACTCCAGCGGCGGAACGTCGCCGCGCTCCGGATGCCGCCACCGCAGGAGCGCTTCGAACCCCTCGATGCGCCCCGAGTGCAGAGAAACGAGCGGCTGGTACAGGAGCCGCAGCTCCTCGCGCTCCAGCGCCCGCCGCAGATCCGTTTCCAGCCGCAGGCGCGCCATTGCCTGCGCGTGCATCCCCCGGTCGAACACCTCGTAGCGGTTCTTGCCCAGCGACTTGGCCCGGCTGAGCGCGGCGTCGGCGTCGCGCAGCAGCTCTTCCGCGCCCTCCTGCCCCGTGCCGGAAAAGGCGATGCCGATGCTGGCGCTGGCGAACACCTCGTGCCCGTCCGGCGAGAACGGCGCGGCGATGGCGGCCAGCAGCCGGTCGGCCAGGTGCGTCGCCTCGATGGGGCTCTGAATCCCCTCCAGCAGCACGGTGAACTCGTCGCCGCCAAAGCGCGCCAGCGTGTCGGCCGGCTGCAGCGCCGCCTCCAGCCGGCTGGCCAGTTCGGTCAGCAGCCGGTCGCCCGCGCCGTGCCCCAGGCTGTCGTTGACGACCTTGAAGCGGTCCAGGTCCAGAAACAGGACGGCAAGTGACGCGTGGTCGCCGCGGCGCACCCGCTCCGCCGCGTGGTCCAGCCGGTCCACAAAGAGCACGCGGTTGGGCAGGCCGGTAAGCGAGTCGTGCAGGGCGCCGTACGCCAACTGCTCCTGCGCGCGCTTGCGGGTGGTGATGTCGTGAATGATTCCCTGGTAGCCCAGGATCGCGCCGTCCGGCCCGCGCCGCAGCGAGGCGGAAACGAGCACGTCCAGCGTTTCGCCGTCGCGGCGCAGCAGGCGCACCTCGAAGTCGCGGATGGACTCGCCGCGGGTGATCTCGTCCCGGAAGCGACGCCGGTCGCCCGGGTTGGCGTACAGGTCGGTGACGCGCATGGACAGAAGCTGCTCGCGGCTGTCCGCGAACATCTCCACCGCCGCCTGGTTCACGTCCACGAAGCGGCCGTCCAGCGTGGTGATGTAGATGGCGTCGCGCGACTGCTCAAAGAGGCTGCGGTAGCGCTCCTCGCTGGCGCGCAGCGCCTGCTCCACCGCGCGCCGCGGGGTCACGTCGCGCGCGAAGCCCTGCACCGTGGCGGGGCCGCCCGGCTGCCCCACCGCGGTTTCCACCAACTCCAGCGCCACCTCGTGCCCGTCGCGGTGCCGCGCGGCCAGCGACAGAATGCGCGGCGCCTCGCCCGCGCCCGGCACCGGAAGGCCGGCATGCTCCTCATCCGCGGAAAAGACGGATCGGGGGCGGCCCGCCAGCTCCTCCGGCGCGTATCCCAGCACCTGCGCCACGGATGAGGACAGGTACACCAGCCGTCCCGCCGCGTCCGCGGTGTAGAAGAAGACGGTGTCGCTGCCGGCCATCATCAGCCGATAGCGCTCCTCGCTCAGCCGCAGCGCATCCTCCGCGCGGCGGCGGTCGGTGATGTCGCGGTTGACGCCCAGCGCGCCCAGCAGCTGCCCGTCGTCATCGCGCAGAGGCACGACGATGGTTTCCGACGTCCCCTCCGTACCATCCTTGCGGCGAAAGCGGATTTCGCCCTGCCAGCGGCCCTCGCGCTCCAGGTGGTCGAATACCTCCCTGCGCAGCGACTCGGCGCGGTGGTGCCCCAGCCACATCTCCGGCCCGCGGCCGCGCGCTTCCTCGCGCGACCAGCCGTAGATGCGCTCCGAGGCGCGGTTCCAGGTGACCATCTTCCCGTGGACGTCGGTGATCATCACCGCGTCGTACAGGTTGTCGAACACCAGCGCCTGCCGCCGCAGCGTGGCCTCGGCCTGCTTGTGCGCGGTGATGTCGAACGCGGTGCCCAGCGCGGCCGCTTCGCCCCGGTAGTGCACGATGCCGGCGGCGAACTCCACCCACCGCTCTTCGCCGTCCTTGCGGATCACGCGAAAGGGGTAGCGGTTGGGGACGGGTTCGCCCCGCTGCCGGGCCAGGCCGCGCTCGCGCACCATCTCGCGGTCCGCGGGGTGCACGATGTCCCAGAAGCTTACGCCCAGCAGCTCGTCGCGCGTGTAGCCGGTGAGCTCTTCCGCGCCGGCGTTCACGTAGCGGAACCGCGTGCCCTGGTACACGAAGGTGGCGGCGGCCACGGTTTCCGCGAGTTCGCGGAACTGGCGGTCGCTTTCGCGTAGCGCCTCGGTCGTACGGTCCAGCTCGGCGACGTCGCTCTGCAGGCGGCGGTACCGGTCCAGCAGCTCGCGCCCGTCCACGTCCGCGTGCAGCAGCGTGGCGAGCTCGTCCGTGCGGCGCAGCGCATCGTCCAGGTCGCCGAGCAGCGCGCGCCAGGGGGACGGAATCCCCTCCAGCACGCCCAGGTGCCGCTCGGCCAGGCGGCGGAGGTCGTGGTGCAGCTCCGCCGCGGGAGGCGTGGCGGAAGTCATCGGACCGAGCCTGTGGGCATGGGTCCTCCGGGGGCCGGGGAAGGCGGAAATCAGGATACGTCGCAGTATATCCGCATTTCCCTCGCCGCGCCAAGTAGAAAAATCAAAGCCCCGCGTCCCCGCGCCGCGCGGAGGGATTAACGCCTCTGCAAAGCCCGCCCTCCACCGCGATTCCACCGTCGCCGCCGCCCCCGTGCCCGCCCGTCCGTTTGCGAAATCCGCCGGTTTCCGCATGCGGATCGTCCGTTCCGCGCGGCGGAAACTCCGCGAAATCCGCCGCGCTACCAGCGGCGGTCCTGAGCCAGCAGGGCGAGCATGGCCTCCGCGTCCAGCGCGGGGGAGATCAGGTAGCCCTGCGCGTGGTCGCACCCCAGCGCCCGCACGCGGTCCAGCTGGGCGGGCGTTTCCACTCCTTCCGCCACGGTCTGCAGGCCCAGCCCGCGCGCCAGCCCCGCGATGGCGGCCAGCACCGGCGCGCCGCGCGCTTCGTCCTCCGCCAGGAACGAGCGGTCTACCTTTACGCCGTCCATGGGCAGGCGGTGCAGGGCGGAAAGGGAGGAGAATCCCGTCCCGAAGTCGTCCATCCACGTCGCCGCGCCGAGGGACCGAAGGCGGCCCAGCACGGCGGGCGCGTCGCCGCCCGCGTCCATCAGCACGCTTTCGGTGATCTCCAGCCGGAGCCGGCCGGGCGCCACGCCGCCGCGCTCCAGCGCCATCTTCACCTGGTCTGCCAGCTCCGCCTGCGCGAACTGGCGGACGGAAACATTCACGCTCACCGAAAGCTCCCCGGCGGCGGGGAGCACGGCGCTCCACGCACCCAGCTGCGCGCAGGCGGTGTCCAGCACGTGCCGGCCGAGGCGGAGAATGAGCCCCGTTTCCTCCGCGCAGGCGATGAACTCGGCCGGCGGCACCCATCCGCGCTCCGGATGCCGCCACCGGGCGAGCGCCTCCATCCCCGTGATCCGCCCGCTGGCGAGATGGACAATGGGCTGGTAGTGGACGCTGATCCTCCCCTGGTCCAGCGCGCGGCGCAGGTCCGTTTCCAGCCGCAGGCGGGCGAGCGCGCGGGTGTGCATCCCCTGCTCGTACACGGCCCAGCCGCCGGGGCCGGCCGCCTTGGCGCGGTACATGGCCGCGTCCGCGCCGCGCATCAGCGCCTCCGCGCCGCCCGCGCACCCCGGGCCCGGCGCGATCCCGATGCTGGCGGAGGCAAAGACCTCGTATCCCTCCAGCACCACCGGCTCCGTCAGGGCTCGGTGGATGGATTCCGTTGCGCGGACCGCCGCCTGGACGGAGACCGAGGGCAGGAGCACGGCGAACTCGTCCCCGCCCAGGCGCGCCACCGTGCCCGCCTCGCCCGCGCACCCGCGCAGCCGCCCGGCGACGGCGGCCAGCAGCCGGTCTCCCGCGGGGTGTCCCAGGCTGTCGTTGAGGATCTTGAAGCGGTCTAGGTCCAGACAAAGGACGGCGAACTCCCCGTCTCCGCGCCGCGCGCGATCCAGTTCACCCTCCAGGCGGTCCATGAAGCCGCGCCGGTTGGCGAGCCCGGTGAGCGGATCGTGCAGCGCCCCGCGCGGGCGCTCCCCGGCCGCACGCGGCGGGGCTCCGTCCTCCCCGGACGGGTGCACGCGGCGGAGCGGCCGCCGCACAGGGCGCGACCAGCGGAGCTCGCGTGGGCCCACGCGAGCCTCCGCCACAGGGATAACGAGTTGGGCGGACACGATCCGTCCGCCGCCGTTCCACGCGGAGTCCGCCATCTCGCGCAGGACGTCCGCCCGCTCCTCCGCCGTCCGTGGCGGCACCTCGTGCACCAGGCCGATGACGCCGGCGATGGATCCGTCCGCCGCGCGGTGCGGAACGTACTGCACCCAGATCCACCCGGAGCGCACGCCGGGAACGTGGTAGCGGCGGTCGGGAAGGCAGACGGATTCACCGCCCAGCACGCGCCGCAGCACCGGCTCCAGCCGCTCGTCGCGCAGGTGCGGATGGATTTCCAGCGCGTTGCGGCCCAGGACAGACGGCGCGGAAAGCCCCGTCATCCGCTCCATGAAGCGGTTCCACGCCAGGTAGCGGAAGTCGCGGTCGCACACCGCGACGCCGACGGTTTCGCTCATGGCCAGTGCCTGGAAGAGCGCGTCGGGGATGCCGTCCGGGCACTCGGAATCCGCCACGACTGCACGTATCGGCCCGAAAGTGCCGGATGGTGTCGCTGGCGGGCGGAGCTGGGTGGAGAGGCGGACCATGGCCACACGTCGGCTGGAGGAGACAGACAACGAGAACGGAGCGGACAAACTAGTGTCCACTCCGTTCAGAGCGCAAGCATTCCGTCACCGCGTGGCCAAAGCAGACAGCCAGTGTTTCCGCCGAAAAAACGCGTTCGTGGCGGCTTGTGCACTACCAGCGCCGCTGTTCCGCCAGCAGCGCGCGGATCCCCTCCGGGTCCAGCGGGCGCGAGATCATGTATCCCTGCGCGTACTCGCAGTTCAGCGACCGCACCAGCTCCATCTGTTCCACCGTCTCCACCCCTTCGGCGATCACGGCCAGCCCCAGCCCGTGGGCCAGCGTGGCGATGGTGGCCACCATCTGCGTGGTCGCGGGTTCGCCGGGCACGCGCGACACGAAGCTGCGGTCGATCTTGAGCCCGTCCAGCGGCAGCGTGTGCAGCGAGCTGAGCGACGAGTAGCCGGTGCCGAAGTCGTCCATCTGCACCTGGATGCCGATCTCCTTCAGCTGCCGCAGCATGGCGCCAGCCGAGCCGGGATTGTCGATGATGGCGCTTTCGGTGATTTCCAGCTTCAGGTGCCGCGGGTCCAGTCCCGTGTCGCGGAGCGCGGCGCGGATCACATCCACCAGGTCGCGCTGGCCCAGCTGCTTTGCGGACAGGTTGACGCTGAGCGCGATGCGGGCGTCGCGGAACTCGCGCCGCCATTCCGCCAGCTGCGCGCACGCCGCGTTCAGCACCCACACGCCCAGGGGAAGAATGATCCCCGTCTCCTCCGCCACCCCCACGAAGTCCGCGGGCGAGATGCGGCCGCGCAGCGGATGGTCCCACCGCAGCAGCGCCTCCAGCCCCACCATGGCTCCCGTGCGGAGCGAGACAATCGGCTGATAGACGAGGCTGAACTCGTCGCGGCTCAGCGCCCGGCGCAGGTCTGTTTCCAGCGACAGCCGCTCCACCGCGCGCGCGTGCATCTCCGCGTCGAACACCTCGCAGCTGAGCGTGGCGGATGACTTGGCGCGGTACATGGCCATGTCGGCGTTGCGCAGCAGGTCCTCGGGCCGCTCGCCCCCGCTTTCCGCCAGCGCGATGCCGATGCTGGCCGCGGTGAACAGCTCGTAGTCGCCCAGCGTGACCGGCTCGGCCAGCGACGAGGCTACGCGCCCGGCGATGAGCGTGGCTTCCCCGGCCGCTTCCAGGCCGTCCAGCAGCACGGCGAACTCGTCGCCGCCAAAGCGCGCGACCGTGTCCGTCAGGCGGACGGCGGCGCGGATGCGGTCGGCCACCACGTTCAGCAGTTCGTCGCCCACGTGGTGGCCCAGCGAGTCGTTGACCACCTTGAAGCGGTCCAGGTCCAGAAAGAGAACGGCGCACACTCCGCTTTCCCGCCGCCGCACGCGCAGCAGCGCCGTCGTCAGCCGCTCCATGAACAGGTGGCGGTTGGGCAGCCCGGTGAGCGGATCGTGCAGCGCCTGGTGAATGAGCCGGTCCTCCACCCGCTTCTGCTCCGTCACTTCTTCGCCAAAGACGTGCACCGCGTTCAGCGACGGCTGCGGATGGTACGTCCAGGTAAAGACGCGCGGGCCCACGGTGGCCTCGCGGTGGCGGATTCCGGCGGACTGCTGCAGGCAGCGGCGGATGAGCGATTCGTGGTCGCGCGGAAGCAGGGCGGCGGGCCCGTCCAGCCGCATGTCCAGAATCAGCCGCTCCGCCGCGGGGTTCACGTACTGCGGCGCCCCGGCCAGGTCGCATTCCAGCAGGGGATTGGGCGACTGCTCGGGGATGGCGGCCAGGCGGCGGATCTGGTCGTCGCGGCGGCGGCGCTCGGTGACGTCGCGGGAGTTCACCACCACGCCGCGCACCACCGGGTCCAGCAGCAGGTTGCGCCCCACGCCCTCGAAGATGCGCCAGCTTCCGTCGCGGTGCCGCACGCGCACCTCCAGCGGGAGCCCCGTGGAGGGCACGGCGCGCGCCCTGACCAATTCTTCCAGGATGCGGGCCGCGTCCTCCGGGTGCACCAGGTCCATCACGTTGGCGCCGATCAGCTCCTCGGGCTCGTAGCCCAGCAGGCGCTTGACGGAGGGCGTGATGTAGCGCGTGGTGCGGTCGGCGTTGATGACGTGGATGACGTCGCGCGCGTTTTCCACCAGTGAGCGGAAGTACGCCTCGCTTTCGCCCCGCGCGGCTTCCGGGCCGGGGAGCGCGGGCGGATCGTCGGACGGCGGGAGGATCGAGTACGGCCGGTCGGTGACGGGCACAGCGGGGCGGGGACGAGGAGACGGGGCGGCGAAGTGCCGGCCCGGGCGCAAGCAGTGATGTGGGTGATGTTTGTCGAACGATAACGGATTGCGGTGTGTCACGCCACGGCGGAATCCGGCCGCCATCGATCCGCCAGATTGGCCCGCCCGCCCCGCCGGAGCAGCCGCGCCGGCCGTCCATCCCAGCGTGATGCATCCCGCCCGGACGGGACCTTTTCCGACCATCCCCCCCGGACAACTCCGCCGCCCGGACGGATGCTCCGCCCGTCCGCCGGCCCTATTCCCTATTCCCCATTCCCTATTCCCTGCAGTTGCCCCTATCTCTCCCCCGCCAGCTCCGCGGCCGCCACCGCCGCCTCGCCGCGCCCGGCCAGCGCAAAGTACGCCACCATCGCCGAAGCAAAGACCGCGGCCAGCGCGAGCTTGGCCTCGCGCGGCAGGTCCGAGGGGGAGATGAAGCCCTCGATCATCCCGGCGATCACCAGCATCATCGCCGTCCCCATGATGAGCGCCACCGCCTCGCGGCCGCGCGTCACCAGCACCTCGCGCCGCGTGCGCCGGCCGGGAAGGAGAATGCCGGAGCCCATCCACAGCCCCGCGCCTCCCGCGATGCAGATGGCCGTGAGCTCGATGCCGCCGTGGGGGAGCACGAAGGTCCACAGGTGCAGGCTCTGCCCCACGTTGGCGAACATGGCGGCCACGGTGCCCAGCAGCACGCCGTTCATGATCAGCACGTACGCCGAGCCCAGGCTGGCCAGCACGCCGCCGGCGAACGCCAGAAAGGTGACCTGCACGTTGTTGCTGATCAGCCGCGTCGCCATCACGGGCATGAAGATCTGCGGCACCTCCACGTACCCCTCGCCGCGCGCCTCCTTGGCCGCCGCGTTCTCCGCCCGCGCCATCATCTCCGCGGGCACCAGCTCGCGCGCCATCTCCGGCCGCGCGCGGATGGCGGCGAAGCAGAGCAGGGCGGGGAGGTAGAAGAGGACGGAGGCGATGGCGATGGGCTTCCACAGCCGCCGCGCCAGCGCCGCGAATCCCCCGCCGGCGAAGTCGCGGAACCGGCGCCAGGTGCGCTGCGGCGGGCGGTAGAACAGGTTGTGCCCCGTCCCCACCATCCGCTCCAGGGAATAGAGGAGCTCCGGCGAGCCGCCGTACGTCCGCGCGCGGGCCAGGTCCGCCGCCACGCCGCGGTACAGCGTGGCAAAGCGCGACACGCGCCCCTCGTCCAGCGTGTCCAGCCCCATGCGCCGCGTTTCGTCCAGCGTCTTCTGGTACTCCGCCCACTCCGCCCGCTGCCGCCGCACCAGCGCCGTGGCCTGCGCGGTTCCCGCCCGCCCGCCCGCGCCCGCGGCCCGGCGGCGCTCCGTCTCTTCCTGGTGCAGCAGGGAGAGATAGGCGTCCGGGCTCATCGCCGTGCGGCGCGCGTCCTCCATCACGTGCCGCTCCACCCGCGCCATCAGCTTGCGCGAGAGCTCCGCGCGCACCGATCCGTCCAGCGAAAGGCGGCGCTGCACGTACATGGACACGGCGGTGAACTCCTCCGTGCTCATCCGCGGCGGGCCCAGTGCCGGCCCGGCGGGCGCGGTGGATTCCTCGGGGATGGCGTGCCCGGTACGGTCGCGCACCACCACCGTCCCCGCGGCCAGGTCGCCGATGCGCTTGGTCTGCGGATGCAGCATCATCGACAGCCCGCCGAAGATGCACGAACCCCCGGGCTGGATGTCGACGATCACCTTGATGAAGGTCCGCACGGCCGCGGCGCGCACCGTGACGGGATAGCCGCCGTCGTGCACCACGCGGATCCCCATCCGCTTCTTGCCCGGCGTCTGCCCGTCGCGCAGCCCCTCGAAGAAGATGAAGTAGCCCCAGACCATCAGAAAAATGAGGATCGTCACCACACCCATCCCCAGGCCGCCCACCACGTTCTCCGCACCGATGGCGGAAAGGATGAGCGAGGCGACGATGCCGAATCCGAACACCGAGCCCATGAGGATGAGCGCGTCCAGCAGCAGCGCGGTAAAGCGCGAGCCCAGGTCCGCCAGTTCGTAGCCGATGGCGACGTGCTCGGGGGTTTCCACGTCCACCTGGCGGTCGGCCAGGACGTGTGCGGGGGCGGTCTGTACCAGGGTCATGCGGAGGGCGGATCGGCGGGGAAGGCGTGCGCGGACGCGTGCGCGCGGAATCTATCCGCGTCCCGCCACCCCCGCGAGTGCGCACGGAGCGGATCGCGCGGCGAGGGGCGCCCTCCATCGACCCGGCGCGCGGATGGCTCTAGATTCGTCCGCGGGCGGAAATACCGGATCATCACCAGCAAGGCGGGCGGGATGCACGAAACGGGAGAGGTGCGGCTGCACCGGGAGGCGGAGGGCGTCACGCGCATCGACCACGGTTGGCGCGGCGCGGGGTTCATCGCCTCGTATCTGATCGAGGACGGTGACGGGCTGGCGCTGGTGGAGGCCGGCCCGGCGTCCACGCTGGATACGCTGCTGGCCGGCATCCGCGCGGCGGGGCGGGACCCGGCGGAGCTGACGCACATCCTGCTCACCCACATTCACCTGGACCACGCCGCGGGCGCCGGGCACCTGGCGCGCATCGCCCCGCGGGCGCGCGTCGTCGTTCATCCCCTGGGCGCCCACCACCTGGCGGACCCGTCGCGCCTGCTGTCCAGCGCCGCCCGCATCTACGGCGACCAGATGGAGGCGCTGTGGGGAACCATGATCCCGGTGGATGACGAGCGCATCGACGCCGCGGAGGACGGCCTGGCGGTGCGGGTGGGCGGGCGCACGCTGCGCGCGGTGGAAACGCCCGGCCACGCGGACCACCACCACGCCTGGCACGACCCGGACGCGGGGCTCGTGTTCAGCGGCGACGTGGGCGGGGTGCGCCTGGACCACGCGCTGCACGTCCGTCCCCCCACCCCGCCACCGGACGTGGACACCGGGCGCTGGCTGGCGAGCGTGGAGCGGCTGCGCGCGCTGCGCCCCCGCATCCTCCTTCCCACCCACTTCGGCGGAATCCACGATCCGGAGTGGCACCTGGACGATCTGGAAAGCCGGCTGCGCGCGTGGACGGCGCTGGCGGAGCGGTTCGACCTCAAGGACCGGGACGGCTTGGCGCGCGCGCTGGCGCAGTCGGCGGACCCGGAGCTGCTGCAGGCGAGCGGCGACCCGGCGCTGGTGGGGCGCTACGCGGAAACCATCCCGTACGACATGATGGCGGCCGGCCTGCTGCGGCAGCGCGGGCGCATCGCCCGGGAGCAGCGGTGACCGAGGGAACGGAGCGGGGAGAGGCGCCGGGGTTCCGGCTTTCCGAGGTGATTTCCGCGCTTTCCTACGCGCTGGACCTTACCGAGGGACAGCCGGAAGGCCACTCCATCCGCACCTGCCTGATCGGAATGCGCATCGGCGAGGAGCTGGGGCTGGATGCCGGAACCCGCGACTCCCTCTTCTACGCGCTGTTGATGAAGGACGCCGGGTGCTCCGCCAACGCGGCGGAAACGTCGGCCCTCTTCGGCGCGGACGATCCCGCGGTCAAGCGGTCGTGGAAGATGGTGGACTGGCGGCGCAGCGGCCCGGGGCTGCGGCACGTGCTGCGCAGCGTGCGCCCGGGGGAGCCCGTGGGCCTGCGGCTGAAGCAGGCATGGCGCATCGTCGCCGGACCCCCGATCACCGCGGATCTGGTGCGCGCCCGCTGCGAGCGCGGCGCCGACATCGCCCGCATGCTGGGCCTTTCCACCCAGACCGCGGCCGCCATCCGCGCGCTGGACGAGCACTGGGACGGCGGCGGCGTGCCCCTGGGGCTGCGCGGGGAAGAGATTCCGCTGCTGGCGCGCATCGCCTCGCTGGCGCAGACGGTGGAGGTGTTTCACGCCGCGCGCGGAACTGCGGCGGCGCTGGCCATGGCGCGGCGGCGCGCCGGGCGGTGGTTCGACCCCGCCCTGGTCCGCGTCCTGGACGGCACCCGCCGCGACACCGCCTTCTGGAACGCGCTGCGGGGCGACGTGCGCGCCCGGGTGGCCGCGCTGGAGCCCGCCGGGCGCGAGATGCGGGCCGACGACGGCGCGCTGGACCGCATCGCCGAAGCGTTCGCGCGCGTCATCGACGCGAAGTCGCCTTATACTTTCCGCCACTCCGAAGGGGTGGCGGCGTACGCCGAGGCCATCGGGCGCGTTCTGGGCTTCTCCGCGCCGGCCCAGCGCGACCTGCGCCGCGCCGCCCTGCTGCACGACATCGGCAAGCTGGGCGTAAGCAACCGCATTCTCGACAAGCCGGGAAAACTGACGGAAGAAGAGTTCGCCGCCATGCGCCTTCATCCGGAGTACACGCACCGCATTCTGGCCCGCGTGGGCCCCTTTCGCGAGCTGGCGGAGCTGGCCGCCTCGCACCACGAGCGCATGGACGGGCGGGGCTACCACCGGGGCATTCCGGCGTCCACTCTTTCCGAGGCCGCACGCGTTCTGGCCGTGGCGGACGTGTGCGACGCCCTCAGCGCCGCGCGGCCGTACCGGGGGGCGCTCCCGCGCGAGCAGGTGCTGGAGATCCTGGGGCGCGACGCGGGCCCGGCGCTCTGCCCCGTTTCGGTGGATGCGCTGCGCCAGGCGCTGGACGCCGATCCCGGGCTGGGGCCGCCCGCGGAGGGGCCGTCCGGAGTGGTGGGTTCTTCCGCTGTTTCGGCGTAATCGGAGCGTCCGGCGCCGCGCGCTCCGTAACGGTTTGGAGACGCTGCCAGAATCGCCGCAACTCGTTTCACACCATCATCTTCCCCTTCGGAACCCCCGATCCGGGGCAGTGTACGCCTCCTTCGCGCCGGAGCAGCCCGTACATCGGTGCGGGGCGGGTGCTTGACAGGGGCGGGAGCACCGTGCACCTTAACCGGCGAACCCTGCCAGCAGGGCTCGCGGCGCGGTTTTCCCGTACGTGAGCGGACGACCCTCCGTCAGGCGCCCTCCCGGGTGTGTGGCGGAGTTTCGATCTAACGTTCGCTTGCCGGACGCGGGGCGGGGAAAATCACCTTGCCGGGGGCCGGTCAGAATCTGGGCCGATCGTTCGTTCGGTATCCGGAGCCGGGGGTCGCCTACCGGGCGCAATCAGAGATCCACGCGGGAGGAGGGCAATGTTCAACAAGCTCGTCGCGTCCGAGGGCCGAAAGTCCGGCTTTCTGTCGCCGACCAACGTCTTCATCTCCGGAGTGCTGCACGTGGTGCTCATCGGGGGCCTGGTGGCCGCCGGTGTGAACGCCGCGGAGCGCGCGTCCCGGGAGAAGGAGGAACTGGTCGATTTCGTGGAGGTGGAGGAGGAGAAGCCCAAGGAGCCGGAGCCGGAGCCGGAGAAGCCCAAGGAGCCGGAACCGCCGCCACCGGAGCCGGAGCCGGCCGCGGCGCCGCCCGTGGTGAAGGGGTTCCAGACGCTGACGCCGCCGGCTGAGCCGCCGGCCACCATCGCGCCGCCCAACCCCAACCAGCAGGCGGTGTCGCCCGAAGACTTCACCGCGCAGGGTCAGGAAGGCGGCGTAGCCAAGGGCGTGGAGGGCGGTGTGGCGCAGAGCACGGCGGAGCGCGAGGCCCCGGCCGACGTCGGCACCTACGAGCTTTCCGCGGTGGAAGAACAGCCCCGCCCCACCAACGTGGCGGAGCTGCAGCGGCAGCTGGAGCGCAACTATCCGCCGCTCCTGCGCGACGCCGGGGTCACGGGCACGGTGCAGGTCCGCTTCCGCGTGCTGGAAGACGGCCGCGTGGACGCCGAAAGCATCCAGGTGACCAACTCGTCGCACGAGCAGTTCAACGACCCGACCATCCGGTCGGTTCAGCGGCTGCGGTTCCGTCCGGCCAAGGTGAACAACCGGGCGGTGAAGGTGTGGGTGGAACTCCCCATCCAGTGGCAGGTGGCGCGCTGAGCGCGTGCGCCCCGGGAATCCGGGGCGCGGCAGGACACCAGGGCGGCGCGGCCGGGCAGGTCCGCGCCGGACAGCAGGCAAACATCACGGAAGGCGCAGGCGCGCTGAGGAGATCGTAGAACCATGGATATTGCGAAGATCTGGGCCGACACCGGGTTGCTTAACCGCGGCATCGTAATCTTCCTGATCCTGATGAGCATCACGTCGCTGACGGTTGCGATCTGGAAGTGGCTTCAGTTCCGCCGGATGGCGGCCGCGACCAAGCAGTTCGCGCCCGCCTTCTCCGCGGCGCTGGAAAGCGAGAACATTCCGGAAGCCCTGGCGCTTGCTGATCAGTACCCCAAGTCGCACGTGGCCCGCGTGCTGGGCGAGTCCCTGCGCGAGGTTGCCCCGCTGCTGAGCGATCCCCGCGCCGCCGGCGCCGCGATCGTGTCCTGCGAGCGCTCCGTGGAGCGTGAGCAGATCCTGCTGGCCAACGAGCTCAAGAGCGGGCTGGGCCTGCTGGCCACCATCGGCTCCACGGCGCCGTTCGTGGGTCTGCTGGGCACCACGCTGGGCATCGTGAACTCGTTCATGGGCATGTCGGAAAAGGGCGGCGGCCTTGAGGCCGTGTCCGGCGGTATCGCCGAGGCCCTGATCGCCACGGCCATCGGCCTGGTGGCGGCCATCCCCGCGGTGTGGCTGTACAACTACTTCACCGCCAAGCTCGACACGCTGTTCTCGGAACTGGCCTACGCCGGTCGCGAAATGATCGACTGGATGATGACGCGCCAGGCCCGCCGCGAAGTGGGCGGCGCCACCTACGGAGACTGACCTATGGCTGGAGGACATGGCGGAAGCGCAGCCTTTGGCGGATCGCCGCTCCCCACCGTGGCGGGCGTGACCTCGAACGTGACCTCCGACATCAACGTCACGCCGATGATCGACGTGATGCTGGTGCTGCTGATCATCTTCATGGTGGTGACGCCGTCGCTGGCCTACGAGGCCAAGCTTCCCAAGGCGCGCACGGCGCTTCCCGAAAAGGAAGACCGCGTTACGCTGGGTGTGGACAACCAGGGCAAGTACTGGCTGGAAGACGTTCAGAACCCGGGCCCGATCCCGCTTGCCCAGCTGGAGCAGCGGCTGCGCGACGAGTACGCCAAGCGCCCGGGCGACCACAACCTGTACCTCAAGGCCGACAACGGCGTGGAGTACTCGGTCGTGCTGAGCGCGATCGACGCCTCGCGCCGGGCGGGTGTACGCCGCATCGGCCAGATCACGGAACTGCCCGCGGGGGCGCGCGTCCGCCGCGAGTAGGTTCGTGAAGCCTTTCGCCTTCGCCGCGCCGTATGGCGCGGCGGGGCACCGACACTGAGCACGGAGAGTCAATCCCATGGCTATGGGAGCCGGCGGGAGCAAGGGCGGCGCCATGAGCGAGATCAACATGACGCCCATGATCGACGTGCTGCTGGTGCTGCTCATCATCTTCATGGTGGTGCAGCAGGGCCTTCAGCGCGGTCTGGTCGTGCAGGTGCCGCCCCCGAAGGAAAAAGAAGAAATCTCGCAGAAGCCGCCCGATGACGACCAGATCGTGCTCGAGGTGGAGCCCGGTCCGCGGTACGCGGTGAACCGGCAGCCGGTAGAGGCGGCCAACCTGGAGCCGTTCCTGCGCCAGGTGTTCACCGGCCGGGCCCGCAAGGTCATCTTCGTCAAGGGCGCCGAGAACCTTACGTACGGCGACGTCGTGCGCGCGGTGGACGCAAGCCGCGCGGCCGACATCACCATCGTGGGCCTGGTGCCGCGTCCCGAAGTGGGACCGGCCACCGTGGTGGCGCCGCCGGCGCAGTAAGCCGCGGCCGCTTCTGGAACGCTGATGGACAACGAACCGGCGCCTTTCCCCTCGCGGGAAAGGCGCCGGTTCGCTTTCGTGCATCCCTGTCAGAATACGGGCACTCCGGTGCGTTGGATCAGTACACCCGCACCGGAGCCCCCCGCATGCACCGCGACCCCATCGCCGGTTTCCGCGACCCGCTCGCCCGCATCGACCTGACGCCCTTCATCGGCGTGGCGCTGGTGCTGCTGCTCGTCTCCATGGTGATCACGCCCGGGAACGGCCCCTACCACTACACTCCGAAGGCACGCACCTCGGCGGAGATGCGGCGCGGCATGGTGACCGTCTACCTGGGCCCCTACGATCTGGCCTATGTGGAGGGCGCCCCTTCGGCCGGTCCGGTCCGGAGGACGGAGATCGCGCACTGGATGGGTGTCGCGCTGCGGGCGCTGCCGGAGGATCGCCGGGGGACCGTGTACCTGGATGCGCATTACAACGCCCCGTACGCGGACGTGCTTTCCGTGCTGAGTGCCGCCTCGGACAACGGCGTTCGGCGGGTGGGGCTCATCACGGTTCCGCCGCGCGACTGAACCGCGCGGATTCTTCTCACGCAAAGCCGGGAGGATGCAATGGCGATGGGAACTGTCGGACGGCGGGGCGGGTTGACTGCGACGATCAACATGACGCCCATGATCGACGTGGTGATGGTGCTGCTGATCGTGTTCATGGTGGTGCAGATGGGGCTGCAGCGCGGGCTGGTGGTGCAGGTGCCGCCGCCTGAGCCGTCGTCCATCGACAGCACCGATCCCACCGCGCTGGTGCTGCAGGTGCGCGCGGGCGGCCGGTACGCGGTCAATCACCAGCCGCTGGACGGAGAAAAGGTGCGGGAGCAGTTGGCGGCGATCCTGGCGCCGCGGCCCCGGAAGGTGCTGTTCGTGGCGGGTGAGGGACCGCTCTCGTACGGCGAGATCGTCGCGGCGGTGGACGTGGGCCGCGCGGCTGGAGCCGAGGTGATCGGGCTGAGTCCGGCGAACTGAGCGCTCGCGGAGGGACGCGGGGGTGGCGGGGACGCGCGGGGGAGCAGATGAGGGAAACGGACGAGGCCGGCGGCTCTGGAGAGCGCGCCGGCCTCGTTGTTCATCCACCGAAGACCGAGATCAGGCGGCGGCGTCCACGCCCAGGTTGCGGCGCAGCAGCGCCTCCGGGTCCGGATCGCGGCCCATGAAGCGGCGGAACAGCTCCGCGGGATCTTCCGCGTCGCCCTGGCTCAGCACGTGTTCAACGTAGGCGCGGCCGGTTTCGCGGTTGAAGAGCCCTTCCGTGGCAAAGCGGCTGAACGCGTCCGCCTCCAGCACCTCAGACCACAGGTAGCTGTAGTAGCCGGCCGCGTATCCGCCGGAAAAGATGTGGGCGAAGCTGGTGATGAAGTGGTCGCGGGCAAAGCGCGGCGCGAGCGAAAAGTCTTCCATCACCCGCTGCGCGCGCGCCACCGGGTCCTCGCCGGAAGCGGGGTCAAAGCGCGCGTGCAGCTCCAGATCCACCGTGCCGAAGCTCAGCTGCCGCATCTGATGGTGGGCGCCCATGTGGATGCGGGCCGCGCGCATGCGGTCAAAGAGCGCGTCGGGAATGGGCTCGCCCGTCTGCCAGTGCCGCGCGAACAGGTCCAGCGCGGGGCGCTCCCACGTCCAGTTCTCCATGATCTGCGACGGCAGCTCCACCCAGTCGGTGGGAACGCGGGTGCCGCCCAGCGCGCCGATCTCCACGCGCGAAAGCATGTGGTGCAGCAGATGACCGAACTCGTGAAAGACGGTCTGCACCTCGCGATGGGTGAGCAGGGCGGGGTGGTCACCCTCCGGCGGGCTGACGTTGGCGGCCACGAAGCCCAGATGCGGCTCCCACCCGTGCGCACGCGGGCCGCCCAGGATCATTCCGCTCATCCACGCGCCGCCGCGCTTGTCCTCGCGCGGAAACCAATCCGTGTAGAAGCCGCCCAGCCGGTTGCCACCCTCGTCCGCGACATCGTAGAAGCGCACGTCGGGGTGCCACACGGCCGCCAGTTCGCGCGGCTGCACGGTGACGCCGAACAGCCGGTGCGCGATTTCAAACAGTCCCTCCAAGACGCGGTCCAGCGGGAAGTAGGGGCGAAGCGCCTCGGCGTCCAGGTCAAAGCGGGCCAGCCGCATCCGCTCCGCCGCGAACGACACGTCCCACGGCTCCAGCTCGCTCATCCCCAGTTCGTCGCGGGCAAACTCGCGCAGCGCGGCGATTTCGCGGTTCCACGCCGGGCGGGTGCGGGCGGTGAGGTCCTCCTCGAACGCGATGGCCCGGTCGCCGCTGCCGGCCATGCTTTCCTCGAGCGTGTACTCCGCCCAGTCGCGAAATCCCAGCACGCCCGCCAGCTCGCGGCGAAGCTCCAGCAGCCGGCGGATGAGCGGGCGGTTGTCGTGCTCGCCGGAAGAGGCGCGATTGCTGTACGCCTCGTACATGCGCCGGCGCAGATCCCGCCGCGCGGAGTACTGCAGGAACGGCTGAAAGGAGGGAATCTGCAGGGTGAAGCGCCACCCCTCCACCCCCTTGGCCTGCGCGGCGGCGCGCGCCTGTGCGCGGGCGGATTCCGGCAGCCCCTCCAGCTCCGCCTCGTCCGTCACCACCAGTTCGAACGCGTTTGTGGCGTCGAGCACGTTGTTGGCGAACTTCTGCGCGACGGACGACAGCTCCACCCGCAGCGCCTCGATGCGCGACTTGGCCTCGTCCGGCAGGTCCGCCCCGGCGCGCACAAAGGCGCGCACCATCTTCTTCAGGTGCCGCGCGCGCACGCCGGTGAGCGCCCGCGCGGCTTCGGTGTCCGCGTACGCCTTGACCGCGCTCCACAGCCCCGGGTTGAGGGCGATGCGGGCGTTGAAGGCGGAGATCTCGGGAACCATCTCCTGCCACGCCGCGCGCAGTTCCGGCGTATCGTGCACGCCGATCAGGTGCGAGACGGGGCGGGTGACGCGGCCCATCCGCTCGCTGACCTCCTCCAGTTCAAGCACCGTGTTCTCGTACGTCCGCTCGCCCCCGAGGGTGACGATGGCCTCCAGTTCGGCTTCGGCGCGCGACAGGGCGGCGCGGACGGCGGGAACGACGTGCTCCGCCTGGATCCGGTCGAAGGGGATCGGGAGTTCGGTCCGCAGCAGGGGATTGTCGTGGTCCGCGAAGTCGGTGCGAGCGGTCATGTGCGCAAGTACGAGGGGTGCGGTTGAAAGGGGCGGACGGACCGGCGGAACCGCACGGCGCGGGCCAGCGCGGGCGTTCAGGCCGCGGGTGCGGGGGCGGCGAAGCCGGACACGGTGCGGGCCCATTCCGGGCGGGCCAGGACGATGCGGAACCAGGGCGTGAACGCGGCGGGGTCGGCGCGCATCTCGTCCTCGATCTCCTCCGGCGAGGCCCAGCGCCACCCGTCCACCTCGCCGGGCTCGGGGTTCGGCTCGCCCTCCCAGCGGCCCAGAAAGACGTGGTCGAACTCGTGCTCCACCAGCCCCTGCCCCACGTCGGCGCGGTACACAAAGGTGAAGGCGGGCTCCATGGGGCAGTCGAAGCCCATTTCTTCGCGCACGCGGCGGCGCGCGGCGGCGTCCACCCGTTCGCCGGGGCGCGGGTGCGAGCAGCAGGTGTTGGTCCACAGCCCGGGCGAGTGGTACTTGGACGCGGCACGGCGCTGCAGCAGCATCTGCCCCTCGCCGTTTACGACAAAGACGGACAGCGCGCGGTGCAGGCGCCCCTCGGTGTGGGCAAGCTGCTTTTCCAGAACTCCCACTTCGGCATCGTTTTCGTCGACCAGCACGACGCGTTCTTCCATGCGGCTCCGCTCCCGTGACCGCCGAAGATTCGGCGGAGGCTGAACGAACATTCTACATCCGACGGCCGCAACCTCCGGGCCGCCGCTCACGCCGGGGCGGCGGATTGGAGCAGATCGCCCCATGCGTGCGTGCTCTGATGCGGTCCGGATCTGTACGTCCGGCGGAGGCGGATCGTTCCGCGCACCGGGGCGGGTCCCGTCCAGAGATTCGGCCGGATGGGGGGCGCGAACGCAAGGGAGCGCTCGATCCCGATTTTCTGCGGAAAGCTTTGTACGTCGGCGGCCGGGGAGGCCCCTCCCCCGGCCCCTCCCCGTGCAAACTGCCGCACGGAGAGGGGGGGAACTGCAACGACTTCACACTTCGGATTGTGCCGCGGCCGGAGAGGGCCCACTCTCCCCGGCCCTCTCCCCGCTGTCGCGCGAGAAAGCGAGACCTCAGCGCGCGGTCGGCCTGTGGCACCGTCCGCCTGCTGTTGTGACGGTAAAGGTCCACACCTGTTCGATGCAGTACATCCCGTTGCTCATCCCAGGCTCGCGGTCCATCAGCGGGCGACATCCGGAGAGCGCAGAACCCATCGCGTCAGACGATGCGGACGCCGCGGCGGACGGTGACGGGGGAGCCGTCGGCGAGCAGGGCGGAGCGCGGCGGGCCGGACAGGCACTCGGCGAAGGCGGAGCCGTAGAGCGCGCCCACGTCGCCGTCCAGCACGGCGGATTCGGCGCGCCACACGTTCCAGCGCGGATGCTGCACCTGGTACTCCACGCAGCCGCCGTCCCGCTGGCGCGCGTAGCCCCAGTAGTGCTCGGTGATGAACTCCTCTTCCGATCCCGCTACCAGCGGCGCGGAATCGCCCGTGACGGCCACGCGCAGCAGCGACGGGCGGCGGCGGTGGCGCCATCCGTACTCCACATCGCCGCCCGTGCCCGGCCGCACGGTCACGCGGTGGCGCATGGGGAGGGCTGCGTAGTTTTCGTTGTACACCCAGCGCGCGACCGCCGCGATGGCCATGCGCGGCACGATCTCCTTGATGAACACCACGCCGCGCCGCCATCCCTCCGGGCCTTTGCGCCGGACATAGAAGCGCAGATTGAGCTCTTCGAAATTGCGGTGGAACGGGATGGGGATGCCGAGCACGCGCGTGTTCAGGAAGCGGAAGCCGACGACGCTGGCGTAGGTGACGCCGTTCCACGCATCCAGCTCCGTCCCCGCGGGCACCAGCGGACGGAGCAGGGCCGGCGGCATCTCGTAGTTCAGCATCGCCAGCCAGCGCCATTCCGCGGTCAGGAATGCGCCGCGCGCGGGTTCGTCGGGAGCGGAGTCGGCCATGGGGCAGGAACGGCGATGGAGGAGCGCGGACCGCGTATCGCCGGGAAGGTCGCGCGGGCGGGGAGGGCGGGCAAGGGTGCTTCGGGCGGCTCGGGCGCGCTTCCGGTGAATGCGGGTGTGGCCCTCACCCCGCGTGCTGCGCACGACGACCCTCTCCCACGAACGGATGTGGGAGAGGGAGCACACACCAGAATCGTGCGTTCCGGATGGTGACGTGCGGCGGCGGGCTCCCCCCTCCCCCCAGCCCCCTCGCCCCGCAAGCGGGGGAGGGGGAGCCGTTCGGTGCGGAGGCGGGGCCGGTGCGCGTCCCCGGTTACCGCTCCGCGGTGAGAACCTCCTTGGCCGACACGAATCAGGCCGCGGCAGACTGCATCCTCAACCGACGTCAGGCTCCGCGCAGTTGAAGCCCCGAACGTGGACGCGACAGCGGCCACGTGTCGGGGGTTACCGCTGTTTGAGCGGCGGATTTATTCGCTCAGGAGAGCCGCGGAAGCGTCCGATGGCGTGGTCGATCCCCGGGGCTGGGGTTTCTTTCTCCCGCATCTCTCCGTGCGCACGGACGCACGGACGCACAGAGAGATGCGTAGATGAAGGGCACCGCGGTCCATCAACCCAAACTGCGCGCGTCAGATGCCGCTGGGAAAGGTCTCGGGCGGCTCGTCGTTGACCCACAGGGGCGTGCGCTCCAGCGGGTGCAGGGCGCGTGTGGTGTCGAAGTGGATCACGCCGTCGAACTGCTCGGAGAGCGACGCGTGGAAGTAGTGGCTCCAGCGCTCCGTCTCCGGCTTGTAGATCACCCCGATCGCCCGCTCCAGCCGGTCCGGGCGCAGCGCATCGGCCACGGCGCCGTCCGTGATCGGCAGAAAGAAGTTGGGGATGCCCGCCTGATGGAAGAGCGCTTCGTAGCTCCCCTCCATCCCCGGCCGCACCTTCTTGCGCTCGGCGGGCGCGTCCCACTCCGACGCGGCGGTCACCGTGCCGGTGTAGGTGCTGAAGCCGATGAGCCGCGCGCGGTCGCCGTGCCGCTCGCGCATGAGCTGGCCCACGCTCCACTCGCCCTCGCGCCCCATCTGCGTGGCGCTCGCATCGCCCAGGTGGGAGTTGTGTTCCCACACCACGATCCGCGGCGCGATCCCCTTGCTCTCCAGGTGCGCGGCCAAGGCATCCAGCGTATCCGCCATGTGGCAGTCGCGCAGGTTCCACGACGACACGCGCGCGGCGAACATGCTGCGGTAATATTCCTCCGCGTTCTTTACCAGCCGCGCGTTCTGCTCCGCGAAGAACAGCTCGTCCTCCGCGCCGCCCACGGAATCGCCGGCTCGTGCGCGAAGCTCCTGCAGCTGCCGGACAGCTTCGTCTTCGCACGCGCGGGTGATGCCCAGTTCCGCCGCGTACCCGTACGACTGCGGATCGCCGCCGCCCACGCGGTGAAAGCAGCCGTAGCGCTCGCGCGCGCGGCGGGCCGCCTCGGGATCCACCTCATCCAGGTACCCGATCACCGCTTCGATGGAAGAGAACATCGAGTACAGGTCCACGCCGTAGAAGCCGGCCTGGGTTCCGTCATCCCCCAGCCCCGCGTTGTGGTCGCGCAGCCAGGCGACGAGCTCCACGATGTCGTCGTTGCGCCACATCCACTGCGGAAACCGCTTGAACCCGCCCAGCGCCTGTTCCGGCGTGGCGTCGTCGCCCATGCCGCGCACGTAGCGGTTCACGCGGTACGCATCCGGCCAGTCCGCCTCCACGGCCACGGCGGTGAACCCGCGTTCGGTGATCAGCCGCCTGGTGATTTCGGCGCGGGCGCGGTAGAACTCGTGCGTGCCGTGCGTCGCCTCGCCCAGCAGCACGAACTGCGCGTCGCCCACCAGATCCAGCAGCGCGTCCCAGTTCCCCTCCGGCCCCGCCAGCGGGATCGCGGCCGCCCGGATCGCCGCCAGCGCCGCCTCGTCGTTCCGCTCCTCCACCCGTCTCGCCATCTGCCTCCCTCCCGTTCGCGTGGATCGCGGCGGGCGCGCACCGTCCATGCCACCCCGAGCACAGCGTTGGGCGTGGATGACGGACGTGCCCGGCGAGCGTAACGGCCCGCGTCTCGCTACTATCCCGCCGGTCGGCGCGGCTGAGTTTTCGGTTTACCGTGGATGGGGATGATGAGCGGATCGGGCGTGCGGCGGATGATGGGGTTGGCGATGGTGACGGCGGTGACGGCGGTGGCGGCTTCGGTGGATGCGGCCGCGGCGCAGCGGGCGGAGCTGGCGGGATGGGCGCGGATGGCGGCGGACACGTTCACGGACGGCCCGCCCTCCGGCCAGTTCGACGCGCAGGGTGTGCGTGCGTCCTCACCGCGCTTTCCGTCGCAGCCGGTGCAGGGGTTCAGCGGAATCCAGTTCGGGCCCGCGTGTGGCGCTTTCTGGTCGACGGGAGACAACGGCTTCGGCACCCGCGCCAACAGTCCGGACGCGCTGCTCCGCATCTACCGTCTGACGCCGGAGTTCCAGACCGCGCGCGGCGGCGCGGGCCGGCTGCGCAGCGACGGCTTCATCCCGCTGGCGGACCCGGACAGGCGCGTTCCCTTTCTTCTCGTTCGCGAATTCGTCGGCGACCGGCTGCTCACCGGCGGCGACCTGGACCCGGAGTCCATCGTCGCGGCGCTGGACGGCACGTTCTGGCTGGGCGACGAGTTCGGCCCGTTTCTGCTGCACGTTTCGGCGGACGGACGGCTGCTCGCGCCGCCCATCCCGCTTCCCAACGGCGCCGCGGGGACGGTACGCTCGCCGCAGAATCCCGCGCTGACGGCCACGGGCACGGCGCCGGGCGCGGCGGGCGGCGCCAACCTGGGCGGCTCGCGCGGGGTGGAAGGAATGGCGCGCATGCCGGAGAGCGGAGGCCTGCTCGCGCTGCTGGAGGGTACGGTGGCGGGCGACCCCGCGGGCCGGCTGCGGTTGTACACGTTCGATCCCGCGCGCGGCACCTTCGGCGACACCATCCGCTACTTTCCGCTGGATGACCCGTCGCACTCCATCGGCGACATGGCGGCGGTGAACGAGCACGAGTTCCTGATCGTGGAGCGCGACAACGCGTTCGGCGACAGCGCCGCGTTCAAGCGCGTCTTCCGCGTCGACCTGGCGCGCGCGGACGCGGAGGGCGTGGTATCCAAGGAACTCGTGGCGGACCTGCTGGACATCGCCAATCCGCACCGCCTGGGCGGATTCGGCACGACGTACCGGCTGCCGTACATCACCATCGAGAACCTGCTGGTGATGGACAGCCGCACGCTTCTGGTGATGAACGACAACAACTATCCCGCCACCGGCGGGCGCGGGCGCGACGTAAAGGACGCGACGGAGATGATCCTTATCCGCCTTGCGCGGCCGTTGAACCTGGCGCGCGGCGTGGGCCGGCCGGCGGAGTGTGCGGACCCGCTCGCGGGAGCACGCCGATGACGGATTCCGGTACCATGCGTCCCGGCCTGCCGCGCCTGTCGTTCTTCTGCGAACTGCGGCCGGAGCCGCTGGCGCGCCTGTTCGCCGACGCGCGCGTCCCCCTCCTTCTGGCCGAGCTGGAGGCGACGGTCACGCTGGGGTTGATGGACCTGAGCGACGAGCGCGCCGCCGTCGTTCGCATGCTGAACGAGCGCGGGATTCCGCTGAACGCGTGGATTCTGCTGTCTGAAGAGGGCGGGTACTGGTGCCACAGCGGCAACGGCGGCGAGGTCTGCGCGCGTTATGACGAGTTCCGCGCGTGGACGGAGCGGCACGGGCTGCGGTGGGAGCGCGTGGGCATCGACATCGAGCCCAGCATTCACGACGTCCGCGACGCGCGCGCCAACCCGTGGACGCTGCTCACGCGCGGCGTTCCGCGGCTGTTCGCCCGCATCGACGAGGCGCGCGCCACGTACGAGGGGCTGGTCGCCAGCATTCGCGCGGACGGCTATCCCGTGGATGCGTACGTGTTTCCGTTCATCCACCACGAACGGCGCGCGGGGACGGCGGCGCTTCAGCGGCTGACGGGAATGCTGGACGTGGCGGTGGACCGCGAGGTGTGCATGCTGTACACGAGCTTCGTGCGGCCGTACGGGCCGGGGCTGCTGGACCTGTACGCGGAGCACTTTCCCGCGGTGGCCATCGGCGTCACGGGCGGCGGGGTGGAGGAGGGGCTGCGCCCGCCGCCGTCGCTGTCGTGGGACGAGTTCGCGCGCGACCTGCGCATTGCCCGGCGCCACACGGACGACCTGCACGTGTTCAGCCTGGAGGGATGCGTGGACCGTGGCTGGCTGGCCCGGCTGACGACGTTCGACTGGAACGTGCACGAGCCCGTGCCCGAGTTCCGCGCCCGTGCGGAGGTGCTCGCGGGGCGGCTGGAACTGGCGCTTCGCGTGCTGGAGCGGCCGGGGCTGGCCGCGGCGGCGGCCGGGCTTGGCGCGGGGCTGCTGGCGTGGGGCGGGTGGCGGGCGGTGAAGGGAATAGGGAATAGGGAGTAGGGAATAGGAACGACGGTTCGTTGGCGATGAGAGTCTATCGGCGGGGCAGAGCGCTGGGGGTTGACCTAAGTGATTGATAAGTATATAATTACAGCACGCACGAGACCGGAGGCTCCCTTGTTTGAGCCGACTCCATTGAAGCCGGGGGCCCACTCTGGCGATGGATGCAGCGCCCGCAAGGATGCCGCAGAAGCCGCCGACGGGTCACCCACCTGATCAGAAACTTGATCTGGCTTCAAACACAGTCTCCGGTCATGTGCACTCGTCGCGGGGTGGAGCAGCCTGGTAGCTCGTCGGGCTCATAACCCGAAGGTCGCGGGTTCGAATCCCGCCCCCGCTACTACAGAACACGCCTTCGTACCTTTCCGGTGCGAAGGCGTGTTCTGCTTTCCTCGCTTTCCATCCCGGCTCATGACCCACGCTGACGGGAAAAGGCGGCGCTTCCGCGAGCGATGATCCTGTGCTAAATTTTGGCACACTCCGTTGCGAGGCTGGATGAGCAATTCCGAACCATCATCGCTGCGCCTGATTTTTCCATCGATGTCGATGGCGCGGCTGGTCATCTTCTTTTTCGTGCATCCCGGCGAGCGCCTGCACATCCGCGAACTGATGCGGCGAACCGGGCTTCCAAGCGCCTCCGTACAGGCGGAACTCCGTCGCCTGACCGCGATCGGAGCGCTGGCGCGCACGGATGAGCCGGGCCGGTCGCTGTACACCGCGAACGATGCACATCCATCATGGCGCGCGTGGGCGATTCTGATTCAAGCCTGCGCGGCGCCATCCGACGTGATCCGCGAGGCTCTGGCCGGCCTTCCGGAGATCACCTGTGCCTTCATTTTTGGATCCACCGCGCGGGGCACCGCGGCTCCGGAAAGCGACGTGGACGTGTTCATTGTCGCGGAGCAGCCAGCACGCGCAGCCACAGAACGCGTCCTTGCCGAGGTGCCGATCCTGATTGGCCGTGAGATCGACGTGATCGGGTACGACGCGGAGGAACTGAGCGCCCGGCTGGAGTCGGGGAACGCATTCGTTGAAGATGTTCTTGCCGCGCCCAGGATCTGGATCCGCGGCGGCCCGCAGAGCATTCCCGTACTGGAGCCGGCGTGAATACTCGCATTCAGTTGATGCTGGACAGCCGCCAGTTGGAAGAACGCCAAGCCAGCGATTCCGAGGTGGAAGGCATATGGAACAAGGCCGTCCGGAGCCTCAACAGTTCCATGCTTCCGCGGTTGGATCCGGATGCAGCGTTCACACTGCTGTACCAGGGAGCGCTGCAGGCATCCACCGCCGTGGTGCGTGCCTCTGGGCACCGGGTGCGCGGAGACGGCCATCACCACCACACGTTCTTCGCTGTAGCGGCCCTCGGGGCTGGTGCGCTTTCCGGCGCCGCGCGCGACCTGAACGTGATCCGCCAGCAGCGGCATGGCGCCATCTACGACTGGGAGCGCACGACCGATGAAGCGGCTCTTTCCGCGCTGACCGCCGCCGCACGAAAGCTGTTCGCGGCGGGTGAGGCGTGGCTGATCGCCGAGAGGCCGCGGCTCGCGCTTGCTCCGCCGCCGTTCCCGGACTGACGCGCTCGCCGCCTCGCCGGAATTTCGGGCATCTCGCGGCACCACAGTCACTTGCAGAGACTCCCGCGGGAACCTTGTCCCGCACTCCGGGGGTACGCCGTTCATCGCACCCATGCCGCACCCCTCCCGTAACCCACTGTCCACGCTGGCTTTGGGGAACGGATCATGCTTTCTTCGCCCAGGCGAGGGGGGCGCGGCACGCGCGCGGCCCCTTGCTCACCGGGGCCGTCCGCGCTCCGCCCGCAGTCTTCGTGGTACGCATGACCCGACATCCAACCGCACGGCTCTGGGCAGCCTTCGTGGGACTTTCCACGGGGCTGGCCATCAGCAACGCCTCTGGCGAGCGCGCTCTGATGCGCGCCGTTCCGGGCGTGGCGGCGCTTTCGCCATCCCTTCCCGGCGACCCCGTTCCCCGCTTTACCAACGCGCGCATGGCGGTGGCGGTGGAGGCCGCGCGCGAGCACCTGGATGCGAACCGGCCGTGGGCGGCGTGGAAGGAACTGCGCGGCTTCGTAAAAGATCCGTCCGAGGCGCCCGACGCGGTGGTGCTCATGGCCGCCCGCGCCGCGGCGGGATGGGATGGATGGGCCCAGGTGCGCCGGCTGCTGGAAGGCCAGACCTGGCTGGAAGAGCGCAGCGGCGGCGAAGGGCTGTTCCTGCTGGCCCGCGCGGAGGAAGCGCGCGGCGACTGGTCGCGCGCGGCGGACGGATACCGGCGCTACCGCGCGGTCCGCAACGCCCCGCGCGAGGCGGAGGCCAGCGCGCGCATGGGCCGCGCGCTGTCGCGAAAGAAGGATCCGCGCGCGGCGGACGCGTTCGGCGACGCCGCGGGCGAACTGGGCGCGCAGGGCGACTGGATGCGGGTGCTGCAGGCGGAAGCGCTGGCGCGCGCGGGCGATCCCCGCACGCCGGGCATCGCGGACGCGCCCAGCACCAGCGCCGCCGTCCGCGTCCGGCTTGCCCGCGCGGACGCGGGCTACCGGCTGGCCAAGGGCGACACCGTCTTTGCCCTGCAGCGGCTGACGCGCGAAGAGTCGCTCCTGCGCTCCGCCGGGGCGGACCCGCACGCGGCCGAGCTGGCGCTGGAGCGGGTGCGCATTCTGGTGAACACGCGCCGCCCGGACGAGGCGCGCCAGGTGCTGCGCGGCCTGTGCGCGGACACGTCCGTCCCCGCCGCGCTCCGCCTGCGCGCGGCGACGCGGCTGGGCGAGGTGGCGGACGGCGGCACGGCGGATGAGCAGATGGCGCGCGCCGCGGCCTATGAGGCCGCGAACCGTCCCGGCCTGGCCGCCCGCAGCCTGCGCGCGGCGATCCGGGCGGGCGCGTCCAGCGACCCCGCGCAGCGGCTGCGGCTGGGACGCCTGCTGTACGAGGAGCGCGACTTCCGTCCCGCGCGCGAAGTTCTTGCGGGGCTGGGCGCGGATCTGTCCGATCCGGCGCAGGCCGCCGAGGCGGAACTGTACGCCGCGCGCGCGCTCAGCCGCGTGGACGCGGGCGCCGGGCTTGCGGAGCTCCGCAAGCTGGCGGAGCGCCGTCCCGGCACGGCCGCGGCGGGAACCGCGCTCTTTCTGCTGGGCGACGCCGCGGGCGACGTGGAGACCGGGATCGCCTACTACCGCCGCGCGGCGGACATTCCCGCGTCGCCGGACGCGCGCGAGGCGCTGATGCGGCTGGGCGACCGGCGGCAGAAGGCGGGCGACCCCACCGGCGCGACCGCGGCGTGGGAGTCGTACGTGGCGCGGTATCCATCCGGAGAAACGACGGCGGAGCTGGCGTACAAGGTGGGCGTGCAGCACGAGCGCGCCGGCCGTGCCGACCGGGCCCGCTCCATGTACGGGGCAGCGATCCTCGCCGATCCCGTGTCGTACTTCGCCATCCGCGCGGGCGACCGCTCCGGGGCCGACCCGCTGGCCCGCGCGCTGGCCAACAACCGCGCCTGGCCCGCCACCCCGCGCGACGCAGGCGACGCCAAGGAAGCGCTCGGCAGGCTGGAAGTGCTGGACCGGTTGGGGCTGCAAACGGAGTGGAAGGAAGAGCTGGACTGGCAGACCGTGCGGCTGACCCCGCGTCCCGCCGCTCTGCTGGCGCTCGCCGAGGGGCTGACGACCAGCGGACATCCGGTGGAGGGAATCCGCCTGGGCCGCGCGCTGCTGGAGCGCCGCAACGGCGAGTGGGACGCGCGGCTGCTGCGCGTCGTGTTCCCCTTTCCGTTCCGCGACGTGCTGACGGCGGAAGCGGATCGCGCGGACGTGGATCCGTATCTGCTGGCCGGGCTGGTTCGGCAGGAGTCGTCTTTTCGGCCCGACGCGAAGTCGTGGGTGGGCGCGACGGGGCTCAGCCAGATCATGCCGGCGACCGGCGCGTGGCTGGCGCCCAACGCGGGCGTCAGCAACTTCGACGCGAGCCTGCTGGCGGTTCCCGAGATCAATCTGCGGATGGGCGCGCGCTACCTGGGCGACCAGCTGGAGCGGTACCGCGGCAAGCGCGATCTGGCGCTGGCCGCGTACAACGCCGGTCCGTCGCGCGCGGACCGCTGGCGCCGCGAGCTGGGCTACGGCGCGGACGTGGACGCCTTTCGCGAGCGCATTCCCTTTGCGGAAACCCGCGAGTACGTGCATGTGGTGCTGCGCAACGCCGCGGTTTATCGCCGGCTGTACGGCGGATCCCGCTCGCCCGGTCTGGCTGGCGACCGCTGATCCGCCGGACGCCGGTCATCGAACGATGATCTTCGGATGATGATCGTCGGGCGCCGGTAGTCGGACGATCAATGTTCGGAGATGATCATCGGGCGCGTGACCTGTCGGACTGCGGTCCGTCGAAGGAACCGTGGACGATGATTCCGAGCAATGATCGTCGAACGATGCGCCGGGTGATGCCTGCGTGGCGATAGCCGACGGAGGCTGTCTGGACGGCGTTCTTCGACCGATGATCCGCCTGGCGATGGTCGGCAAGCTGGCCGGGCGTTGACCGTTGCGCCCCTTGATCCTTACACTGTGCGGCCGCCGTTTTCTGGCGGTCCGTTCTGCCTCGTGACGTACTTCATGCACATCCACCGAATCACCGCCGTTCTGCTCGCCGCCGCCGCGCTTGCGGCGGGGCCCGCACGCGCCCAGTCGCTGCAGGGCTCGCCCGCGAGCATCGAGCGCATGTACCGCCAGGCCCGCGCGCACGACCTCACGTTCTACCGCACGGCAAGCGGGGTTCGCGGCGCGGCCCGCGACGGCGACCTCGTGCGGCTGAGCGGCAACGAGGACTACCGGCTTTCCGGCGTGTCGCAGCCGTACGCGCTGGCCATCACCCGCACCTTCGTGCAGCGGCTGGCGGAGCAGTACCACGACGAGTGCGATGAACGGCTGGTCATCACCAGCGCCGTGCGCCCGCGCTCGGTGCGGCTGGTGAACTCCACCGAACTGACGGTGCACCCCACGGGGATGGCGGTGGACATCCGCCGTCCCGCCGCGCGCCGCTGCCTGGCGTGGCTGCGCAACCGGCTGAGCTACCTGGAAGGGGAGGGCGTGCTGGAGGCCACCGAAGAGCGGCGTCCGCCGCACTTTCACGTGGCCGTGTTCCCCGGCCCGTACCGCCGCTACATCGGGCGGGACGAGTCGGGGCCGAGCACGGAGCGGCGTACGGCGGCGAGGCCCGCTGCGCCCGCCCGTCCGCGCAGCAGCACGTACCGCGTGCGCGAAGGCGATTCGCTGTGGACCATCGCGCGGCGCCACAACCTTACGGTGGAGCGGCTGCGGACGGTAAACGACATGCGCAGCACGCGGATCGTGGCGGGACAGGTGCTCATCATCCCCACGCGCTGAACGGGACGAGGGACGACAGAACGCGGAGCCGGCGGAACCTTTCCGCCGGCTCCGCTTTGTTGTGTGTGGGGATGGATGACGGCGCGCAACCGGAGGACGGATCGCGTCCACCGGGCGGGACATCGCGCGGATGACAATCGACAGAAAACCCAGCAACGGCGCGGGATTCGGACGGGCACCCGCGTTGCCCTGCGGCATGGTGCGCCGTGCGGACGTTCGCCCGGCTGTCCACCACGGATCCGTGGCAAATCAAGCGGGAGAATGCATGATGAAAAGGTTCCTGCGCGGCCTGGCGATGGCCGGGGCGCTCGTGCTGGGCACGAGTTCGGTCGCGTGCGCCGGTACGGGATGGGAAGACGTGCTGTCCAACGGCGGCGGCCTGTACGACCGGCAGATCAGCGGCGAGGTGCGCGGCGTGAACACCCGTGCGCGGCGCATCGAGCTGCGGACCGACCGGGGTGGATACGAGACGGTGCGGTACGATTCGCGGACGGAAGTAGTGTACGGAAACCGGCGCTATGCCGCGTCGTCGCTGCGCCAGGGCGACTGGGTGAGCCTGCGCGTGAGCCGCGACCGCCGCGGCGACCAGGTGGCGGAGCGCGTGACCGTGCGCGAATCCGCCCGCGACCGTTCCGCGCGTTCGGACGACCGGTACGACCGCCGCAATGACCGGCGCGACGACCGCCGGGACGACAACCGCGGCCGGTACGACGGACGAAGCGCGGTGCGGTCGCTGGACGGGCGGGTGGGGCGCGTGGACCGCAACCGCCGCATGTTCGAGGTGCGCACCAGCCAGGGCACCGTGTGGGCGACGGTGGTGGGCGCCACCAGCCGCGAGCGCGACCGCATCCGCGACCTGCGCGCGGGCGAGTACGTGCGCCTCCGCGGCCGCTTCACCAGCAACTCGCGGTTTGAGGTGGAGTCGTTCCGGTAAGGCGGATGGAGTGGTTGGATGATCGTCCCGGATCGGATTTGATCCGGACGATCTGACGAAAGTAAAGAGCCCCGGCACGTGGACCGAATCAGCGGTCGCATGCCGGGGCTTTTGTTTGTTCGGGTGGGATGGCTGCGTGAGTGATGGATGGCGGCCCGCGTCCCCAGGCTGTGAGGCCCCTCCCCCGGCCCCTCCCCGCTCCCCTCCCGGCCGAAGCAGAAGAGCGGAGAGGGGAGAACTGCGGCTCATCCCGTTCCGGAAGGTGCCGGGCGGCCGGAGGGGGCCCCCTCCCCCCAGCCCCCTCCACCCGCTCCGCGGGAGAGGGGGAGCCGTTCGGCGCGGGGGCGGGCTGCGGCGCGCACCCGCCGTCCGATGCAGTTGAAGCCCCCATCATGGACGCGACAGCGGCCGTGAGTCGGGGCTTTGCGCCCTTGGAGCGGCGGATTCATCCGCTCAGGGAAGGTAGCGATCCGCGCCAAGATGGGTAGGCCGGAGGTCCCGCCGTCCATCTCTCGTGCCACGATCCTAGTCCGCCGCGGCGTCGCGGGCGGGCTGCGCGCCGGCGGTGGGGCGGCCGAGGGGAAGGGTCAGGGTGAAGGTGCTGCCCTCGCCCTCCTGGCTGACGGCCACGAGATCCCCCTCCATCGCCCGCGCCAGGTCGCGGCTGATGGCCAGCCCCAGTCCCGTGCCTTCCGCCGCGCGCGTCAGCGCCGGATCCACCTGCACGAACGGCTCAAAGATCGCCTCCAACTTGTCCGGCGGAATCCCCCGCCCGGTGTCCCGTACGGAGATGCGCGCCGAGTTTCCCTCCACCGTCCACTCCAGCTGCACCGCCCCGCGCCGGTCCGTGAACTTGACCGCGTTGGAAAGCAGGTTCAACACGATCTGCTCCAGCCGGTCGCGGTCCGCGCACGCGGTGACCGCCGGGTCGCCGCCCGCGTAGGTGTAGCGAAGCTCCTTGGCGCGGATCTGCGGCTCCACCAGCGGCTCCACCGAGCGCAGCACCTCGTCCAGCGGCACCTCGCGAAGCTCGTACTGTACGTGCCCCGCCTCGATCTTGGCGAAGTTCAGCACGTCGTTGATCAGCCCCAGCAGGTGCGTCTGGTTCCGGTGGATCTTTTCCAGCGCCTCGCGCTGCGGCTGCGTCACCGGGCCGTGGATCCCCATCTCCAGCAGCTGCGTGTAGCCCGCGATGGCGTTGAGCGGGGTGCGCAATTCGTGGCTCATGGTGGCCAGAAAGGCGCTCTTGGCGGCGTTGGCGTCGTCCGCGGCGGCGCGGGCGCGCTCGGCTTCGATGGTGCGCTCGGCCAGGTTCTCGTACGCGTGCTGCAGCTCCTCGTGCGCCATCTCCATCTCCGCCTGCGCCTCCTCCAGCTCGCCCGTCTGCTGCTCCAGCACCACGCGCGCCTCCTCCGTTTCCCCGAACAGCCGCGCGTTGTCGATGGCGACCGCGGCGCGGCGGGCCAGCTCTTCCGCCAGGGCGAGGTCCTCATCGTCGTAGCGGCGGCCGGACTCGGCGTAGACGAGCGAGATGGCGCCCAGCACCTTGCCCCGGGCGATCAGCGGCACGCACACGTAGGAGCGCAGCCCCAGCGCGCGCACCGCGGCCAGCTGCGCGGCCTCGCGCGTGTTGGCCACCAGCAGGGCGTCGGGGATCTCGGGCGCGATCTCCGCCTTGCCCGTGCGCAGCACCGACGACACGCCGTAGGGCGCGTCCAGGTCCGTGGGCCAGCGCTCCTCGATCTGCCGCACCAGCTTCACCTTGGCCGGATCGGTGTGCTCCACGGCCAGTCGGCGCATGACCCCGTCTTCCGTCAGCATGTCGACCGCGCACCAGTCCGCCAGCGCGGGCACCACCAGCCGCGCCACGCTCGCCAGCGTCGTCTCAAAGTCCAGCGACGACACCAGCACGCGGCTGGCTTCGGCCAGCAGCTCGCGCCCGGCTTCCGCCCGCTGCCGCTCGGTGACGTCGGAAGCGGCGCCCACCCACTCGCGGATTCCGCCGTCCTCCTCCGTGACCGCCACGGCGCGCAGGGCCAGCAGCCGCCACTCGCCGTCCGTGCGCAGCACGCGGTGCATGGCGTCCACGTCGCGCACTTCCTCCACCGCTTCGCGCCACAGGCAGGCCGCGCGCTCCCGCTCGTCGGGGTGGATGGCGTTCAGCCACCCCCACCCGCGGTACGCCTCGAACTCCATCCCCGTGTACGCGGCCCACTGCGGCTGCTCGGCCAGGATGGCGCCCTCCGGCCCGGTGGTGAACACGACTTGGGACGACGCGGTGACCAGCGAGCGGAAGCGGGCGGCACTCCGGCGCGCGGCCTCGGCCTCGGCGGTGCGGGTGCGCAGCCGGCGGTCCACCAGCGTGGTGAGCAGCGTGATGCCCAGAACCACGAGCGTGCCCAGCACTACGCCGCTGGCCAGGCCGTTGGTGCGCAGCACGTGGTCGTCGGGGACGAGCATGGGGCCGGGCAGGGTGCGGAAATGCGCGGCGGACATGGCGGTGTAGTGCATTCCCGCGATGGCCAGCCCCATGACCACCGCGCTCGCCATCTTGGCCGCCAGCCCGCGCCGGGTGTCGTCGTTGCGGTAGCGCAGCGCCAGCCAGAGCGCCGCGCCCGACGCGCCCACCGCCACGGCGACGGATTCCGCCACGCGCACGGGATCGTAGCGGATGACGCCGTGAATGCGCATGGCCGCCATCCCCACGTAGTGCATTCCCGCGATCCCGGCGCCCATCAGCAGCGAGGCGGCGGCGAGGGCCAGGGCGGTCACGCGGGGGCGGCTGGTGACCCAGAGCGCCAGGAGCGACGCGGCCACCGCCACCACCATGGAGACGATCCACCGCGGCACGTCGTAGGTGATGGGCACGTCCAGCCGGAACGCCAGCATCCCCACGAAGTGCATGCTCCACACGCCGATGCCCAGCGCCAGGCTGCCCCCCGTGAGCCACGCCGCGCGAAAGCGGCCGCTGGCCTGGCTGACCCGCGCGGCCAGCACCAGCGCCGTATAGGAAGCCAGAATGGCGATCACCACCGAGAATACCACCAGGGTGGTGCTGTAACTGCCTTTCATGATCCCGTTTGCATCAGTGCGAAGACCGTCCCGTATGCCGGGGGATACAGGCAAGAAGACGGCCTCGCGGAGCGATGGCCGCCGCCCCGCCCATCGTCCATGCACGGAACTTGCCCCCGGCCCGCCCACCCCGCCGTCCGGCGGGACGAGTTGACGTGATCTACACGCGAACGGAGAGGACCCACATGGCCGACATCGACATCGAGCGCAAGAAGAAAAGCCCGCTTCCCTGGATTCTGGGACTGCTGGCGCTGGCCCTGCTTCTTTTTGTGCTGATGCGCAGCTGCGGCGGCGACGACACGGTGGAAGAGACCGGCACGGTGGTGGACACCACGACGTCGCAGACGGTGGCCCCCGTGGCCCCCATGCCGGTAACCGACACCACCGCGGCCGCGACGGGTGCCGCCGCGGCGGGCGCGGCGGCCGGCACGGGCTGGATCGCCTCGGTGCTGGGCGGCCAGATGGCCGGGCAGACAGCGTCGGGCGAGGCTTCCGTCCCCGCCACGCCGTCGGACCGCGGCTTCTGGCTGGAGGAGAACGGCCAGCGCGTGTACGCCATCCTGGCGGAGCGGTATGAGCAGATCAAGGACATCGATCCCGGCCAGCGCGTGCGCATCAGCAACGCAAAGGTGATGGCGGGTTCGGAGTCGGCGCAGATCCCGGCGGACGTGGATGCCGAGGCCAAGGCCACGGCCGCGCAGCAGCCGTACTTCCTCCTGGTGCCCGCCAACGGGGTGGAGATCACGGCCGGGGGCAACACCACGGCCAACTGACCCGGCCCGTCTCCGGACGGGCGCCGCGGGTGATGGATGAGGGCGGGAGCAGATTCTTGCTCCCGCCCTCATCTGTTCCCGAAAAACGCTTGTTCCCCAGCGGCTACAAGGGATTTACGAGCAAAGTCGATTTTCCGGCACCCCGCTTGCACAACGCCGCCGCCCGATCCGGGGCGGGGGCCCCGGACGGATGGTGGACAGCCAATGGGAGCAGACGATCATGGCGACGAACGAACCGATGGACCGCGTGGTGCCGCTGAACAGCCTGCCCTCGTACAAGGTCGCCGACGGCGAGCCGGACATCCGCGGCTGGGACGTGATGTCGGCCGACGGCCGCCGCATTGGCCGGGTCGACGACCTGCTGGTGGACACCGGCGCCAACAAGGTGCGCTACGTGGACGTGGAAGGCGACCGGGGCCACATGTGCGTCCCCATCGGCCTCGCCCGCCTGGAGCGCGACTCCCGCCAGGTGATGGTAGACCGCATGCAGGCCGACCAGTTCGGCGCGCTGCCCACGCACGAGCGCGGCAACGTGACGCGCGACTACGAGATGCAGTTGGGCCGCGCGATGGACACGGACTTCGACACGCGCACGTCCAACGGCACCAACCTGTACGGCCATGAGGGCTTCCGTGACGAGGGCGCCGTCCGCCTCGTGCTTTCGGAAGAAGAGCTTGCCGTGGGCAAGCGCCAGGTGGCCGCGGGCGAGGTGGGCGTGAGCAAGCGCGTGGAGACCGAGCACGTCACCGACCAGGTGTCGCTGCGCCACGACGAGGTCGACATCGAGCGCCGGCCTATCACCGACGGCTACTCGGCCACGGGGATCAACGAGATCGGCGCCGAGGAGATCCGCGTGCCGCTTCACGCCGAAGAGGCGATCGTGGAAAAGCGCGTCGTCCCCAAGGAGGAGCTCATCGTCCGCACCCGCGAGGTGGTGGAGACGGAGACCGTGGAGGCCGACCTGCGCCGCGAGCGCGCCGAGGTGCACCGCGAGGGCGTGACGGAGCGCACCGTTACGGACCGCCCGCTGACCGACAACGACGGCCTGAACAACCGCTGATCGCTGCACGGGCAGGATGATGACGGGCACCCCGCGAGGGGTGCCCGTTTTTTTCCGCTCTGGCGATCCGCGGTGTCAGGGCGCTTCCAGAAAGCGGGTGATCCACAGGTTCATCTCCGCCTTCTGCGCGTCCGTGGCGCCATCCAGCATGTCGTTGTGGATGGTGCCGGGCAGGCGGATGACGGTCATCCCGTAGCGCGCCTGCTCCTCCGCCGACGGCAGTACGCCCAGGTCCGCCAGCTGGTCGGCGGACCGGAGGGAAAGGATCGCCGGCCGGGCCGATCGCGGGAAGGGAAAGCGGCGGCTGTCAAAGGAGATGACCTTGTCCACGTCCTCCGGATGCTCGCGCGCAAAGAGCATCACCATGTCGCCGCCGTTGGAGTGGCCCATCAGCAGCGGGTGACCCGTGTCCAGCGAGGGTTCGCGGCGGTGCAGGGCCCGCAGCGCGAAGGCGATGTTCTCCGCGCCGCGGCGCCAGAAGGGGAGGCGCGCCGGATAGATTTCGCCCGTCGTGGGCATGGGCCCGTCGCCGGGAAGCTCGTGCTGCAGGCTGGCGACGTAGTAGCCGTGCGCTACCAGGGTGCGCGCCACGAACGAGTAGTCCGTGTTCCGGCCGCCGTATCCGTGGTTGATGATCGCCAGCCTGCGCGGCGGACCGCCGGCCGGCCGGTCGTAGGCGACGACGGGGATCAGGCGGCCGCGTGCCGAGTCGAACAGGTCGAAGCGCGCGGTCCGCATCTGCGTCCCGGCTTGGGACGGGACGGCGGCGTTCGGCGCCGGGCCGCCGCCGCCCGCGCACCCGCAGAGCAGGGCCAGGGCGGCGCAGGCGGAAAAGACGCGCATCGTACGCGATCGGGGCGGACGGTGGAGCGGGTTCATCATCCGCGGCATGTTGAAGATCGGGGGCGTTGGGGCGTATGTTGGCGCCCGTCTATTCACATCCATCAGAACCCAGCGGCGGAGTTCGCCATGAAGATTACCGGAACCGTCCTTGTCACCGGCGCCAGCGCGGGGATCGGGGAAGCGTGCGCCCGCGCCTTTGCCGCCGCGGGCGCGCGCCTTGTGCTCACCGCGCGGCGCGAGGACCGCCTGCGCGCGCTGGCGGACGAACTGCGCGTGGAGCACGGCACCGAATCGCACCTGGTCACGCTGGACATGCGCGACCGTGAGGCGGTGCTTTCCATGCTGTCGTCGCTGCCGGGCGAGTTCGGCGCGGTGGACGTGCTGGTGAACAACGCCGGGCTGGGCCGCGGGCTGGACAAGGTGCAGACCGGCGACGTGGACGGCTGGGACGAGATGGTGGACACCAACGTCAAGGGCCTGCTGTACGCCACGCGCGCCGTCACGCCGGGGATGGTGGAGCGCGGGCGGGGGCACGTGATCAACATCGGCTCCGTCGCCGGGCACGAGGTGTACCCCGGGGGCGCGGTGTACTGCGCCACCAAGCACGCGGTGGGCGCCATCACCAGGGGCTTGCGGATGGATCTGCTGGGCACCGGCGTGCGGGTGAGCACGGTGGACCCGGGGATGGTGGAAACGGAGTTCAGCGTGGTGCGCTTCGCGGGCGACCGGGAGCGCGCGGACGCCGTCTACCGCGGATTGACGCCGCTGGTGGCCGCCGACATCGCGGACGCGGTTCTGTGGGTGGCGAGCCGGCCGGCGCACGTGAACATCGACGAAATCATCATCAAGCCGACGGACCAGGCGAGCGCCACCCTCGTGAATCGCTCCTGACGAACAACTGCCGTTTCACACGGAGGTCACGGAGGGTTTCACGGAGGTCACGGAGGAAAAAATCAACAAAAAGCCTCACACAGAGCCGCAGAGACACGGAGAGAAAAGGATGGGGATGAATCCACTCCCATTCCTTCTTGATCTTTCTCTGCGGCTCTGCGTCTCCGTGTGATGTTCTTCCCTTCCTCCGTGACCTCCGTGCATCCTCCGTGGACTCTGTGTGAAACGGCAGTTCTCCTAGCCGGCGGCCGGGGACAGAAGCTTGGGCGCGGGCGCCATGAGGGTGCGGGGATTGGCGTAGGCGCGCTCCTGCAGTTCCGGGATGGTGGCCCCCGCGACCAGGAACTTGCCCGCGCCCTCCACGAAGCGGCGGCGCAGAAGCTCCGCCTGCTCGGGGGAGATTCGTCCCTCCGCCAGCGCCTCGCGCACGCGCTGCAGCACGGGAAGGCTTTCCGCCGCCTGCCGGTAGCGCTGCGCCGCCGTCAGCTCGCGGTAGAAGACGACGCGGTCCCACAGCGCCAGGATCAGCTCGCGGACGGCGTCGATCACCGGCGCGGCGCCCATCAGCTCGAACGTCTTGTCCGTGCCCGCGTCGCAGCCCACGACGCTCAACCCGCCCGGGTCCAGCCCCTGCAGCGTGGCGCACGCGCCGTACAGCTGGTCCACGCCGTCCAGCAGCGTGGCCAGGCGCGCGGGAGTGCTCCAGCGGCGCGGCGCCTCGATGACCTGAATGGTGAGCAGCGCGTTGCCGGACGCGGTTCCGCCGCGGCGCAGGGCGTCCAGCGCGGGCACGCCCTCCTGCGCCAGAAGGCCGGCCACGCGCGGCAGGTGCTGCGTGGCGAACCGCACCCGCTCCGCAAAGCCGAACGCCTCCTGCGCCCGGTTCTCCGCGGCGATGAGGAGCGACCACGTGTCGGCCTGCTCCAGCGCGGACAGGCCCAGTTCTTCCGCCAGCATGCGCGCGGGACGGGTGTAGCGGCTGGCGCGCAGCCCGTACTCGCGCAGGGCGGAAAGCAGGCGCGTGAGCAGCTCGCCGGGCACGGGCTCGCGCCGGTACCCCAGCCGCGCCACCTCCACCAGCGGCAGCTCCAGCGCGCTTTCCGCCAGCGCGCCCACAAGCTGTTCCACGCCGTGGATCAGGTCCGATTTGCGCATGGGGACGGAGGTCGAAAGTCGGGCAGAAAGGGGAGGCGGAACGTAGGCCCGCGGCAGTGGTGCGGCAAGCGCCTTCCGGTGTACCACGGGACGCGCGATGCAGGACGCTCCGCACGCCCCGGCGTGAGGTGGCGAGAGGCGCCGTGCATGCGTAAGTTGTTGCGGCTCGCCCTGCGCCGGACCGGCGGCGGGGCCTTGAGGCGCGCCGCCTCCGCGCCACCACGAGGGTAGTTTCCATGGCACAGCTTCGCGAGTTCACCGGGCCCAACGCGGCCTACGTGCTCGACCTGTTCGAGCGTTATCAGCGCGACCCCGCCTCGGTGGACGAGGGCTGGGCCGGCTGGTTTGCATCCCTGTCCCCCGCGGACCTGCAGGCGCTGGAAGGAACTCCGGCCCCCGCGCCCGCCGCCTCCGGCACCGTTCCGCAGGCCGACTTCGCCAAGGCGCTGGCCGCGCGCGAGCTGGCCCGCTCCATCCGCGGCCGCGGGCACACTGCGGCCCGGCTCAACCCGCTGGGCGGCGAGCCGGACGTGGATCCCATCCTGGATCCCGCGTACCACGGCATCACCGAAGCGGACCTGGCCGCGCTCCCGGCCTCCGTGGTGGTGGGGCACCGCAGCGACGCGCCCAACGCGCTGGCCGAGATCCAGCGGCTGCGCGGCATCTACAGCGGCACGGTGGGATGGGAGTTCCTGCATCTCCCCAACCCCGAGGAGCGCAGCTGGCTTCGCGAGGCCGTGGAGTCCGGCGAGTACGCCCGTCCCCTCCCCGCCGAGCGCCGCCGCGCCCTGCTGGACCGCGTGTCGCAGGTGGAAGGATTCGAGCGCTTTCTGCATCGCGCCTTCTTCGGGCAGAAGCGGTTCAGCATCGAGGGAACGGACCTGATGGTTCCCATGCTGGACGAGGTCATCAGCGAGGCGGCGCGCGCCGGCGCGGGCGACGTGCTCATCGGCATGGCGCACCGCGGCCGGCTGAACGTGCTGACCCACGTGCTGGGCAAGCCGTATTCGATGATGCTGGCCGGCTTCGCCAGCGCGGCCGCCGCGCCGTCGCTGGACGCGTACCAGAACAGCGACGAGCCGTCCGGGGACGTAAAGTACCACATGGGGTGGAGCGACACGCGGCAGGTGGAAGGCCGCGAAATGCGCGTTCGCCTGTCGCCCAATCCCAGCCACCTGGAGTTCGTGGGGCCGGTGGTGGTGGGAATGACGCGCGCCGCGCAGGACGACACCACCGGCCCCGGCGCGCCGACCGTCGATCCCAAGCGCGCCGTTGCGGTGCTCATCCATGGCGACGCGGCGTTTCCGGGGCAGGGCACGGTGCCGGAAACGTTCAACATGCAGTCGCTGCCCGGCTACGCGGTGGGCGGCACGCTGCACGTCATCGCCAACAACCAGGTGGGCTTCACCACCGATCCGCAGCAGGGGCGCTCCACGCGCTACGCCAGCGACCTGGCCAAGGGCTTCGAGGTTCCCGTCGTCCACGTCAACGCGGACGACGCCGAAGCCTGCCTGGCCGTGGCGCGCCTTGCGTTCGCCTACCGCGCGCGGTGGAGCAAGGACATCGTCATCGACCTCGTCGGCTACCGCCGCTGGGGGCACAACGAGGGCGACGAGCCGCTCTTTACCCAGCCGGTGATGTACGGGGTGATCAAGGACCATCCCACCGCGCGCGAAGTGTACGCCGCGCGGCTGGTCGAGGACGGCGTGCTGACGCGCGAGGAGGCGGACGCCGCCTACCAGCGCGTGCTGGATGAGCTGTCGAAGACGCTGGAAAACCTGGGCGACAGCGCGGCACACCCGCACGACGAGCCCTCGCCCAACGGACGCGGCGGGAGCGAGACGGCCGTTTCGCGCGACGTGCTGCTGGAGCTGAACGGGGGGCTGACGGCGCGGCCGGAGGGCTTCGTGCCCAACGCGCGGCTGGAAAAGGTGCTGCAGAAGCGCGCCGAAGCGGGCAACGGCGAAAAGAACATCGACTGGGGGCACGCCGAGGCGCTGGCCTTTGCCTCGCTGCTGGCGGAGGGCACGCCCATCCGCATCACCGGCCAGGATGTGGAGCGCGGAACGTTCAGCCACCGCCACGCCGTGCTGCGCGACGCGGGCACCGGCGCGCGGATGAACGTCTTTCACCTGCTTCCGCAGTCGAAGGCGTCGTTCGAGATCCACAACTCGCCGCTCTCCGAGATGGCGGTGATGGGCTTCGAGTACGGCTACAGCGTGGCGGATCCCGCGTCGCTGGTGCTGTGGGAGGCGCAGTTCGGCGACTTCGTGAACGGCGCGCAGGTGATGATCGATCAGTACCTGGCGTCGTCGCACCAGAAGTGGGACCAGCGCTCCGGCCTGGTGCTGCTGCTGCCGCACGGGTACGAGGGGCAGGGCCCGGAGCACAGCAGCGCGCGCCTGGAGCGCTTCCTTCAGCTCTGCGCGGAAGACAACCTGCGCGTGGCCAACTGCACCACGTCCGCCAACTACTTCCACCTGCTGCGCCGCCAGGCCGCGCTGCTGCAGGGCGATCCGCGGCCGCTGGTGGTGATGAGCCCCAAGAGCCTGCTGCGCCATCCGCTGGCGCTGTCGTCCATCGACCAGCTGGCGTCGGGCGAGTTCCAGCCCGTGATCGCGGACGCGTCGGCGGCCGAGCGCGCGGAGGGCATCACGCGCCTGGTGCTGTGCTCCGGCAAGGTGTACGTGGACCTGGTCGGCAGCACGGAGGACCATCGCAAGGAGCGCGCGGCGGTGGAAGGCATCGAGCGCGTCGCCATCGGCCGGGTGGAGGAGCTGTATCCGTTCCCCGCCGAGCAGATCGCGGCGCTGGCCGCCACCTATCCCAACCTGCGGGAAGTGGTGTGGGTGCAGGAAGAGCCGCGCAACATGGGCGCGTGGAGCTTCATCGCGCCGCGTCTGGCGGCGGTGATCGGCGAGGTTCCGCTGCGGTACGAGGGGCGTCCGGAGCGGGCGAGTCCGGCGGAGGGCTACATGCACCGGCACCTGGCCGAGCAGAACCGGCTGGTGTTCGCGGCGCTCAAGGATGCGCCGGAGGCCGCCGCGCCGGGCCGGGCGGCGCGGCTGATCGGGAAGCGAAAGTCGTAAGGGCAGGGAATAGGGAATAGGGAATGGGGAATAGGTGAACTGATCAGATGGATCGGGATCAGGCGCCGGTCCTGATGACCCGGTTGGATGAGGAGTGCGGGTGAGGTGAGCCCCGCCGGTTGCCGTCCCTATTCCCCATTCCCTATTCCCTATTCCCTGCAGTTCCATCATCTGCTGCGGAGCACGAAAGCATGGCCGTTGAAATTCGCGTCCCGCCTCTGGGCGAGTCCGTCGTAGAGGCGACGGTGGGACGGTGGACCAAGAAGCAGGGAGACCAGGTCGCCAAGGACGAGGTCCTGGTGGAGCTGGAGACGGACAAGATCACCGTCGAGGTGGCGGCCCAGGCGGCCGGCGTTCTCGGCGCGATCGCCAAGCAGGAAGGCGAAACGGTGGGGGTCAACGAGCTGCTCGGCTCGCTGGAGGCCGCCGGCGGCGCGTCCCCCGCGGACCAGGCGGGGCTGACGGCCAGCGCGAAGTACGAAGAGAAGCCGCAGAGCGACCAGCCGGTCGCCTCCGCGCCCGCGGGCGAGGCGCAGACATCTCCGGCTGGCCGCGCGCTCGCGGCGGAAAAGGGCATCGACATCGCCTCGGTCCCGGGCACCGGGCCCAACGGCCGCGTGACGCACCAGGATGTGCAGGGCGCGGTCGCTGGTGGCGCTTCGGCTCCGGCGCAGGCCCCCGCGGCTCCGGCCCAGGCCGCTGCCCCGGTGGCGGCGCCCGCTGCGGCCCCGGCTCCCACCGCGCCCAAGGCGGCTCCGGCCGCGGCGCAGGCCGGGCGCGAGGAGCGGCAGAAGATGACCCGCCGCCGGCAGACCATCGCCCGGCGCCTGGTGGAATCGCAGCAGACCACGGCCAGCCTCACCACCTTCAACGAGGTGGACCTCAAGGCGGTCATGGACCTGCGCAAGGCGCGGCAGGACGACTTCGTCAAGAAGAACGGGGTGAAGCTCGGCTTCATGTCGTTCTTCACCAAGGCCGTCATTGGCGCGCTGCGGCAGTTTCCGCGGCTCAACGCCGAGATCCAGGGTGACGAGATCGTCCTGAAGCACTACTACGACATCGGCATCGCCGTCGGCGCGGAAGAGGGCCTGGTCGTGCCCGTGATCCGCGACGCGGACCGCATGAGCTTCGCGGCGATCGAAAAAACGATCGGCGAACTCGGCAAGCGCGCCAAGGACGGCAAGCTGACGCTGGAAGACATGCAGGGCGGCACCTTCACCATCACCAACGGCGGCACGTTCGGGTCGATGCTGAGCACGCCCATCCTGAACCCGCCGCAGGTGGGCATTCTGGGGATGCACAACATCGTGGAGCGGCCGATGGTGGTGAACGGGCAGATCGAGATCCGCCCGATCATGTACGTGGCGCTGACGTACGACCACCGCATCGTGGACGGCAGCGAGGCCGTGCGCTTCCTGGTCACCGTCAAGCGGATGCTGGAAGATCCGATGTCGATGCTGCTGGAAGGGTGAACGGAAGTGCGTTAGTGCTGCGTGCGTGAGTGCGTGAGTGCTTTCGGTGGATGAAAGAGCCTGCTCCCGGTCCGGGGGCAGGCTCTTTTCGTTCGCGGAGGACGGATGTGGGGAGGTTCGATTGGATCGGGCGCATGCTGAGGCAGCCCTCACCCCCCAGCCCCCTCTCCCGCAAGCGGGAGAGGGGGAGACCTGATCGTGGCGGCTGATCGCGGCACCCGGCCGCGCGGTTCTGCGCTGTTGAAGCTCCGAACCGGACGCGCCAGCGGCCGGTGTCGGGGGTTCCCGCTGATTCATTCGCTCAGGAATGCCGAGGCCGCGCCGGACTCCGCCTGCGCGCTGGAACCTCCCGCCCCGACCAACCCTCCCCCAGTCCGTTTTGGGGGAGGGTGGGCGAGTAGTGCGAGCCCGGGTGGGGGCCGCCGTGGAGCCCGCCCGCCGCACGCGTCTGGGGTGTGCTCCCTCTCCCACATCCGTTCGTGGGAGAGGGTCGTCGCGCGCAGCGCGCGGGGTGAGGGCGTCACTCGCGGACGCGCGCCACCCCGCCGGCCACATCCAGATTCCTCCGCTGCACCCATCCCGGCAGCAACGACAAACGGGGCGGCTCTCGCGTGGAGAGCCGCCCCGTTCCGTCCATCAACCAGCCGTTGCTCAGGCCGCCGAAGCGCCCAGCAGCTTGGCCAGTTCCTCGGGCGACAGGTCCTTGCCGGCGTTCTTGCCCATGCGGCGACCGCGCGACGCACGCGCTTCCTTCTGCGTGGGCTTGGTGTTCATCGTGACCGTGGTGGTCTCGCTGCCTTCCTCGCTGAACACGCTGAACCCGGGCACGTTCACCCGCGGAATCCGCGCGCCCACCAGGTGCTCCACCGCCGCCACGTCGCCGATCTCGCCGCCCGACATGAAGGTGATGGCCACGCCCGTCTCGCCCGCGCGCGCCGTGCGTCCCACGCGGTGCACGTAGCCCTCGGGGTCCTTGGGCGCGTCGTAGTTGATGACGTGGCTGATGCCGTCCACGTCGATGCCGCGCTGCGCCACGTCCGTCGCGATCAGGATTTTGACCTCGCCCGCGCGGAACGACTCGAGCGCGCGGACGCGCTGGGCCATGTTGCGGTCGCTGTGCATCGTCTCCACCGTCAGCCCGGCGCGCGTCAGCTGCCCGGCCAGGCGGTCCGCGCCGAACTTGGTGCGCGTAAACACCAGCGCCGAACGAACTTCTTCCTGCTTGAGGATCTTGAGCAGCAGCTCGGGCTTCTTGCTGGGCTCCACCGGGTAGACGAACTGCTCCACGCCTTCCGCGGTGGTCACCTTGGGCGCGGCTTCCACCGTCACGGCGTCGTTCAGCATCTCGTACGCCAGCGACTTCACCGAGTTGGGCATGGTGGCGCTGAAGAACAGCGTCTGCCGCCCGGTGCGCTTGCAGCGCCGCAGGATGTTGTCGATCTGGGGCTTGAACCCCATGTCGAGCATGCGGTCGGCCTCGTCCAGAATCAGCACTTCGATGTTGCTGAGGTCGACGTTGCCGCGCTCCAGATGGTCGTTCAGGCGGCCCGGCGTGGCGACCAGAACCTCGACGCCGGCGCGCAGGTCGCGCAGGTCCTTGTCCAGCGGCACGCCGCCGTACACGATGCCCACGAACATCTCGGTGTTCACCGCGTACTGCCGCGCGTTGTCGGCCACCTGAATGGCCAGCTCGCGCGTGGGGCACAGAACCAGGCAGCGAAGCCCTTCCTTGCCGCGCAGGCGGTGCAGGGTGGGAAGCATGAACGCCGCCGTCTTGCCCGTGCCGGTGGGCGCCTTGCCCAGTACGTCACGGCCTTCGAGGGCGGCGGGAATGGCCTGCTGCTGAATGGGCGTGGGCGTTACATAGCCCATCGCGACTACGTTGCGCAGGAGCTCCGGCGCAAGGTTCAGTTCAGTAAACTGCATGTTCTCTCTTGTGTCGTCCGCAGGTGGCCCGGGCTCGTCACTTCCGGGTCCGAATTGCAGGGTGGCCGCGGTTCGCCGCGGCCGCATCGTGGATGTGTTCGTTCAAACAATCCTGTAAGATAGTGGAAAGGGGCAATTTGCGCCACGGGGCCGCGCCCGCGTGCACGGATGTTGCCCCTCCTGCGGATGACGGAACGAATCCGTTCCATGCCCGGTTCCGTTTCGTCCGCATCCCATCGTCGTTCTGTGACCGGTTCCGCCTCCTCAACGAGCACTTCGCGGCTGGTACGCGCGCCGCGGCAGGCGGTGTACGACGCGTTTACCCGGCCGGACGCGCTGGCCGCCTGGCTGGCGCCCGAGGGGATGACGGGGCGCGTGCACCAGTGGGATCTGCGCGTGGGCGGCGGATACGTGATGTCGCTCTACTATCCGAAATCCATGGGGGACGGGCACGGCAAGACGGCAGAGGGCGAAGACCGCTACACGGCGCGCTTCGTGGAACTCGATCCGCCGTCGCGCGTGGTGCTGGCGATCGACTTCGAGTCCGATGATCCCGCGTTCGCCGGCGAGATGATCATGCAGACGACGCTGGAGGAGCGGCCCGGCGGAACGGAGGTGACCATCGCGTTCCGCGGCCTGCCGCCCGGAATCCGGCCGGAGGACAACGACGAGGGCACCCGCTCGTCGCTGGAGAAGCTCGCGCGCTATGTCGAAACGGCGCGGGACGGACAGGCCCGAGCCGGACATCATTGATCGCGTGCATCACGGCCCGTGCGGGTCATTCAAAGAACGTTTCAGGAGATGGGTGGATGGAAGAAGCTGGGATCAGCAGAATCGGAATCTCCTGGTACAAGCGCGAGCAGTACGGCGCGATCCGGGCGTTGATGACGGACGGCGGCAACCTGCCGGTGACGTACGATGCGTGGTTGCAGGCCGCCGAAACGCTGCTTGCCCGCACGCGCGGACGCGGCATGCGCGCCGTAATCGATGCGGACGAGTTTCGCGCGTGGTGCAAGGCGCGGCGCATTCGCCCCAACGGCGACGCGCGCAGGCTGTGGGCGAACAAGGTCGTCGCCGAAGCCGCGGGGTCTGCGGGAGCCGCGGCCGAGTAGGGTTGTTGATGGGTGATGGCGGGACGAGAGCGAGGGGCGGCCGGTGCCTCCCCTCGTCTTTCTTCATCAAAATCGCCTGATGGGATATCCTGACGGTGGAATCGTGTACTCCGGATAACCCGGCGCGGCCGCGGGCAGCCCTCTCCCCCCGGCCCCCTCTCCCGCAAGCGGGAGAGGGGGAGACCTCAGCGCGGCGGCAGACGGCGGCACCGGCGACGCGGTTTTGTGCTGTTGAAGCCCCGAACCGGACGCGCCAGCGGCCGGTGTCGGGGGTCCCCGCTTCCGGAGCGGCGGATTCATTCGTTCCACGGCATTCGCCCACGCGCCGATCTCAGCTGCCCGCACCAAACCATCCGCCCCGCCCCAACCCTCCCCCAGTCTTTTTTGGGGGAGGGTGGGCTGGTGGTGCCGGCCCGGGTGGGGGCCGCCCGTGAACTCGCCGCAAACACCGGCAACCATCCCGCACCCAACCGCAGAAACGCAAACCGCCCCCGTCCGGCGTGGACGGGGGCGGTTTGATCGATCGACCGCGTGCCGATCAGCGGATCAGCGGATCAGCGATCAGCGGTTGCGCGAGCTTTCCACCCGCAGCGTGTAGTCGCCCGTCTGGCCGCTCTGGTACGAGTTGGCGCGGATCACGTACTCGCCGTCGGCGGGAAGCGTCACTTCCAGCAGGGTGTCGGTGCCCTCACCGCCGTCATCCATCTTGGCGACCTCCTCGAACTCGCCGTTCACCATCCGCCCGATGGTCACAAAGGTGTCGAACGCCTCGGACGCCATGGTGATCTTGATCTGTTCGCCGGCGCGCCCGGCGTACGTCCATGCATCGTAGAACGAGCCGTCGGACTCCAGCGCCATGTCGTCGTCTTCCAGCGTGCCCGTGGCCGTGACGCCCGCGCGCACCGGCTGCGGCGTGTGCACCACCGCCTGGCGCTCTTCCATCGACACGATGTAGTCGCCGGTGCCGTCTTCGCCGTACGCGCTGGCGCGGATCACGTAGTCGCCGTCGGCGGGAATCACGAAGCGCAGGCGGGAGTTGGTGCCTTCACCCGCGCCGTCGTCGTCCGTGGCCAGCGACGTGAAGGCGCCGTTCTCCATCCGCCCCAGGTCCAGGTACGTGTCGAAGTCCTCCGCCTCCATCTTCACGGTGACGCGCTGTCCGGCGCGGCCGCGGAAGGTGTAGGTGTCGTACGGGCGCTCGGACTCGTCGTCGATCTCGTCCGTTTCGCTGATCTGCCCGGTGGCGCGCTGGCCCAGCGTCAGCGGCAGCACCGTGGCGTTGGAGGCGGGGGCCGGGTTGAGCGCCAGGGTGTAGCTGCCGGCGCCGTCTTCCGGAAGCGACTGCGCGATCAGCAGGTACGAGCCGCTTTCCGGCGCGGTGAAGCGCACGCGCGAGTTGGTGTCGCCGCCCCCGTCGTCGTCGCTCTTCACCGTTTCCATCACCGGACCGATCATGCGCGCGACGGTCAGATAGGTGTCGAAGTCGCCGGACTCCATGGTGGCGACCAGACGCTGCCCCTTGGCCGCGTCAAAGCGGTAGGCGCGAAACGGCCCGCGCTCCAGCGCGCTGGGGTTGCTGCCGCTGAGCGAGCCCTGCAGCCGCTGCCCCACGCCGATGCGGCCGCCCTCGGCCGGGCCGGTCGCCATGCCGCCGGGCGCGCACGCCGCCGTCGCGCAGATCACTGCCAGTGCCGCCGCCCCGCGCTTGATGGTGCTCATGTGTGTTCCTGAAAGGAAAAAGGAGAGGTGCGCAGGGCGCACCTTCAGCGACGGGACCGTGCCACCAGCACGTACGCCCCGGTTTCACCCTCGCTCAGCGCATTGACGCGAATGGTGAAGGTCCCCGTGCGGGGAAGAGTCACCACCAGCCGCGCGTCCTGGTCCTGCCCGCCGTCGTCATTGCTGTCGATTTCTTCGAACGACTCCCCGGTCCCCGTTCCCAGGTACAGGTACGAGTCGAAGTCGTCCGACGACAGGTCCACTGTCACCTGATCGCCCGCGCGCCCGTCCCAGGCGTAGTCGCGGTAGTGCGAGCCGTCTTCCATCGTGGGATGCGCGGCGGTGAGCTCCCCGCTGGCGGGGGTGCCGGGCCGCAGCGTTTCCACCGGGAAGTCCGCGAGGACGCCATCAGCCCCGCCGTCCGGCATGGCAATGGTGTCCTCCATCTCGACATCTTCCGATTCCAATTCCGGCTCGGCGACGTCGCCCTCCTCCACGCGCACGGTGTAGGCGCCGAGCCCGGCGTCAAAGGCGAAGACGGCCACCTGGTAGACGCCGGTTTCGGGAAAGGTGTAGACGGCCTGCGAGTTGGTTCCCTCGCCGCGATCGTCGTTCCCCCCCAGCTCCTCCCACGCTTGGTCCACCGGCTGCCCGATGGAAACCTGCGTGTCGAAGTCGCTGGATTCCACGCTGACGGTCACGGTCTGCCCCGCGGTGCCGCGCAGCGTGTAGCGGTCTTCCGGCCCGTTGGCGGCGGCGAAGTCGTTGTCGTCCAGCGTGCCGGACACCCGCCGGCCCACCGCGAGCGGCGTGGTGGACGGATCGCGCCACGCGCGGGTGACGAGCTGGTACGCGCCCCTCTGCCCGGCTTCCAGCGCGGAGGCGCGCAGCAGGGAGCGGCCGGCGCGGTCCAGCGTCACCAGGATGTACGAGTTGGTTCCGGTGCCCGCGTCGTCGTTGCTTTCCGTGGGGGTCCACTCGCCCTGCGCCGGGCCCGCGTGCAGCATGGTGTCAAACTGCTCCGACGTCATCCGCACGATCACGCGCTCGCCGGGGCGCCCCTGCAGCAGCCACGCGTCGTACGACTGTCCGTCCTCCATGCGCGGGTCGGCGGACGACAGGCTTCCCGCGGTGTTCTGGCCCACGCGCAGCGGCTCCTGCGCGTGCAGCGGCGCGGCCAGCGCGGTGCCGGCGAGGAGAAGAAAAGACGTGATGCGGACCATGCGAAGGCTTCCCGTGCGTCTGATGCGGATCATGCGGGCGCGCGTCGCCCGCCGGACGCGGAGGGTATGTAGCAGAATGAGAGCCAGCGCGTAATCTACGCCCCCGACGTGGACGCGAAAGCGGTCGCCCCTGCCGGTCCACGATCTTCGGGGCCCTGCTACCTGTTTCTGTTCCAGCAAGTTCCCGCTCTGCGCGCGGGCGAGCCATGCGGGCCAAACCGCAGGGCCGGGCGATCCATCCGGAGGCGGGCGGGCGGCATACGCAGCGGGTGCGGAGGCCCGCGGTCCGGCCGCTGTTCATCCACCGGGATCGCTGTAGATTGATGTCGCTGAACCGCCGTCGTGGAAAGCACTTCCCGCCACGGCGGATGCATCCGTTCCGATTCTGACCGACCTTTCGCGGCCGCCGCTTCCGGCCGCCGCGCGTACCGCAATCCGATGAACGTTTCCGAAGTCCGCCCGGCCGGCCGATGGACTCCCCGGCGCATCGCCGGGTTTCCGCTGTTCGCGGCGCTGCTCTGGCTCATCGGCGCCGGCCTGGTCGCGCCGCTGCTCATCCACCTGCTGGGCGCGAACTCCGTCCTCACACCCGTGCTGGCGGACTGGCGCGCGCACCTGCGCGACGGCGTCCTGATCCTGGGTGTGCTCGCCATCACCGTTCCCGCGGTGGCGGCATTGGGTCCGGAGCGCATCGGGCGGTGGCTGCAGCCGGCCACGGCGGAGGCGCTGGCGGCTATCCGCGTGTGGATCTCGCTCATCCTCCTGGCCAGCGTGGCGTGGGAAGACCTGCCGAGCAGCGCCGCGCTCCCCCGCGGCATGCTGAAGATGAACGGCCAGTGGCTGGTGGAGCTGCTGCACGGCCTGCCCATCGGCTTCGACGCGTTCCTGGCGAGCGAGCCGTCGCTGCGCGTGTTCGAGTGGGCGACGGCCGTGCTGCTGGTGGCGGCAATGGCGGGAGTGTGGTCACGATGGACGGTGCCCGCGGCGGCGGTGGCGTACATGCTGTTCGCCAGCATTCTGCGCAGCTACGCATGGGGCTACCACACCGGCGTCATTCCGCTGTACTGCCTTCTTCTGCTGTCGTTTACGCCCTGCGCGGACGCTTGGTCGGCGGACCGCTGGCTGCGCGCGCGCCGCGGCCTGCCGGTGGAGCCCGCGCGAGTGCCGCGGCTGCGCTACGCCATCGGCCGGTACCTGGTGTGGATGGCCATTGCGCTCCCGTACACGCTCGCCGCGCTCAGCAAGCTGCGGAAGGGCGGGTTCATGTGGTGGCGCGGCGACTACATGGAGCAGCGGTTGATGGCGGGGGTGCTGGAGCCCATGCACTTCGACTTTCAGGTCGTCTTCTACATGATCCGCCTGCCGCTGTGGATCTTTGGCGTGCTGGGCTTTGTGGCGCTCATGGGCGAGCTGACCTTTGTGCTCGTTCTCGTAAACCGCGCCGCGCGGCTGGTGCTGCCGGTGGTGATGGCGGGAATGCACGTCGGCATCCTGCTGCTGCAGAACATTCTGTTTCCCGACCTGATCGCCATTCAGGCCGTGTTCTACGACTGGACGCCGGTGCGCGACCGGGTCGCGGCATGGGCGGGAAAGGCGCGGGTGGCGGCGTCGATGGCGATGGACGGGGCGCTGGACGCCGGCCGGCCGGTGATGCGGCAGGCGCGGCTGGCGCAGGCGTTTCTGCTGATCGCCGTGGGGTGCTGGGCCACGCGGACGGAGCGCTTTCCGTTCACGGCGATGCAGATGTTCAGCGGCGTGCACCGGCGCGAGCCCGTGGAGTACGTGCGTCCGATGGTGGTGTACGAGGATGGGAAGCGCGAGCCAGCGAAATTCGAGAACTGGATCGGCGCGGTGGCGGATTCGCGCTACCGCTGGCTGCTGCGCTCGTGGGACACGGACACGGCGCGCATCACGCGGCTGCGCGAGTTTCTGGACGTGGCGGCCGAGCGCGCCGACCGGCACGCCGCGCCCGGGCGGCGCGTGCGCGAGTTCCACATGGAGGTGCGCCGTTGGGACTACGCGCACAACCCGCGCGATCCGGAGCGCGGGCGCCTGCTGTACGAGGTGCGCCACGTTCCGCGCCGCCCGGGCCAGGGCCGCGCCGTCGCCGCCGCGCCGCGGTAGCGCCTCTCCACCGCACGGACGCCTGAGATGCGCTGACGAACCGTTCTTTCGGATGATGATCGGGCGGAGCGGACCTCCACGTGATCGCCCGTCCTCCGCGAGGGTGTGTGACCCGGCGTGGAGCGCGGGGCCGATCAGATGCTGGGCGTGGCGGCTTCGATGGTGATGCGGTACGCGCCCGTCTTGTGCGGGTCCAGCGAATTGGCGCGCACGACGATCCTCCCCGCGTCGGGAAGCGTAAGGACCAGGCGGCTGTCCGTTCCGCCCGCGCCGTTATCATCGCCTGCCGTCTGCCGCCACAGCGCGCCCGCGCCGGAGCCCGCGGCCAGAAAGGCGTCGAACTCCGTGGAGCGCATCACCAGCGTCACCCGCTCGCCCGGCCTGCCGCGGACCTCGTACTCGTCGTAATACGATTCATCTTCCGCCTGCGGGTCGCTCTCCTCCAGCCGCCCGCGGGTCTCCTCGCCGCGGTTGAGCACCACCGGCGCGGGATGGGCCTGCGGCGGCGGGGAGACGGAGAGGCCGCACCCTCCCAGCGCCGCGGTGAGCGCCAGGACGGCGGGGCGGGGCAAAAGCCTGCAATCAGCGGAGTTCATCGGTCCGGTGCGCGTGCGGTTGATCGTCAGATCGCGGATCAGGTGGCCGGGAGCACGGAGCGGGCCGGAGCCGCCGCATCCGCCCGCAGCCACGCGCGCCCGGCGATCACCGCCACGCACGCCCACGCCAGCAGCGCCCCCGCCGCGACCACCATCCCCGGCGACGGCTCCAGCACGGGGCGGCCCGCCACCGTCTGCCACGCGATCCCCGCGCACGCCGCCAGCCACGCCAACCCCGCAGCGTGCACCAGCCCGCGTGTGCGCGCCCCATCCATTCCCGCCCAGGTGAGCAGGATGGCGACTACGGGAAGCGCCTGCAGCCCGTGAAAGCCGATGGCGTGAAGCGGAAGGATGCTTCCCTCGCCCACTCGCGATCCGGCGACCGTGCTCATCCACAGCCCGGACGCGAAGGCGGCGCCAAAGGTGGCCACGGCGGCGTAGCGGAGGGAAAGGAGGAGCGCGCCGTCCGCGCCGTCCATCCGGCGCCGCAGGATCTTCCACGCCTGCACCGCGAAGAGCACGATCAGCCCCACCGCGGTCAGAAAGAAGACGCCGCCCAGAATCTGGTCCGCCACCGCGCCCGCCCGGGTAAAGCGCGGATCCAGCCCGCGCGCGATCTGCACGTTCTCCAGCGCGAACGCGTACGCCACCAGCACCACGTTGGCGGTGCGCCACGCCATCAGCCCGCGGGCGCTGAAGCGGGCGAGCGGGAGAAACAGGATCAGCGTCAGCAGGTAGATGCCGACCGCGATGTCGAACGTCATCGCCTTCTGCAGATGGCCTTCCGGGGCGACGAACTCGCCCCCGCGCACCACGATCGCCGCCGCGCATCCCATCCCAAGAACGATCCCGAGCAGGGCCAGCGCGGTGAGCACCCGCTCGCGGCGGTACAGCGCCATCGCCCGCGACACCGCCAGACGCGCGGCGGTCACGACGCCGTCCCGCGCGCTGATGCGATCGACCGTCGGCGTGGTCTCCGCGGGTTCCGCGTGCGCGGTGCGGCGGCTTCGGCTCAGGCCGCGCAGGGCCAGGTACGCCAGCAGCCCCACCGGCCCGAACATCAGTGTCGTGAACAGAACGACGGACTGCACGGGGAGCGGCAGCCAGCGTTCGCGCATGTTGTCACGGTAGATCCACAGCGCCACGGCCTGATCGAACGCCAGGATGTGGATCCACGCGACCAATGCCACGTCCGGCATGGCCAGCAGGCGCAGCACGCCCTCCGCGTTGCCGAAGTCGCGCATCATCCCCGGCCCCAGACGCGCGAACAGCGGAACGATGCCGGCCAGGTAGATGATGGAAAGGAAGATGGGGAAGACGGCGCGCTCCGCGATCCACCGCGTGACGCGAAAAGTGGGGAGCAGGATGAGCAGCAGCCAGCCGATCATCGCCACGCCGGCGATGCTGAACAGAGTCATGTACATCGGGGCGAACTCCGGGGAGGCGGGGGAACAGCCGACTGCATGGGAACGTCGGAACGGGCGCCCGTGTTTCGGCGGAGGGAAAAGAGGACCTCACGCAGAGCAGCAGAGGCGCAGAGAAAAGATGGAAGAAGACGATCAACCGTCTTGTCTGTTCTCTCTGCTGCTCTGCTGCTCTGCGTGATGCTCTTTTTTTTGCGGGGGCGGCACCGGAACAAAATCGCGGATGCCGCACCAGGGCGGCATCCGCGATTTCGTTCATCCGATGGCGATGGCCGCGCTCAGGCGACCATCATCATCGGTTCTTCCAGATACTGCTTCAGCGTCTGCAGGAACGCCGCGCCGGTCGCGCCGTCGATCACCCGGTGGTCGCAGCTCAGCGTCATGCGCATGCGCTGGCGGACGACCATCTCCCCGCTGTCATCCACCACCACCTTGGGCCCGATGGCGCCCACGGCCAGGATGGCGGCCTCCGGCGGGTTGATGATGGCGGTGAACTCCTCGATGCCGAACATCCCCAGGTTGCTGATGCTGAACGTGCTGCCCGTGAACTCCTCGGGCTTCAGCTTCTTTTCCCGGGCGCGTCCGGCGAGTTCCTTGACCTCGGCCGAGATCTCGCCCACACCCTTGCGGTCCGCGTCGCGAATGACGGGCGTAATGAGCCCTTCCTCGATCGCCACGGCCACGCCGATGTGCACCTGCTCGTACAGGTGGATGGAATCGCCCGTCCACGCCGCGTTCACGAACGGGTGGCGGCGCAGCGCCATCGACACGGCCTTGATGACCAGGTCGTTGGGGCTGGTCTTGATGCCTTCCTTGGCGAAGCGCTCGTTGATGCGCCCGCGCAGCGCCATCGCCTCGCCCATGTCCACCTCGACCGTGAGGTAGAAGGTGGGCACCGGGCCGATGGACTGCGCCAGCCGCCGCGCGATCGCCTTGCGCATCTGGCTGATGGGGTGCTCGCGGAAGCGCGCGTCCGTCGTGGGCGCCACCGCCGCGGCCGCCGGCTGCGCGGCAGCCTGGGCCGGCGCGGAGGCCTGCGCCTCTGCCTGCTGCCCGCCGCGCGCGACGGCGTCCTGAATGTCGCGCCGGATCACGCGGCCGCCGGGGCCGGTGCCCTGCACGGCGCCCACCTGCAGCCCCGCCTCGGCCGCCAGCCTGCGGGCCAGCGGCGACGCCTTGACGCGTCCGCCCTCGCCCTGCGCGGCTTCCGCCGGAGCGGGCGCCGCGGCGGCGGCCGGAGCCGCTGCCTGTGCGGGCTCGGCCTTGGGCGCTTCCGCCGCCGGAGCCGCCGTTTCCGCCTTGGGAACCTCGGCCTTGGGTGCTTCCGCCGCGGGGGCCGGGGCGGAGGTGCCGCCGCCTTCCAGCGCGGAGATGTCCTCGTCGGCCTTGGCCACGATGGCGATCATCACGCCCACGTTGGCCGTGTCGCCCTCGTTGATGAAGCGCTTGCGCAGCACGCCGGATCCGCGGGCCGCCAGCTCCATGGTGGCCTTGTCGGTTTCCACCTCGGCCAGGACGTCGCCCTCCTTTACCTCGTCGCCCTCGGCCTTGAGCCAGGTGACCAGGCGCCCTTCCTCCATCGTGGGGGAAAGGGCCTCCATGTAGACTTTCGTCGCCATCGTCTGCTTCGGTTCGAAAGTGCGTGAGTGCGGCGTGCGTGAGTGCGTACGTGCGAAACCCTTCCGCACTCACGCACCCGGCACTGACGCACTATCGGTAAAGGACCTGGTTCAGCTTCTGAATCACCAGCTCAACGCTGGGCTTGGCGGCCTTTTCCATCGCCTTGGCGTACGGCATGGGCACGTCCGCCTGGGTGACGCGAAGGATGGGCGCGTCCAGCATGTCGAACGCTTCTTCCTGGATCATCGCGGCGATCGTCGCCGTGATGCCGCCGAACGCCCAGCCCTCTTCCACCAGCACCACGCGGTTGGTCTTGGCGACCGTGCGCATGATGGCGTCGGTGTCCAGCGGGCGCAGCGAGCGCAGGTCCAGCACCTCCACGCTCACGCCGTCCTTTTCCATCTGCGCGGCGGCCTGCAGCGCGGTGTGGATCATCTTGCCGTGCGTGATGATGCTGACGTCGCTTCCCTCGCGCTTGAGGTCGGCCACGCCAAGGGGGATGATGTAGTCGTCATCCTCCGGAACCTCGCCCTTGAGGTTGTACAGCATCTCGCCCTCGAAGACGCACACCGGGTCGTCGTCGCGGATGGCGGCCTTGAGCAGTCCCTTGGCGTCCGCCGGGGTGCCGGGGACCACCACCTTGACGCCCGGATAGTGCGCCACCTGCGACTCCAGCGCCTGCGAGTGCTGCGCCGCCAGTTGCAGCGCCGCGCCCGTGGGGCCGCGGAAGGTGATGGGCATCTTGAACTGGCCGCCGCTCATCGAACGCATCTTGGCGGCGGAGTTGAAGATCTGGTCAAACGCCAGGATGGCGAAGTTCCAGGTCATGAACTCGATGACGGGGCGAATGCCCGTCATGGCCGCGCCCACGCCCAGGCCGGCAAAGCCCAGCTCGGTAATGGGCGTGTCCACCACGCGCATGTCGCCGAACTTTTCCAGCAGCCCCTTGGAAACCTTGTAGGCGCCGTTGTACACGCCGACCTCTTCGCCCATCAGAAAGACGTCGGGATCGCGCTCCATCTCCTCGGCGAGAGCCTGGTTGAGCGCTTCGCGATAGGTGATCACCGCCATATCAGCGTTCCCTCATGTCGAAGTACAGACGGCCGTTGACGTTCTCTTCGGCGTAGATCTCGGTGTACAGCTCGCTCACTTCGGGCTCCGGCGACTTTTCGGCGAAGTCGGCGGCCTCTTCGGACACCCGCTTCACTTCTTCATCCATCTTTTCCAGCTCTTCCTGGCTCAGGATGTTCTGCCTGGCCAGCAGGTCGGCGAAGATGCGGATGGGGTCGTTGGCCTTTTCGTTCTCCACGTCTTCCTTGGTGCGGTACACGCCGCTCACCGGGTCGGACATGGAGTGGCCCACGAAGCGGTACGTGCGCGCCTCGATGAGCGTGGGGCCGCCGCCGCTGCGGGCGCGCTCGACGGCTTCCTTCGTGACGCGGTACATGTCCAGCACGTCCATGCCGTCGGCGACGGCGGACGGCATCGCGTACGCCGTGGCCTTCTGGTAGATGTCGTAGAGAGACGACGCGCGCTCCCACGCCGTCCCCATGCCGAAGCGGTTGTTTTCGACGATGAGGATCATGGGAATCTTCCACAGCGCCGCCATGTTCAGCGACTCGTGGAAGGCGCCCTGGTTTACCGCGGCCTCGCCGCAGTACACCTGGATGACGCGGTCTTCCTTGCGGTACTTGATCTTCCACGCTACGCCCAGCGCCAGCGGAATCTGGCCGCCCACGATGCCGTGGCCGCCCAGGTAGTTGTGCTCGGCGCTGAACATGTGCATGGAGCCGCCCTTGCCCTTGCTGCAGCCGTCCGCGCGGCCGTACAGCTCGGCCATGATGGCGCCGGGGGTGATGCCGCACTGCAGCGCGTGCACGTGCTCGCGGTAGGCGGTCATCACGTAGTCGTCGGGCGTCTGCGCGCTGATGGCGCCGATGGCGACCGCTTCCTGCCCGATGTACAGGTGGCAGAAGCCGCCGATGCGGCCCAGGGCGTAGGCTTCGGCCACCTTTTCCTCCAGGCGCCGGGCCAGCAGCATGTCGTACATCATTTTCTTGAGCTGATCGGGGCTCAGCCCCTGCATCCGCTCCTCGTCCGACAGGCGGGGCTTGTGCTCCGTCTGCGACGCGCGGTCGAGCTCGCCGCCCGCTTCCGCCGCCGCTTCCGGCGACCGGTCTTCCGCCTGGACGGTTTCCGTCACGGCGGCCGAGGTGTCCTTCTTCTTGTCGTCTGCCATCAGTCCGTTATCTCTGTAGCGGTGATCGGGCACCCCGTGCCGCCATTTGTTCCGAGCCGGAACATTCTCCCCGTACTCCCTCCAAGGCGCGACGGAGAGTTCCCCGCCGGCGCCGTCCCGCATTTGCTGCCCTTCTCAGCGGGCGCGTCCTGCTGCAACCCCTGAACCACGCTCATCCGCCGGGCGCGATTCCGCCCCTCATGACCTTCGTTGGCCGGCGGATCACTCCGCCGGCGCTTCTTCCTGTTCCGCCGCCCCAAGCCGCAGTCCGGCGTAGATTCGCGCCAAGCTCAGCGTGGCGTTCAGCGACTCGATGCGGATCTCCGAATCCCGTCCCTCGGTCTCGCTGAATCGCCAGAAGCGCGAGTCCTGCCGGGTGTACTGTTCCACCCGGGGCCGATCCTGCGAAACCAGCAGATACTCACGCAGGCTCGGGATCCGGCGGTAGTTCTCCCACTTGGTCACGTGATCATAGTTCGCCGTCGTGGGCGACAGCACCTCGATCAGAACCACCGGATTCAGCATCATCTCAATGCCGCGAAGCCGTTCGTACTCCGGCTCGCCGCAGAACACGATGACATCCGGCACAAACTTGTTGTCCGCTACTCCCGCCGCCACAAGCGTATCGCGCAGAATCTCGCATCCGGAGTTCTCCAACTGCCGGTCCAGCGAGGAGGTGATACGCTGGGCGATGCGCCCGTGAAGGATGGACGCGCCGCTCATGGCCACGATCTGCCCGTCGACGAACTCCAGCCGCTGCTCGCTGGCTTCGGCGGCCGCGATGAAGTCGTCCAGCGTTACCGTCGCGTTCTTCGGATTCGTGGCCATGACCGCTCCCTCCGGTTCAGCGCAGGCCGCCGATCTGAACCAAGCGCGGCGCGGGCGGCGTCACCATCGCGGCGCGGATCGCGGCTTCCTCGGGGTCGATCACCGCGCCGGAATCCACGTCGGCCTCCAGGATCTGCGTAATGCTTCCCGGACCGCCCGCGTCGATGGTGCGCGCCTGCTCCTTGGCGTGGTACGACGAGCGGACCAGCGGCCCGCTTTCCACGTGGCCGAAGCCCAGCTCGCGCTCGCCGATTTCCTTCCAGCGGCGGAACTCGTCGGGGTGCACCCACCGGTCCAGCGGCACGTGGTGCTCCGACGGGCGCAGGTACTGGCCCAGCGTGAGGATGTCGACCGAGGCCTCGCGCAGGTCCTTCATGGACTGGTAGATCTCGTCCTCGGTCTCGCCCATCCCCAGGATGATGGCGCTCTTGGTGAGCTGCGCCGGGTTCATCCGCTTTACCGCGCCCAGAAAGCTGATGCTGCGCCAGTAGCGCGCGCCGGGACGGATCAGCTTGGACAGCCGCTCCACCGTGTCGATGTTGTGCGCCAGGATCTCCGGGCGCGCTTCCACGACGTTGCGCAGGGCGTCCTCGTTGCCCTTGAAGTCCGGAATCAGCACCTCGACGGTGCAGCCGGGAACGCGCTCGTGAATCTGGCGGATGGTTTCGGCATAGATGGTGGAGCCGCCGTCCTTGAGCTCGTCGCGGTTCACCGAGGTGATCACCGCGTGCTCCAGCCCCATCGTCACCACCGAATCGGCCACGCGGCGCGGCTCATCCCAGTCCAGTTCGGTGGGCATCCCGTGGGCGACCGCGCAGTACTTGCAGGCGCGGGTGCAGACGTCGCCCAGGATCATGAACGTGGCCGTGCCGCTTTCCCAGCACTCGCCGATGTTGGGGCAGTGCGCTTCTTCGCAGACGGTGTGCAGCCCCTGCGACCGCATCAGCGACTGCAGGCGCAGGTAGTTGGTGCCTCCGGGCGCGCGGACCTTGAGCCACTCCGGCTTGCGCGCGCGATGGGCCACCGGCTCGCTGCCGTCGGGGCGCGGCAGGTTGACGGTGCCCTTGCTCTTTACGATCCCGTTGTCCTTGCCGGCGGGCGCGTAGCCGCGCGCGGGGACGTCGGGCGTGGAGATGCCGCTCATATGACTGCTCCGTGGGGCGAACCCCACCGTTGCACTCGGTTGGCTCCGGCCACGGCGCAACGCCGCGGGGCGGAACCGGGTTTCGCGAATGGTGCAAAGGTACGCCCCGGCGCCGCTTGGGGCAACGCCGGGGCCCATCTTTCTTGCACGTTGAGCGCGGTTCAGTCCCTTTCCGCCATCCCGCGCGGGGGCGATTCGGCCAGCAGGCGCGCGTCGTCCACATCAGCGGAACGAAGCTGGTCGATTCCGTTTGCTGCCAACCGGCGCGCGGCGGCGGCCGGGCGCGCGTCCCCGCGGTCCAGCGCCCACTGCGCGTGCGCGGCGAGGAGGGCGGCTTCCATCCCGCGCCCCAGGGTGAGCGCAAAGCGCCGCGCGCCCGCCTCCACCATCACGCGGTCCGCCACGTTCGCGCCGAGCCACGCCATTGCTCCGTGGATGGCGGACGACGCGGATTCCGCCACGGCGCGGAGCGACGGGTCGCGTACGGCCGCGGCCAGCGAGGCCGCTTCCGCCGCCAGCCGCTCCGGCGCGCCGGGCGACGACAGGGCGCGCAGCGTGTCGAGGGCGAGCACGTTGGTCGTCCCTTCCCAGATGGTGAGCACCTGGGCGTCCCGCAGCAGCATGGGGATCCCCGTGTCCTCCACGTACCCGGCGCCGCCGAACGCCTCCACCACCTCGCTGGTGACGGAAACGGACTGGCGCGCCGTGGTCAGCTTGGCGAGCGGCGTCAGCACGCGCAGCAGGGGGCGGTCCCCCTCCTCCATCACCCCCGCCTCGTCGCGGCCGAGCAGTTCGGCGACGCGAAAGGTAAGGTGCAGGGCGCCCTCGAACTCCGCCTGCAGCCCGGCGAGCGTGTCCGCGTGCAGCGGCTGGTGGATGAGGCGCGTGCCGAACGCTTCCCGCCGCGCCGCGTAGTCCCGGGCGAGGGCGATCCCGCGGCGCATGAGGGCGCAGGCGCTGACCGCGTTCCACGTGCGCGTCACGTTCAGCATGGGCGCGATGGAGCGCACGCCGCCGGAAAGCGCGCCGACGGGGATGGCGGGCACGCCGTCCAGCGTAAGCTCCGCCGTGGGCAGCTTTTTCGTCCCCAGCTTCTCCTTCAGGCGGTCGATGCGGATGTTCCGCAGCCGACCGTTGGCGTCGCGCGGCTCCAGGTAGAAGAGCGCGAGCCCAGCCCCTCCCGGCGGATTCCCCTCCGGCCGGGCGAGGGTGAGCGCCATCTGCGAGGTGGCGGCGGAGGTGAACCACTTTCGGCCATGCAGGCGCCATCCGCCGTCCGCGTCCCGCCGCGCGACGGTTTCCGAGCGGCCCACGTCGGAGCCGCCCGTGGTTTCCGTCATCCACTGGCCGCTGGTCCAGACCGCGGCGGGGTCGCGGGAGGTGAGATGGGGGACGGCGCGGGCGATCAGCTCCTCGTTTCCCGACGCGAGCAGGGCACGCGCGGCGCCGTCCGTCATCGCCAGCGGGCAGGAGTAGATGTCCGTGGAGGGCGTGAACAGGTAGGCGAGCGCGAACTGGTGGATGCGCGAGAGCGCGCCGTGCGCCCGCTCGTACGCGACGGCCACCACGCCGTGCTCGGCCGTGATGCGCTCCGCCTGCCGCCACAGGGGCGTCAGTTCGATGCGGTCCACGCGGTTGCCCCATGCATCCCACTGCGTCAGCGTGGGCTCGCTCGCCCGGTCCGCCAGCTGCGCGGGATACAGTTCGGCGGAGACGCGGCCCATCTCCCGGAGCGACGGTTCCACAGCGGCCAGGACGCCGGGCGGGAGCAGGCGCGCGAGGAGGGAGAGCAGCGCCCGGTCATCGTCGTACTGGTTGGCGAGCGCGGGCGGGGTCTGCGTGAAGGGCATGGGGCGGGTTGTGTGTCTGGGGAGGGGCGGACGCATGATCATTGATGCAGAGCCCGTGCACCGTCAAATGCCCGGGATCGCAACGAGCAGGCGCCGCCGATCTCCGTGAAAGATGCGCGGTCCATCATGGACAGCCGGGCTCACGGCCGGCTGTCAGGTTCTTCTGCCGTGACAGGCGACACCCCTCATCGGGCTCGGGTCCGCGGCCCGTCCGCCTCCGGGCTACGCGACTGTTCTTGGGCAGCCCATTCTTGTGCTGCATTTCAAAGTAACCGGAGGGGTTTCTTCTCCTGTGCAGATAGAGTCTCCAAACGGTGGATTGCCGCACTTAGCTCGGTGACAATCGCACACGACTGATCGGTAAGCTCAAGGGAGATTCTGTCTCCCAAGTGCCGATTGCGACTTCATCCGGCACAATGGAAATCTTCCGCCGTTTGCGAAGGTCTTTTGTCGGATTCCGAAGTGTACAGGCCACGGTTCCGGGCATCAGGACCGCTATTACGCGCCAGCTTACAACCTTTCAAGGGCGCGGTTATCATCGGTCTGCATCACGGCGCGGCTCCCGTCCTCCCCGGGCCGCATTCCTTCCAGACGCTTCCATGCCGCAACACTCCCGCTCCGCCCTCGCCCGCCATGCGCGGGTACTCGTTTTCGTCCCCTTCCTCTCCGCCGCGGGCTGGCTGGGCCTGCGCGAACTCGCGGCCCGTCCATCCGCACCCGCGCGACCGGCGGCGAGCGCGGGGCACGCGGCTTCATCCTCCTCCAATCCTGACAAGCTGCATGCGGCCGCGAAGCCGGGCGCCGGCGCGAGCGGGATGGCGGCTGCGTTCGCGCCGCCCACGCCGCCCGTGCCGCCCTCCCCGCTCCCCGCGCTCAGCGAGGTGGTGCGGATGGCGTACCGCCAGGTGCTGGACCGCGATGCGACGCCGGCGGAGATCACGGCGCGCGTGTCGTGGATCTCCACCGGGGGCGGAACGGTGGCGGCGCTGGTGGCGGATCTGGCGAAGTCGGCGGAGTACCAGGCGGCGTTCGTGACCGGCCACGGCGCCGATGTGGCGGTGGACTCGCTCTTCCGCCACCTGTGGGACCGTCCCGCCACCCCGGCGGAGGTGACCAAGTGGAGCCCGCGGGTCACGGCTGGCAACTACCGGCAGGTGGTGGACTCCATTCAGGCCGACTGGTACCCGGCGGAGCAGTTCGGGCGCGACGCGGTGCCCGGCCGCCCCGTGACGCACTGGGACTCGCGCGCGCCGGTGATGGTGGTGCCGGGCACGGGAACGGATGCCTCGCGCGGCCAGTGCCTGAGCGCGCCGGCCGGCCTGGACGGCGTATACGAGTGCGGCGAACTGCGGGTGGCGCACGCGCTTCCCGCCGTCCGCGTGCTGAACCGCAGCCGCGCCCCCACGCTTCTGTACGGCAGCGACCAGGCGCACCCGATCCCCACGTTCGGCGTCTACGTGACGCCGCCGACGGGGCGCGCCGCGCTGACGCAGGTGACTGTGCGCGTTCACACCGGGCGCAGCATGCCGGAGGCGGGGGTGCTGCAGGCGCAGGCTACCTGGCGGGGGAGCAACTTCACCCCGGGGCAGACCAGCCACGTCTCGCTGAGCTACAACGCGCTGGAACAGAACACGGGCGTGTACGACTACTTCCTCGTGGTTACCGCCACCTACGCGGACGGACAGACGCAGGACTGGATCCGCCGTGGACGGTTCGCCATCGTGAACCGCAGGAACAGCCCGTTCGGCCGGGGCTGGTGGCTCGCCGGGCTGGAGCAGCTGGTGCTCTCGCCCAGCAACAACGGCTACAAGGAGATCCTGTGGGTGGGCGGGGACGGGAGCACGCGCCTGTACCAGCAGGGTCCGCTGGCGCGCGACAACGGGATCTGGGTGGCCCGCAACCCGGGCGGGCGGCCGGATACGCTCCGCACCAACACCACCTACCAGGACGCGGCGTACGTGCGGCGGTTGCGCAACGGCGCCAGCATCTACTACAGCGCGGACGGCAGCCACATCGCCACCGTGGATGTGCTGGACCGGCATACGCACTTCTGGCACGACTCCGGACGGCTGCAGGCCGTGTTCACGCCCACGGGCGTGGGCTACCTGGCGCACAAGCCGCCGTTCCGCTTCTACTACGACGCGAACGGCCGCCTGAACCGCGTGACCTCGCCCGACCTGGCGGGCAACGCGGCCCGCACCGTCACGCTGGGTCCGGACGCGACGGGGCGGCAGCTGTGGATAAAGGATCCGGGCGTGCCGGCGCGGCAGTTTCAGTACGGGGAAAACACCGAGCCCGGCCGGATGACGCGGAGCATCAGCCTGCGCGGCACCACGACGCGGTACGAGTACGACTGGGGCGCGGAGCTGTCCCGCGCGACCGTGTGGATGGGCGACCCGGCCAGGGACATCGGGTACGTGTACTACAACGCGTCCACGCGCGGGCACCCCAACATGGGCCTGCCCGTCCCCGCCGCGCAGGTCATCACCACCATCGACGGGCCGCGCCAGAACGCGGCGGACACCACGCGCTTCTGGCTGGACCGCTGGGGCGGGCCGGTGGCGGCGCAGGACCCGCTTGGGGCCGTGACCACCGTCACCCGGGGGGATACCCGCTTTCCCGCGCTGCCGACGGAAACGGTGGCGCCCAACGGACTGCGCTCCACCGCGGAGTACGACGCGCGCGGCCGGGTGACGTCGACGCAGGTGATCAACCCGCTGAACGACGGGCGGAACTCGCGGACCACCGTGCTCTACGACGACACGTGGGACGCGCCGGTGCGGATCGCCCGCTATGAGGTCTCGTCGACCGGTGCCCTGACGCAGCTGGTGGGCAAGGACACCATGGCCTACGACGCGGCGACGGGGAACCGGCTGTGGCAGCAGCTGGGGAACGACGCCGGGCGCCGCGTGAACTACGGGTACTATCCCGCGGGGAGCGCCTTCGCCGGGATGCCGGCCACCGTGCGCACGCCGGCGAACGTGGAGCACGGGGTGATGGGCGACTCCATCTACTACGACGGCGTCGGGAACATGGCCTCGACGGTGAGCCCTACCAAGATCCGTACCGAGTACGTGAACGACGGCCTGGGTCGCCCGTGGATGACCACCAGCCCGGTGGACCCGGCGCACGGCCTGTTCCGCCGCGACAGCGTGGTGTATGACTCGGCGGGCCGCGTGGCGCTGACGGTCAGCCGCGGGCCGGCCATGTCCATCGCCACGACCAATCCGTCGCTCGGTGCGCCATGGACCACGCCGGAGGAGCGTCTCTACGTCGAGAACGTGTACAACACGTACGGCGAACTGACAGCCGTGCGCCGCTGGGCCGTGCCCGACACCGCGCACGTAGGTGTATTCCATACCGGGTTCGAGTACGACGCCGCCGGGCGCAAGACGGTCGAGATCGACGCCAAGGGAATGCGCGACTCGACGGTGTACGACAACGCCGGGAACGTGGTGGCCACGCGGTCGCGTCGCGGCTACCGCATCACCCTTGCCTACGACGCAGCCAACCGGCTGCGGACCCGCACCATCCCCGGAGCCGGGGTATCTCGCCGCGACACTATTCCCGCCGGCGGGCCCAATAACTTCCTGTTCCCCCGGTTCGGGACGGACGCGTCGGGGAACGCTACGGTCGCGAACGGGACGGTCGACCTGCAGGGGGATGTGGAGCGGTACTCGTACGACGTGATGGGCAACATGTTGTACGCGGCCAACCGCGACGCCATCGTGCGGCGGGGATACAATCCCAATGGTTCCATCTCGGGCGACACGCTGGTCATCGCCACGTACGCCACGCGCGACACCACGCAGCACGTGTACGGGCTGCGGTACGCCTACGACATGGCGGGGCGGCGGACGGCCCTGGTCCACCCGGCCACGCTGGCTCCCACGGGCGGGTGGACCGTCTATAACAACTACGATCCCACTACGGGCGCGCTTGCCTCGGTGCAGGATCCCGTGGGTACGCACCAGTTCGCCTACAACGTCGCGGGTGAAATGACGGGCGAACTGTACCCGAACGGAGTGACGGAAGTTTACGCGCACGACGGGGAGGGACGACTGCGCAGCAGGCGGCTGACGATCCCCGGCCCGGGGCTGGTGGATTCCGACTCCATGGTGTACGACGCCCGCGGCAAGATGGTGTTCGTGCAGCAGCAGATCGGCACCGTGCAGAACTTCTACTCGGGGCTGGGCAGCCTTGCGTGGTCGCGGATCGGAGACGGGACCTCGTACACCGAGCAGGGCTACATCCAGGACGCGCTCGGCAACACCGCGACGGAAGAAAAGTTCGACTACGCCACGCAGGACATTCCGCAGCTGCACGTGCGGAGGCGGATGTACGAAGCGGGCACGGGCCGGCTTGTCAGCGAGGCTGGGGCGCCGGGGTGGAACGCCGACAACACCGCGGTCCGTCAGGTCCGGTTTGATTCGGCGGGCAACACACGCTGGTCCAGTGACAGCCGCCTGTACGACGGCATGGTGAACACCCGCCGCAACGAGGGCAGGGTCAGCTACTACGACCCGGCCGACCGGCTGCGCGTCGTGGACATGAAGGCGTGCGCGTGGAGCACGGCATCCATTCCCCACAGCGTCTACTGGCGCTTTCCGCTGGGCGCGACGGAGATGAAGTGCTACATGCCGCGCGCGGGTGACCGGTCGGTGTACGAGGAGTACCGGTACGATGCGCTGGGGCGCCGTGTGCTGGTGCGCAGCCGTGAAATCTGCGAGATGGCGTGCCTGGACAAGGTGACGCGGACGGTGTGGGATGGAGACCGGCTGCTGTGGGAGATTCGCGCCGGGGGTGAGGATCCCGAGCGCGACGTGACCCCCGCGGGTCAGCTTCCGCCGTACCAGATCACCACCGGGCGGGTGGCGTACACGTTCGGAGCGGCGCTGGACCATCCCCTGGCGGTGCACCGGTTCGACTACCGGGACTCGCTGTTCACCCGGTACGACACCGTGCAGGCCCCGCTCAGCATGCAGCCGCTGACCATCTACCCGCACACGAACTGGCGGGGCGACTACAAGATGGGCACGTTCATCACGGGCGAGCGGCAGCGGTGCGCGCGGGTGCCCACCACGGAAGGCGACCTCGAGACAGTGGACGGTTACCAGCCGGGCGGGTCCAGCGAACAGGGCGCGCTTCCAAACGTGAACGGGATGTACTGGTACTGCTTGGCCGCGGTGCAGTGGTCCGGCAGCCACATCTGGCTGGACAACAGCCAGAGGGGCACGCCGCCCGGCAACCCGGACTTCTGGGTGGGGAGCCTGGTGCACAACAAGCGGGACCTGACGGGAAACCTGTACATGCGGAACAGGTACTACGATGCGCAGGCGGGCCGCTTCAGCCAGGAAGACCCCATCGGCCTCGCGGGCGGGCTGAACGCGTACGGGTTCGCGGCGGGGGACCCGGTCAGCTACTCTGATCCGTATGGCTTGAGCGTGGATTCAATCAAGGTTCAAGGTCGAATTGCACAAATGAACATCACCTACCTGAGGAATCACTCGCGCGCGTTCAGACGCCTTTATGATGAACTCGATGCAGATCCTAAGGTTCGTATTCTGATTCGCGAGGCGAGGAATGAGGAGGAGGATCAAATTGGAAGAAACTCATTCAGCCCGCCAACTCAACCGGGTGGATGGTCCGAAATATTCCTGAGCCGTTCTTTCACTGAACAAGCGAATTACGACAACGCCAGATTGGGGCGCGACTGGCGATACAATTGGGCAGCTACTCTAGGGCACGAACTGGGGCATGCTGGGGGGTACTACGGAAAGTTGGACGCGAGCTGTGGAGCCGACCCGAACCCGGGCGGAACGGGCTGTATCATAGACTTTGAGAACACGGTCCGCTCGCAACTTCCGTCCGTTATGCGAGCGTGGCTAGGGGTTCGGCAATATTACTGATCTCAGTTCCAGAGTTGCGGAGACCGTGGTGATGAATCTTCTTCGAGCAATGCGAATGGTCGGTGTACCGCTCTGTCTGGCAAGCGCTTGCCGCAGCGCCGATCCGGTATTCTGGCAAGCGGGTGAAATCTACCGGTTGACTCTCGTTGCGAGGGAGCGGCCAGATCTCAGCCCCAGCGCGAGAAAGTACCATGGCACGTTGCGGGATACACTTGTTCTTTTGTTGAGAGTAGATTCTGTCTCCGATTCTGGTGCACTCGGCGTCTACAGTGGTCAGTTGCGTGGATTCGGAGTGCGAATAGGTGCTCCTACGCCTGCTGGCAGGGAGTTCCAGGCGTCCGGCGACAGTGTGCTTATCATGGAACTTGCCCCTCGTGTAACTGATGGCGGACTTAGCTTGAGGGGAGAAGTACATGAAGGATCGATTGCGGGGAACTGGTCCACGGAATCGGTTCCACAGGCGACAGGAGTATTCACGATAACAAAGCAGTAAAAGGCTCGGTTGCGGGATGCGATGTTGCTGGTCTTTTCGTTGTTGTCCGGAGCCGGACGGGCAAACTTCGAGGTTGAGGCTGTTCAGTGAGCCGAGGCCAAGGCTGTCACTGGAGATCTCTCTTTCGGCGGACCCGGTCTCCGAGTGACTCTGCCAGTATCTACGCTGCAGTACTCCGGCGGTACGGGGCGGGTTCATCCCGGTTCGACAACCAGCCCGGGCCGTGGCGGTGCAAGTGGAGAGGAAACCAGGCGGGCTCGCTGCTCCCGGAGTTCGTGACTTTCCTCTGAGTTGGCGGGTGGGGAACACGTTGGTTTTCATCCCGGCCCGGGGCGGCGACCCGCTCCGCGCGAACCGGCTCGCCAAGCCGCACACAATCGGCCCCCGTCATCGCTCGTGTACCCGGCTGACGCGTCACACCGGCACCTCCACGCGCGAGACGACCGGGGCCAGCCGCTCCGCACTGAGCGCCCGCAGCGCCAGGTCCACCCGCTGCCAGCCCACCGGCCCGGTGACGGCCACCCGCCGGTCCCCGTCCGCCAGCACGGCGGTGGACACGATCCCCGCCCGGCTCAGCGTGCGCTCCAGGATGCCTCCGGCCGCCTGCGTGCGCGCGACGCTGAGCGCCCAGCGGTGCTCGCGCGTGTCGGCAACGGAGAGGGGCGCGACCGGGGCGGGGCGGGGAAGGCGGCCGGCGCCCCGCACCAGATCCGCCAGCAGCGAACTCGCCGTCGGTGATCCGCCCGCGCCGGGGCCGCTGAGCGCCACGCCGCCGTTGGCCCGGCTCTCGATCACCACCACGTTCTCCTCGCCGCGCGTGCGGCCCAGCGCACCGGCGGAGGGAACGATCACCGGCTCCACCGCCGCCACCACGCCCGCCTCCGTCTGCACCGCTTCGGCGACGAGGCGCGGCGCGCCGCCCAGCAGCCGCGCGTCGGCCGCCAGCCGCTCCGGGTCGGGGTCGATGCCGCGGCGGCGCAGGACCAGCGCGTCGGGGCGGATGCCGAACGCCAGCCATCCCAGGATGCGCAGCTTGTCCGCCGCGTCCTCGCCGGACAGGTCGCGCGCGGGGTTGGCCTCCGCGAATCCGCGCGCCTGCGCGTCCGCCAGGGCATCCGCGTACCGCCATCCCTCGTCCAGCCGGGTGAGGATGAAGTTGGTGGTCCCGTTCAGCACGCCGCGGATGCGCGCGATCCCCGTAAGCCCCAGTGAGTCGCGGAGCGCGCGAATGACGGGAATTCCGCCCGCGACGGCGCTCTCGAAGTCGATGCGCGTGCGGTGCCGGCGCGCCAGCTCCGCCAGTTCCGGCCCGTGCGCGGCGATCAGCGCCTTGTTTGCCGTCACCAGCCGCCGCCCGCGGCCCAGCGTCGTCCGCGCGATGCGCAGCGCGGGATCCAGCCCGCCGATCGCCTCGACGACGACGTCCGCGTCCTCCGCCAGAAACGCGTCCAGGTCCGTGGTCAGCAGCGCGGGGTCCAGCTCCGATGGACGGGGCCGGCCCGCGTGGGCCACCAGGACGCGGACCAGCCGCACCCGCACGCCGTGCCGCGCCCGGATCTCCCCTGCGCCCTGGTGAAGCAGGCGCACCAGCTCGCCGCCCACGGTGCCGCAGCCGGCCAGCGCCACGCGCAGCGTCCGCGGTTCGCGCGGCGGTGGCGTCAAACGGACCGGCGCGCCGTCAATCTCCAGCAGGGTGCTCATCGTCTTGCTCCTTGGGCGGCGCGTGTGCGCCTGCGAGTGCGTCGGCCAGAATGCGCCCGGCCTGCTCCGGTTCCAGCAGAAAGGCGTCATGCCCGTGGATCGAGTGGATCTCGCGGTACGCGGCGCCGGACGCATTCGTCCACGCCCGCACGTCCGCGGCGCCGTACAGCAGGTCGCCGGGGATGCCGACGCCCACGAGCCTGTCCGCAAGCGGATGGAGCGCCGCGCGAATTCCGCCACGGCCGCGCCCCACGTCGTGCGAGTCCATCGCGTGCGTCAGCGCCACGTAGCTGCCGATGTCAAAGCGGCCGCGCAGCTTGCGTCCGTGGTGCTCCAGGTACGAGGCGATGGACCAGCGCCCGTCCTCCTCCGTCCCGCGCGCAAAGCGGATCTCCTGCTCCTCCGCCGTGCGGTACGTCATCATCCCGATCATCCGGGCGATCTCCAGCCCGCGCTCGCCGCCCGCCGCAATCGCCTGCCGCTGGATGTGATTCCACGCGATGGCGGATGCCGTGTGCGCGGCCGGCGCGGCAAAGATGACTGCGGCGCGCGGGATCGACGGGTGTTCCGCCATCCACTCCAGCGCCACCATTCCGCCCAGCGACCCGCCGGCGACGAGCGCGACGGAGCCGATCCCCAGTTCTTCGATCAATCGATGGATCAGCCGCGCCTGATCGCGCGTGGTGACGCGCGGAAGCGCCTCCCTGCCCGGCTCGGACGGACCCGTGGTTCCGTAGCAGGAGCCGAGCAGGTTGGTACACAGCACGGCGTACCGGTCCGTGTCGATGGGCAGCCCGGGGCCGATGGTTCCGCGCCACCAGTCGCCCGCGGCGTCGGCGGAGCCGGTGAGTGCGTGGATCACGAGGACCAGGTTGTCGCGCGCGGCGTTCAACTCGCCGTCCAGGTGGTACGCCTGCCGCACGTCGCGCAGGACCTCGCCGCTTTCCAGCGTGAACTCGGGAACGTGCTGCGTGCGAAGCTGGCGATCGGTCACGCGGCCTCCGAAAGCGCGGCGGCGGGGCGGATTCGGGTTCCCCCGCGGCCGGAAAGCGGCGCCCACCACGCGTAGACGCGCAACGGAACGCGGTCCGCCAGCGCCCGGCGCGCGGCTTCGGGATGGACGACACGCGCCCCCGCCTCGGCGAGAACGACGAGGGCGAGCGGATCGATTTCCGCCAGCGCGCGGGCATCCGCATCCGTCCGCGGATCCTGGTCGTGCACCGCGGAAACGTCGGTGATGATGTGGCACTCCGCGCCCAGCGCCGCCGCGATCGCGACCGCGGACGTGTCTGATCCGCCGCGCCCCAGCGTCAGCGTTTCCCCATCCGCCCGCGCGCCCTGAAAGCCGCTGACCACGGGGACGACGCCGGATTCCAGGAGGGCGAGGAGCGGTCCCTCATCGACCCGCTCGATGCGGCCGCCGCAGAACTCGCCTGCGGCGCGCACCCCCGCCTCACCGCCGCGCAGGCTGCGCGCGGGGACGCCGAGCCCCGCCAGCGCCGCGGCCAGCAGCGCCGCGCTCAGGTCCTCGCCCGTGGCGAGCGCGCGATCCGCCTCGCGCGCGTCCGGCCGCCCGCCGGGAGCGACGGCGGACAGCCGGCGGACCAGCAGGTCCGTCGTCCGCCCCGCCGCGCTCACGACCACCACGGGCCGCCGTCCGCGCGACACGTGCGCCGCGATGCGCGCCGCCGCCCGGCGCACGCGCCCGGCCGAGCCGAGCGACGTGCCGCCGAACTTCAGGACGATGATCCGCCCGCTCACAAGCCGACGGCGGCGCGCAGGGCCGCATCCAGATCCGCGATCAGGTCCACCTCGTCCTCGATGCCCACGGACAAACGGATCAGGTCCGCCGTCACCCCCGCTGCCTCGCGCTCCACCGGCTCCAGCTGCTCGTGCGTGGTGCTCCAGGGGTGGATGATCAGGCTCTTGGCGTCACCCACGTTGGCCACGAGGGAAAAGAGCTTGCTGGCCTCGATCACCTTCTTGGCCGCGTCCTCCCCGCCCAGCACGCCAAAGGTCAGCACCCCACCGAATCCGCCATCCAGGTACTTCTTCGCCGTCTCGTGCGTGGGGTGGCTTTCCAGCCCGGGATAGCTGACCCACGTCACCGCCGGGTGCCCCTCCAGAAAGCGGGCGACGGCGAGCGCGTTGTCGCTGTGACGGCGGATTCGGAGATGCAGCGTCTCCAGCCCCTGGAGGAAGAGGAAGGAGTTGAAGGGCGACACCGCCGCGCCGATGTCGCGCAGCAGCAGCACGCGCAGGCGGATGGCGTAGGCGATGTTGCCGAACGTGGGCGCGAAGCTGAGGCCGTGGTAGGCGGGTTCCGGATCGACGTAGAACCCGCGGAACCGCTCGCTGGCGGCGTAGTCGAACGTCCCGCCGTCAATCACCACGCCGCCGATGGCCGTTCCGTGCCCGCCGATCCACTTGGTGGCGGAGTGGACCACGACGTCCGCGCCGTGCTCCAGCGGGCGGGCCAGGAAGGGCGTGCCGAAGGTGTTGTCTACCACCAGCGGAACGCCGGCCGCGTGCGCCACGTCGGCGATGGCGCGAAAGTCGGGGACCTCCAGCTTGGGGTTGCCGATGGTCTCCACGTAGACCGCTTTCGTGGTCTCGTCGATGGCGTCGGCGAACGCCTGCGGATCGTTTCCATCCACGAAGCGCGTGGTGATGCCCAGCCGCCCAAGCGTGTACTTGAGGAGCGTAAAGGTGCCGCCGTACAGCGCGGATGAGGCGACGATGCTGTCGCCGGCCTGCGCCAGGTTGAGCAGGGCCAGCGTCTGCGCGCTCTGGCCGCTGCTGGTGGCCACCGCCGCCACGCCGCCCTCGAGTTCCGCGATGCGGCGCTCGAACACGTCGGTGGTGGGGTTCATGATGCGCGTGTAGATGTTGCCGAACTCCTTGAGGCCAAAGAGGCTGGCCGCGTGGTCCGGGCTGTTGAACACGTACGACGTCGTCGCGTAGATCGGCACGGCGCGCGCGTTCGTGGCGGGATCGGCCAGTTCCTGCGCGGAGTGCACGGCGCGGGTGCCCAGGCCCAGCTTGCGTTCGGTTTCGCTGATGATGCTCATGATTCGGTGCTCCTGGCGTGGTGATGCGATGGACGAAAAAAAGCCCGGCCCTCTCCGTGGGGAGAGGGCCGGGCGGGGTTCAGATTGGCGGAGGCTGGCTCCGGCGATCCGTTCGCGCTATCCGTGCGACCTGCGTGCACGTGCGCGCCCGTCCGTCTCTCCCGTGGGGAGGACGCACTGACACATCATGCACATGCACATCAGGGAAGCGGCGCGGATCGCCATCGTCGTGTTCTGCTCGTCTGTGGTGGGCGGATGATTCCGCCCGCTGGTTCTACTATGGCCCGGAGCTCCGGGCCCTGTCAACCCGCGTGATCACGGGCCCTGCACGATACTCCCCCGCGTACCTCCGCGTACCTCCGCGACCTCCGCGTGAGATGCAGTTCCAGAGTCAGCGGCCCGCGCCCATCATCGAGACCACCAACGTGGAATGCCTGCCTACCGCTCCCAGGGCAGCTCGGACTTGCCGAAGTGGCCGTAGTTGGTGGTCTGGCGGTAGATGGGCTGCAGCAGTTCCAGCCGCTCGATGATGGCCGCCGGGCGGAAGTCGAAGTTCTCGCGCACGTACTCGGCCGCGGCGCGCGCGTCGCCGGTGCCGAACGTGTCCACCTTCACCGACACCGGCTGCGCCACGCCGATGGCGTACGCCACCTGCACCTCGGCGCGCTGGGCCAGCCCCGCCTTGACGATCTCGCGGGCCACGAAGCGGCAGAAGTACGCGCCGCTGCGGTCCACCTTGCTGGGATCCTTGCCGCTGAACGCGCCGCCGCCGTGGCGTCCCATGCCGCCGTACGTGTCGACGATGATCTTGCGGCCGGTCACGCCGGCGTCGGCCGACGGGCCGCCCTGCACGAAGCTGCCGGTGGGGTTCACCATCACCCGCACGTCGTCGTGGTACCAGCTGCCCAGCGCCTCGGGAATGACGGTGGTCACCACGAAGTGGCGGATCTCTTCGCGGCTCACGTCGGCCGAGTGCTGCGTGCTGATCAGCACGTCCGTCACGGCGACCGGCGTGTTGCCTTCGTACACCACGGACACCTGCGTCTTGCTGTCCGGGCGCAGCCAGCTGACCGTGCCGGCCTTGCGGTGCTGGGCCAGAATGCGGGACAGGCGGTGCGAAAGCAGAATGGGCAGCGGCATCAGCTCCGGCGTCTCGTTCGTCGCGTAGCCGAACATGATGCCCTGGTCGCCCGCGCCCTGCTCGCCGCTCTCGCTGGTGTCCTCGTCCACGCCCTGGGCGATCTCGGCGGCCTGCGCGGAAAGCAGGCTCACGATCTTCACCGTGTCGGCATGGAAGGGCTGGTCCGCGTCCGTGTAGCCGATCTCGCGGATGGCCTGGCGGACGACGGCCTCGAAATCGACCTTGGCGTTGCTGGTGATTTCGCCGGCGAGCACCACGTGGTCCTCCTTGACGAGAACTTCGCACGCCACGCGGCTGGCCAGGTCCTGCTGCAGGTGGGCGTCCAGAATGCTGTCGGCGATGTAGTCGCAGACCTTGTCCGGGTGCCCTTCGCTCACCGACTCGGAGGTGAACGTGTACGTCACGGTGGCCGGCGCGTCCGTGGAAGTCAGCACGGTGCTCATCGGTGCTCCTGCGGTGGTACGGTGATCAAAAAGGATGCAGAGGCCGCCGGATGAAGCAGCCCGAGTCGTCGACGGCGGATGATCCGCCTTGCAGTTCCCGCCCTGGTGCGCGCCGTCCCGGGGGCAAGGCGCGCAAAAAAGCCCCAACGCAAAACGCGCCGGGGCTACCGAGCGCTTTAGCACATTTATAACGCGGAGCAATCGCTGCAACTCGCCGCGGCACCCGTGAGGGTACGGCCAAGATGATAATGGCGCTCCGCTCCGCGCGCAAGTAGGACCGCGTTACGGCGGGAACAGTCCGCGAGGCCAGGGCACGGGGATACGCCGCTGTAGGGGTAATATCCAAAAGGACTCAGATCATTTCGGGTACAAAGGTGTTGCGCGGTGGTGTCCGGGCGATTACCGTGGATTCCGGTTGGGCTGGCTGTTCTCACTCTCCAGCGGAGCATCCGTCCATGAAGAAAAGCTGGTATCTGGTTGCCGTTCTGCTGGTGGCGTCCGCATGCGAGCCGCGTCCGGTGCAGACCACGATCCCTCCCGTCACCGTGAGCAGAACCATGAGCGACGCGGCTGAAACCGGGCGCGAAGCCGGCCCGGGTGTGCGCTATATCGGACCCGGGGAAGTGGACCCCGCCATCCGGGAGAGCGCCGGCGCCGTGCACGCCCGGATCGCGGACCGCATGGCGGGCGAGGCCGCGGCGCGGTCGCAGCAGTGGAGGACCGTTCCCGTCGCGATTGCGCTGACGGACGAGGCGCTGCTTTCCGGTGCGGTGGCCGTGCTCGTCCGCGACCCTGCCGGACGAGGGAGCCGGATGCTGATTTTCTCCAGGGAAAGCCTGGATGATGAATCGTTCATCCTCGCCGACCTCGCGCTGCGCCGGGACGAGATCGCGAACCCGTCGATCACGGGCAGACGAATCATGTTCGTGACTCGCGATCAGCGGATCTTCAATGAAAGCGGCGCGGAGGAGCCCCGCCTGTCGATGCAGAACCTGTCGAGAGGTTCCAGCGCGTTTGCCGCCCGTCTGCGCGAGGCACCGTCCGCCGGTGATGTGCTGGTGCCGGGCGTGGGGAGAGTAACCGTGCTCGCCCCGGTCCCGTGAGCACCGCGGCCCGGGTGGGCGCGGCCGCATTGGCGGCTCGTGGGGCGGTGCTGCTGGTCGCGGTTCTGTGCGCCGCCGAGTTGCAGGCCCAGAACTATCAGGGACCGGACGGCGATGGGCTGTGTCCCGCCAGGGTGGGGATGGTGGCCAACCACAACGGCGAGTTCTTTCGGGGAGAAGGAATCGTTGAGCAGGACCTGGTCTTCTGGACCCGTTACCGCTTCGTGGCCCACAATCTTGGTGGAATGGGCGGCATTGAGATGGCCGGGTTCTTCTACCTGTCCAAACCAGACTGCTACTGGAACGAGACCGGAATATTTCTGATCGTTTCTCCCGTGATCGAGTACTACGGCCCGCCTCGGAACGGCGGCACGGGAGGCGTGCCAGAACAGCCGACCGACAC